>JBIQKK010000086.1:0-10678 GCA_044506585.1 Hyphomicrobiales bacterium
AAGCCGCCGCCGGTGCGGTTGCCCGACGAGCCGGTGCGCGGGCGCGAGAAGCCGCCGCCCCCGCCGCCGCGATTGCCGAAATCGATGCGGCCCCAGCCGCCGCCCGGCCCGCCGTAATTCTTGCGGCCGCCCCCGGCGAAGGAATTATCGGGCCAGCGCAGATTGCCCCACGGATTGTTGCGGCGATCGTCGTCGTCATCGTCGTCGTCATCATCGCGGCGCCAGCTGTCGGGGCCGCCGAAGCGTTCCTCGAAATTCCAGTCGTCGCGCGGACCGCTCCAGCGCTGGCTGCGGCGCCACTGGTCCCAGTAATTGGCGGCGCTGATGCCGCCGCGCAGGAAGTCGTTGAGCAGATCGCCCACGAGGTCGTCCTTGCCGAAGCTCGAGCGCGGATTGTCGAAGCCCTGCTTCTTGAATTCGTACTGGATGTCCTCGAGCTCGCGGCGGCGCGCGGCGAGGGTCTTGAGGCGCGCCTTGTGGTCGGCGGTGTCCTCGTCCTCCTCCTTGGCGCGCCGGCGCACATCGTCGATCTGGGCGACGATGGTGTCGTCCTGGCCGGTGGCGGTGGCGCGCGCTTCGGCGAGGAGGGTCTTCAGATCTTCGCGGCCGAGCGCTTCGGCGAGACCCTTGATGGCCGCGGCGAATGCGGGATCGCTCCCCTGCGCGAGATCGCGCTGGGTCTTGAGCGCCTCGTCGCGCTGGTCCTGGAGGGTGACGATCTTTTCGTCGAGCGCGGCGATGTCGGCACTCAGCCGTTCGAGGGCCTCGCGCGCGGCCTTGCCGCCGGCCGCGTCGATCGCCGCGCTTTCGAGGGCCGCGACGTCGTCGTTCGCGGCGCGGGCGTTCTGCTCCTGCCGTTCGGCATGCTCGCGCAGCCGCAGCGGGATCTCGTTGAGCATGGCGAAGTTCGGGCGCGCTTCGGGATAGCGGACAAGGCGGGCGACATGGCCGTCGAGGAAGGCGACGAGATTGTTGGGGTGGTAGGACTTGGTGCCGTAGCCGCCCTCCCACAGGTACATGAACAGCGGATCGTCGCGGTAAGGCTTGCCCTTTTCCTCGCGGTCGGCCTCGGCCTGCGCGGTCTTGCGCATGGATTCGGCCGCGACCGCGGCGAGCTCCCTGGCGGTGGCGAGCTTTTTGGCGAAGGCGGGATCGGCCGCAAGGCCGGGGCGGACCTTGTCGGCGAGCGCACGCAACTCGTCGTTGCGGCGGGTGGCCTCGCCCTGGAGCCTGTCGCGCTCGGCGGTGCCTTGCGCGATTTCGGCATCGAGCGCCTCGAGCGCTTTCGCCGATTGCGCGAGGTCCGCTTCATGCGTTTTCAGCATCTCGCGCGCCTTGAGCTCGGCGGCGCTGATCCGTCCTGCGAGTTCGGCCTGCGTCGCGGGATCGAGGCGCACCGCCGCGAGCTGGCGCAGCAATTCGCCTTCCTGCTCGCGCATCTTGGTGATGAGCTCGGCCGAATGCGCGAGGCGCTTCGCGATCTCGTCCTCTTCTCGGCGAATGTCGCGGAGGGCCTCGTCGAGCGAGCGCAGGGCTTCGGGACCGGAGAGACTCATGGGATCACCACCGGGTCACGGCGCCGCCGAGCACCTGTATCAGGTATTCGGGTTCGAGGTAGCCGTATTGCTTGATGCCCACGATGTTGCGCTGGATGATGCCGTCATCCAGCTTGTCGTTTTCGACCGCGTGATAGACGGCTTCGGGCACGCGGATGCCCCACATCTCGACCGTCTCTGTAACGTTGTTCTCCTCGTTGAGGATCGGCAGGCTCAGCGGCTTGCCGTGCACGTCGATGGCCTCGACCACGATGTAGTAATTGGTGGCCTCGGTGTTGATCTCGGGGAAGGTCCAGAAGCCGGACTTCACCCCGCTGCGGCTGACGACGCGCAACTGGTACTCCTGGCGCAGCGTGTCGCGGACCCGGGTGAGGTCGGCGATCGCTTCTTCGGCCGCCGCGCGGTTGCCCTCGGCGGCGGCGGTCTTGCCGCGATCGCGAATCTGCTCGGCCTCGCGCGCCGCGGACTGGACCTTGGTCTCCTCGAAGATGGTGCGGTAGAGCGCATCCATCTCGGCCGGCAGCCGCTCGGTGAGCTCGATGCGCGCCTGCTCGGCCTGCGCGTCCTGATAGGGCTTCCAGACGAGGAAGTAGCCGCCGAAGCCCACAATGAGCAGCAAAGCGAGGGCGAACACGGCGGGGAGCCAGCGCTTGCGCCCGACATAAAGGCGCGCCAGCGAAACGCCGAGACCCGGCTTGGGCGGGGTGTAGACGAAGCGGCTGCCTTCGAGCGCGGCGACGCCTTCCCTGAGGATGGCGTCGCTGACGTCGATGCCCTGCTGGTGGTAGATCTGGCGGAGCTTTTCGATCAGCTGGCGCTCGCGCGCCTCCCCGTTGAGCTCGCGCGCGACCAGGTCCTGGTTGTGGCGGAGGGTATCCACCACATCCATGGCCAGCATGACGTCGCTGAGAGGCGCGCTCTCAGCCACGGTCGGAGTCATCTGTTGGGTTGCGCTCACGGACGTCGTTAGTTCGCCTTCGTCTCGAGCAGGAGTGCGTTGCCCTCGGAAGCAAGCTGGGCGAGTCGCTTCTTGCCGTCCTCGACGGCATCGCGGATCTCGGCGGAATTCCTGGTGGCCTGGACGCGCATCTCGTCGATGATCTGGCGCGACTTCTCCTGGAAGGTGACGACGGAATCGACGAGCTTTTTGACCGCATCGGCGCGGATGGTCGGACCGTAGCCGGCCTTCAGAGCTTCTTCCTGCACCTTGCCGCCGATCTCGCTGAGAGTTTCGAGCGACTTGGACACGCCCTCTTTCATCGCGTTCAGGGTTTCGGTCGATTCGTGGAGGCCGAACAAGCCCGTAAAGCTCGCCGACAGCGCGGTGAAGACGGTCTCGTTGGTGGAAAAGAACGAGACGGCCTGCTGATAGACGCGCTCCTTGGCGTTGGTCGTCTGCATCAGGCGGGCCATGATCACTTCGGAGGTCGAATAGGAGATGGTGAGGTTGTCCGACAGGTCCTTGGCGATCTGGTAGCGGCGCTCTTCGTTCTGGAGGTCGCGCAGCTTCTCGTCGCGCGTCATTTCGAGCCGCGCACGGTCGGCGGGCGTGCCTTCGGCGAAGCTGCTGAGCGCATCGGCGGCCGTCTGCAGCGCCGATTTCCTGTTCGCGAGCTCGGTCGTCGCGGTGTCGAGCAGTTCGAGCGCCATGACTTCGGCCTGCTTGAGCGCGCCGCGGAAGTCGCGATAGGCCTCGAGGATGATGTGCTCGCGGTCGATCTGGTTCTTGGTCTCCTTGGAGACGTCGAGATAGGTGCCGCGAATCTTGTCGAAACGGGTGGCGATGTCGCCCCGGCTGACCTTCATCCAGACGTTTCCGACGCGCTCCATCAGGTCGAGCTTGCCGTCATCGAGCTGGTCGACCATGCCCTTGGCATCGTCGCGGATGGAATTGAAGCCGTTGGTGATCTCTTCGTAGCGGTTGCCGACATTCATGGCCGCGACCTGCGAGCGGACCACTTCATTGAAGGCGCTCGCCTGGGTCAGCGTGCGGCCGATGAGGATGACTTTGGTCTCGTCGAGCGCCGTGATCTCGTTGAGCAGGCCCGTGATCGGCTGCTCAGCCGACGATTCCGGCCAGATGCCGAGATCGCGGATCGCGTTGACCGCTTTGTCGAGGTACTGCAGAGGCTTGTCCATGACGTCGTTGGCCATTCATGTCGTCCTTATGGTTGGGCGGCAGGCATGCCCCTGCCAATTTAGGTGACGCTTCCGGACCGACCAATTGATCGTCATGGCCCTGCTCACTATTTTGCGGGATATGGTGCGAAAAAGACGCATGGAAAGGGCCTGAGACTCGTGGATTTTGGCGGCCGCTACCTGTTCGGCGCGAAACGGGCCGAAGTTTGGGCGGCGCTCAACGATGCGGGGGTCCTCGGAGCGGTCATTCCCGGCTGCGAGCGGATCGCCTGGACCGGCCCGGCAACGCTCGATCTCACCGTCCGCGTCCACCTGGGACTCGTGCACCCGGTCTTTGCCGGCGAACTGGAACTGAGCAACGTCGTGCCGGCGCAAAGCTACACGCTGTCGGGGCGCGGCAAGGGTGGCGTTCTGGGCATGGCGCATGCGGCGGCCGATATCGTGCTCGCCGACGATCCCCGAGGTACGATCCTCAGCTTCTCGGCGGCGGGGAAAGCCGATGGCGGGATCATGCGGCTGGGCCGCACGCTGATCGGCAATTCGGCGCAGCGGCTGATCGACGGCTTTTTCGAACGCATCGGCGAACGGATGGGCGCGAGTGTAACGGCGTTGCCGCGAGAGCCCGTGGATTTTTGACCAAGTGTTCAAAAAACGCGGTTTTCCCTCTTGCGGGTCCGACCAATGCACGATTGTATCTTTCGCCAACGCGCGAGTATTCGTGACGCGGCAAACGCCGCTTTTTCGCGCGAACAGGGAGACACTCATGACAAACTTCAAACGGCACCTTGCCGCCATGGCCACTGGTATCGCCGTTGCGGCGATGGCCGCCGGCGCCGCGCTCGCCGATCCGGGCCTGATCTACGATCTTGGCGGCAAGTTCGACAAGTCGTTCAACGAAGCCGCCTATAACGGCGCCGAGGCCTGGAAGGCCGAAACTGGCGGCAACTACGTCGACTTCGAAATCACGGACGCCGCCCAGCGCGAACAGGCGCTGCGCCGCATGGCCCAGCAGGGCGCCAACCCGATCGTGCTCATGAGCTTCAACTGGCTCTCGATCCTGCCCGCGCTCGCGGACGAGTATTCCGACACCTCGTTCGTCATCATCGATGAAGCTGTGGACAAGCCGAACGTCCGCTCGGTGAAGTTCGACGAGCACACGGGCTCGTTCCTGGTCGGCGTAATCGCCGCCATGAAATCGGACACCGGCAAGTACGGGTTCGTCGGCGGCCAGGACGTGCCGCTGATCCACAAATTCTACTGCGGCTACGCCCAGGGCATCAAAGCCGTGCGCCCTGACGCGGAAGTCTTCGAGAACTATGTGGGTACGACCCCCGAAGCCTGGAGCAACCCGACGGTAGGCGCAGAACTCGCCCAGGCAGCCTTCGACCGCGGCGCGGAAGTCGTCTTCGCCGCCGCCGGCGGTTCGGGGCTAGGCGTGATCCAGGCCGCCAAGGACAACGGCAAGTTCGCCATCGGCGTCGACTCCAATCAGAACTACATCGAGCCGGGCACCGTGCTGACCTCGATGGTCAAGCGCGTGGACCTCGCCGTGAAGCAGGCTTTCACCGACGGCCCCGGCCTGTCGACTGGCCTGGTTTCGGCCGGCCTCGACACCGATTCGGTAGGCTACGCGCTCGACGAGCACAACGAAGCGCTGATCACGCCCGAGATCAAGGCGGCGGTCGAGGACTACAAGGCCAAGATCATCGCGGGTGAAATCGAAGTCCACAATTACGAAGACGACGGTCAGTGCCCGCTCTGATCGGCTGAACTCGATGGATGACACGCCCAATCTGCAGCGGCCCCAAGGGGCCGCTGCATCCGCCGCGCCAGCCATTGAGCTGAGGGGCATCAACAAGCATTTCGGCCCGGTTCACGCCAATCGCGACATCGACCTCAAGGTGGCGCGCGGCACCATCCATGGCATCGTGGGCGAGAACGGCGCGGGCAAATCGACGCTGATGTCGATCCTTTACGGCTTCTACGTCGCCGATTCGGGCGAAATCCTCGTCAACGGCACACCCCAGGCCATCACCGATTCGCGCCACGCTTTGGCGCTCGGCATCGGCATGGTGCACCAGCACTTCATGCTGGTCGACAATTTCACGGTGCTCGAGAACATCGTTCTGGGTGCCGAAGGGCAGGTGCGGCTGGCCCCGTCGCTCGGCAAGGCGCGCGCCGCGCTCAAGCATCTCGCCGACGAATACCGGCTGGAGATCGATCCGGACGCGCTCATCGAGGAAATCTCGGTGGGCCAGCAGCAGCGCGTCGAAATCCTCAAGGCCCTCTACCGGGGCGCCGAAACGCTGATCCTCGACGAGCCCACCGGCGTGCTGACGCCGGAAGAGGCCGACGACCTGTTCCGCGTGCTCGCAACGCTGCGCGAACAGGGCAAGACCATCATTCTCATCACCCACAAGCTGCGCGAGATCATGACGATCACCGACAGCGTGTCGGTGATGCGCCAGGGCGCCATGGTGGCGACGCTCAAGACCGCCGAGACCAATCCGGAACAGCTCGCGGAGCTCATGGTCGGCCGCCGCGTGCTGCTGCGCGTCGACAAGGGGGAGGCCAAGCCCGGCGCGCCGCTCCTCGAAGTCGAGGGCCTCGTGGTCGCCGACGACCGCGGCGTCGAACGCGTGAAGACCGTGAGCTTTACCGTGCGCGCGGGCGAGATCGTCGGGATCGCGGGCGTCTCGGGCAATGGCCAGTCCGAACTGCTCGAATGTGTCTCGGGCATGCGGATCCCCCGGCAGGGCGCGGTCCGGATCAAGGGGCAGGCCCTGCCGCTGCATGGCGACGCGGGCGCCAAGATTGCCCGCAACGCCAATATCGGCCACGTGCCGGAGGACCGCCTGCGCATGGGCCTCGTGACCGCCTTCGAGGAATGGGAGAACGCCATTCTGGGCTACGAGACCGAAGCGCCCTACGGCAAGGGCGCGCTGCTCGACCAGGCCGCGGCGCAGCGCGAAGCCATCGAGCACATCAAGAAATACGACATCCGCCCGGCCAATCACCGGCTGAGGACCGCCAATTTCTCGGGCGGCAACCAGCAGAAGATCGTGATCGCGCGCGAGATGGAACACGATCCGGACGTGCTGATCGTCGGCCAGCCGACGCGCGGCGTCGATATCGGCGCCATCGAGTTCATCCACAACCAGATCATCAAGATGCGCGATGCCGGCAAGGCCATCCTGCTCGTCTCGGTCGAGCTCGACGAAATCCGCTCGCTGTCGGACCATATCCTCGTGATGTTCGACGGCCGTATCGTCGGCGAAGCCGATCCGCGGACCGCGACCGAGAACGAACTCAGCCTGCTGATGGCCGGCATCTCGACGGGGGCCGCGCAATGAGGGCACTTCCGCGCTGGGCCGATGTCATCCTGCTGCCCGCCATCAACCTGTTTCTCGCCTTCCTGATCGCCGGGCTCGTGGTCTGGATGATCGGGCAGAATCCGCTGCAGGCCTATTACGCGATCTTCTCGGGTGCCTTCGGCTCCGGCGACGGCCTCGGCTACGTGCTCTACTACGCCACCAATTTCGTGTTCACCGGCGTCGCGGTGGCGGTGGCCGCGCATGCGGGACTGTTCAACATCGGCGCCGAGGGGCAGGCCTATGTCGCCGGGCTCGGCTGCGTGCTGGTGGCGCTCGCGCTCGACAGCACGAACTGGATGGTCGTGGCGCCGCTCGCCATTATCGGCGCGGCGGCGTTCGGCGGCATCTGGGCGGCGATCCCCGGCTATCTGCAGGCGCACCGCGGTAGCCACGTCGTCATCACGACGATCATGTTCAACTTCATCGCCTCGGCGATGATGATCTTCGTGCTCAACCAGTTCCTCAAGCCCTCCGGGAGCAACGGCCTCGAAACGCGCGTGCTGGCCAAGGACGCCTGGCTGCCGCAGCTGCGCCAGTTCATGGGCTTTTTCGGCTACTCGCCGGTCAACCTCTCGGTGTTTCTCGCGATCGCGGTGCTGATCGGCTTTTACATTCTCGTGTGGCGCACCAAGTTCGGCTTCGCGCTGCGCACCATGGGGCACAACCCCGTCGCGTCGCGCTATGCCGGGATGAGCAACCAGCGGCTGATCATCGTCGTGATGGCGATCTCGGGCGCCGTCGCCGGGATGATGTCGATCAATCTCGTCCTCGGCCTCAACCATCGCCTGGTCGAAAGCTATGTGGCGGGTGCGGGCTTTGTGGGGATTGCGGTGGCGCTGATGGGCCGCAACCACCCCATCGGCATCGCGCTCGCGGCGCTGCTGTTCGGCGTGCTCTACCAGGGCGGCTCGGAAATGCAGTTCACGATGCCCGACGTGAGCAAGGAAATGATCGCGGTGGTCCAGGCGCTCGTGATCCTGTTCACCGGCGCGATGGAGGGGCTGTTCCGCCCCACGCTGGAACGGCTTTTCACCACGACGACGCCGCAGCGCGACCCCAACGCCGTCGAGGCCAAGCCCGCGGCGGCACAAGAGGGAGACGCGTGATGGACTATATGGAGTTCATCTCGCTGCTGGCCGCAACGTTGCGCTTTGCAACGCCGCTGCTGCTCGCCTGCCTTGCCGGCCTCTATTCCGAGCGCTCGGGCGTGTTCGATATCGGCCTCGAAGGCAAGATGCTGTTCGCCGCCTTCTTCGCGGCCGCCACCGCGGCCGTCACCGGCTCGATGCTGCTCGGACTTGCGGCGGGATTGACCGCTTCGCTGGTGACGTCGCTGGTCCAGGGCGCGGCGTCGATCTCGCTGCGCGGCAACCAGATCATTGCGGGCGTGGCGATCAACATGCTGGCGGCGGGGCTCACGACGTTCCTCGGGCAGAGCTGGTTCGGCCAGGGCGGGCGGACGCCGCTGCTGTCGTCGATCGGCGGGCGGTTCCAGCCGATCACGCTGCCTTTCGCCAGCGAGATCGGGACGATCCCCATCATCGGGCCGCTCTATGCGAACGTGCTCTCGGGCCACTACATCTTCGTCTACCTGGCGTTCCTCGCGGTGCCGCTGACGGCCTATTGGCTGTTCCGCACGCGGTTCGGCCTGCGCCTCCGCGCCGTGGGCGAGAACCCCAAGGCGGTGGATACGGCCGGTATCGGCGTCAACGCGCTGCGCTATCGGGCGGTGCTGATCAACGGCGTGCTGTGCGGCCTCGCGGGCACGTATCTGTCGATCGCCCAGAGCGCCAATTTCAGCAACAACATGACGGCGGGGCGCGGCTACGTCGCGCTGGCGGCGTTGATCTTTGCCAAGTGGAAGCCCGTTCCGGCGATGTATGCCTGCCTACTCTTCGGCTTCCTCGATGCCTCGCAGATCCGCCTCCAGGGCGTGCCGCTGCCGCTGATCGGCCCGATCCCCGTGCAGTTCATCCAGGCGCTGCCCTATGTGCTGACCGTGGTGCTGCTGGCCGGGTTCATCGGCAAGGCGGTCGGCCCCAAGGCCGGCGGCATTCCCTACACCAAGGAGCGCTAGCCATGGCGACCGACGCCGACCTGTTCGCCGCGGCCGAGGCGGTTCGTGCGCGCGCCTACGCGCCCTATTCGCGCTTTTCGGTGGGGGCCGCGATCCTCGCCGATGACGGCAAGATCTATGCGGGCTGCAACATCGAGAATGCGGCCTATCCCATCGGCAATTGCGCCGAGCCCTCGGCCATCGCGGCGATGATCGCGGGCGGCGGCAAGCGCATCAGGCGCATGTATGTGACGGGGCCGGGCAGCGCGCCGGTGACGCCGTGCGGCGGCTGCCGGCAGCGCATCCGCGAATTCGCCGACCAGGACGTGGTGGTGATCAGCCACGGCGTGGAGGGCGAGCCGCTGCACCAGACGGTCGCGCAATTGCTGCCCCATTCGTTCGGGCCGGAATATCTCCCCAAATGAGCCGGGCGCGGGAACTCTTCGCCGCACCTGTCGTTGAAGGGCACAAATCCCGCAACTTCGCCCTCGGGTTGCGGGCATGCGAGATAGATGCCCGCCTCGACTTCGCGTTGAAGGGGGGCATCTATCTTTGGTACGCTGCGATTTCTCGAACGGCGGACCGGGTGGCGCGGCGGCAGCGCGACGCCGATGAGCCGCAACGGCGCGGGGCGCCAGCGGAGGCAGCATGACCCTACGCATCGTCGATCGTCCCGATTCACCGCGCCCCGCGGCCCCTGAGGGTAAGGCGCTGACGCCGCCCGCACGCAATCCCGGCTTTCCGCTCGATCTCGACTGGGTCGGCCGCGTGCGCATGAACCGCTCGGCGCTCGAGCGGCGGGCGGCGACCATCGGCACGCGCCGCACGGTCAAGAAGGACTGGCAGGTCGGCTGGCTGCTGCGCGCCATCACGCTGATGGACCTGACGACGCTCAATTCCGACGATACGCCGGGCCGGGTCGAGCGGCTCTGCGCCAAGGCGCGCCATCCGGTGCGGCAGGACATTCTCGACGGGCTCGGCGTCGGTGACCTCACGATCCAGCCGGCGGCGGTGTGCGTCTATCATGCCTTCGTCAAGACTGCGGTCGATGCCCTCAAAGGCACGGGCATCAATGTTGCGGCGGTCTCGACCGCCTTCCCGCATGGCCTCGCGCCGCTCTCGACGCGCCTTGGCGAGATCGAAGCCTCGGTGGCCGACGGCGCCGACGAGATCGATATCGTCATCGAGCGCGGCATGGTGCTGCGGGGCGACTGGCAGGCGCTTTACGACGAAGTGAGCGCCATGCGGAAGGCCTGCGGCGACGCACACATCAAGACCATCCTGGGGACAGGCGAGCTCGCAACGCTCAACAATGTCGCCAGGGCTTCGCTGGTCTGCATGATGGCGGGGGCCGACTTCATCAAGACCTCGACCGGCAAGGAAAAGGTCAACGCGTCGCTGCCGGTGTCGCTGGCGATGATCCGCATGATCCGCTGGTTCGCCGAGGAGACCGGCGTCGAGATCGGCTACAAGCCCGCGGGCGGCATCGCTTCGGCTAAAACGGCGCTCGACTACATGGCGCTGATGAAGGAGGAGCTCGGCACGCACTGGCT
>JBIQKK010000008.1:0-5207 GCA_044506585.1 Hyphomicrobiales bacterium
CAGCAAGGGCCGGCTCTATTCGTGCCCGCCGGGCTGGGCGTGCGAGCTCGCCAACACCGCGATGTTCGAGGCCTATGACATGGAGAACAAGGGGTGGAACCTGTTCTCGCCGGGGTCGGGCGGCAATCTCGACGCCTCGATCAGCCGGGCCTTCCTGCGCAAGGAGCCGATCTTCTTCTATTACTGGGGACCCACGGCGATCCTCGGCAAGTATCCCTCCTATCAGCTCGAGCTGCCCCCGGCCGACAAGGCTGCCTATGAGTGCAACACCAACCCCGATTGCGAGGACCCCCCGGTCCCGACGGCCTGGCCGCCGAGCCCGATCAAGATCGCCGTCGCAAGCTGGCTGCAGGACGAGGCACCGGCCGTGGTCGACTACCTCAAGGGGACGACCTTCGACCGGGACACGGTGAGCCAACTCGTCGCCTGGGGCGATGACAACAAGGCAGACGCCGAAGACACCGCCGTCCACTTCCTCAAGGAAAACGAGGCCGTTTGGACCAAATGGGTGTCCCCGGAGATCGCCGAAAAGGTGAAAGCCGCCCTCTGAGGAGGTGCACCTGACAACGCGTGGTGGCCGGGTGTTCGCGCCCGGCTGCCGCTTCGTGTCATCAATTGGAGATCTTGTTTGTTTCCCGAATTCGTCGACACAAAGCCGTTGCGCCGCGCCGTCGATGACGCCCTCAACTGGGTTGTGTCCAATTGGGGTGGTGCATTGGAGGCGGCCGCCTCGCCGCTCCTGTTTCTGCTCAATTCCATCCAGCGGGCGTTGATTGCGACCCCATGGTGGCTCGTCATCATCGTCCTCGTTGGAATCGCCTGGCTGGCAAGCCGTAACTGGAAACTTCCGGCGGTCGTCCTCGGTGCGCTGGTGTTCCTGGGCATCTTCGATCTTTGGGAAGACGCCATGGTGACCACAGCGCTGATGATCGCGGCCACGCTGACGGCTATCGTCCTCGCGATCCCGGTCGGCATCGTGATGTCCCGTTCGGTGCGCGTTCGCGGCATCGTGCTGCCGGTGCTCGACCTGATGCAGACGCTGCCGAGCTTTGTCTATCTCATCCCGACGGTGATGATCTTTGGGCCGGGCAAGGTGCCGGCGTTGATTGCAACTATCGTTTATGCGGCGCCGCCCCTCGTGCGGCTTACCGATCTCGGCATCCGCCAGGTGGACCCCGCCGTGATGGAAGCGTCGCGCGCCTTTGGCGCCGATCCCGGACAGCGCCTGGTGGGGGTGCAGATCCCGCTTGCGTTGCCGACTATTCTTGCCGGCATCAACCAGACCACGATGATGGCGCTGGCCATGGTGGTGATCGCCTCGATGATCGGCGCCGGCGGGCTGGGCTATCAGGTGCTGCAGGGGATCGGCCGGCTCGAAGTCAGCCGGGGTCTGTTCGCCGGCCTGGGCATCGTGGCTCTCGCCATCGTCTTCGACCGCATCACCCAGGCGTACGGACGGCAATTGCAGAAACGCATCGGACTGGCGGAGACATCATGAACAGGATCGATTCCATCGCCGCCGATCAGCAAGCGGCTGCAACACCCGCGATCCACATGCAGGGGGTGACCAAGATATTCGGACCGCGGCCGGACGTCGCGCTGGAGCTCTTGCATGCCGGCAAGAGCAAATCCGAGGTGCAGGCCGAAACCGGCCATGTCGTCGGACTCAACGACGTCTCGCTCACGGTGGCGCGCGGGCAGATCTATGTCGTGATGGGCCTGTCGGGGTCGGGAAAGTCCACACTCGTACGCCACGTGAACCGCCTGATCGATCCCTCCGCGGGCGATGTGTTCGTAGGGGGAAGCGATGTGCGCGCCATGAGCCTCGACGAGCTGCGCACGTTCCGGCGCAACAAGATCGCCATGGTGTTTCAGAAGTTTGGCCTCTTGCCCCACCGCTCGGTGCTCGCCAACGTGGCTTATGGACTGGAAGTGCGTGGGGTGCCCAAGGCGCAGCGCCGCGACGCGGCCATGCACTGGATCGAGACCGTAGGTCTCAAGGGGTACGAGAACTCACGGCCCCGACAGCTCTCGGGTGGCCAGCAACAGCGGGTCGGTCTCGCCCGGGCGCTGGCGATGGACACCGAGATCCTGTTGATGGACGAAGCGTTCTCGGCGCTCGATCCGCTGATCCGCTCAGGCATGCAGGACCAGCTGCTCGAGCTGCAAAAGACGCTGCACAAATCGATCCTGTTCATCACGCACGATTTCGACGAGGCGCTGAAGATCGGTAACCGCATCGCCGTGCTCAACGACGGCGCCGTGGTGCAGGAGGGGCGCCCCGAAGACATCGTGCTCAAGCCCGCGAACGCGCATGTCGAGGAGTTCGTGCGCGACGTGAACAAGGCGCGGGCGATCCATGTGCGCGCAATCATGACGCCGGAACTCGGCGTCACGTGCGACCATGCGGTGCCTGCCGATGCACGGTGCGAGGACGTGCTGCCGTTGTTTGCCGCCCACGAGTGGGTTGGAGTGACGGATGCCGCGGGCAAGGTCATCGGCCGGGTCAGCGCCAAGCAGGTGATCGGCGCGCTGGCCCGCTATTCCCAGGCCGCCTGACAGAGCCCGCAGTTGCACAGCGCCGAATGGCCCGTCTATAAGCGGCGCCAGGAAGTCAGGTGCATTCGGAGCTCAATGTTGGAACTGAAGCGGATCAATGACGACGTCAGCGTCGCGCCGCAGATTAGCCCGGACGACATGCCCGCCATCAAGGCGGCCGGATTCACGACGGTGATCAACAACCGGCCGGACGGGGAGGCCTTCGACCAGCCCAGTTCGGCGGTGATGAAGGCTGCGGCCGAGGCGGCGGGGCTGGCCTACCATTTCATTCCGCTTGGCCGTGACGGCGTTTCGGCCGAAATGATCGAACAGGAGCGGGCCGTGCTCGAGGGGAGCGACGGCCCGGTGGTGTGCTACTGCCGCTCGGGGACGCGTTCGACGACGCTGTGGGCGCTGACCCAGGCCGGCAAGCTCCCGGCGCACGAGATCGTGGCGCAGGCGGCGCATGCCGGCTACGACATGTCTCACCTGCTGGGACATCTGGGCGAGAAATAAGAGGGGAGCCGCAAGGCTCCCTTTATCGTTTGCGGGCGGCGACGCCCCGATCCCCTCTCATCGGACCGACAAGCAATGCCGATCAAGAAGATCCTCGTCGCCAACCGCAGCGAAATCGCCATCCGTGTTTTCCGCGCCGCCAACGAGCTGAACATCAAGACGGTCGCCTGCTACGCCGAAGAGGACAAGCTGGCGCTGCACCGGTTCAAGGCCGACGAAGCCTATCTCATCGGCAAAGGCATGGGGCCGGTCGAGGCGTATCTCCAGATCGACGAATATATCCGCGTGGCGCGCGCCAGCGGCGCCGATGCGATCCATCCGGGCTACGGCCTCCTGTCGGAGTCACCGGAATTTGCCGAAGCCTGCGAGGAAAACGGCATCGTTTTCATCGGACCGCGCCCGCAGACCATGCGCGATCTCGGCAACAAGGTCGCCGCACGCAACATGGCGATCGCGAGCAAGGTGCCTGTAGTGCCGGCGACGGACGCGCTGCCCGACGATATGAACGCCGTCAAGAAGATGGCCGCGGAGATCGGCTATCCGCTGATGCTGAAGGCATCGTGGGGCGGCGGCGGGCGCGGCATGCGCCGGATCATGGACGAGAAGTCGCTGGTCCATGAAGTCAGTGAAGGCCGGCGGGAGGCCAAGGCCGCCTTCGGCAAGGACGAGATGTATCTCGAAAAGCTGATCGAGCGGGCGCGGCATGTCGAGGTGCAGCTCATCGGCGACGAGCATGGCAACCTGGTGCATCTGTTCGAGCGCGACTGCTCGGTGCAGCGGCGCAACCAGAAGGTGGTGGAGCGCGCACCGGCTCCGTATCTGTCACGGCAGGTGCGCGACGATCTCACGGGTGCCGCATTGCGGCTCGGCAAGGCCGCCAACTACCGCGGGGCAGGTACGGTCGAGTTCCTGCTCGATGCCGATACGGACAAATTCTACTTCATCGAAGTGAACCCGCGCATCCAGGTCGAACATACGGTGACCGAAGTCGTCACCGGCATCGACATCGTCAAGGCGCAGATCCGGCTGCTCGAAGGTGCGGTCATCGGGACGCCGGAATCGGGCGTGCCGAAGCAGGACGACATCAGGCTCAACGGCCATGCGATCCAGTGCCGGATCACGACGGAGGATCCGGAAGAGAACTTCATTCCAGACTATGGGCGGATCACTGCCTACCGCGAGGCCACGGGATTCGGTGTGCGCCTCGATGGCGGCACGGCCTATGCGGGCGCCGTGATCACGCGGTACTACGATCCGCTGCTCGAGAAGGTCACCTGCTGGGCGCCGACGCCCGACGAAGCGATCGCGCGCATGCATCGCGCACTGCGCGAGTTTCGCATTCGTGGCGTGCAGACCAACCTCGCATTCCTCGAGAATATCATCACGCATCCGGACTTCGTCGAGAACCGCTACACGACGCGCTTCATCGACACGACGCCCGAGCTGTTCGACATCCGCCGCCGCAAGGATCGCGCGACGAAGCTCCTGACCTATATCGCGGACGTCACGATCAACGGCCATCCCGAAGTGCGCGACAGGCCGCGTCCGCCCGCCAATGCGCTCGAGCCGGTCCCGCCGGTCTATCCTCCGCTCGCGGTCGTCGAGGGCAGCCGGCAGATTCTCGAGCGCGAGGGGCCGAAGGGTCTAGCGCAGTGGATGAAAGAGCAGCGGGCGGTGCTCTTCACCGACACGACCATGCGCGATGCGCACCAGTCGCTGCTGGCGACGCGCATGCGCAGCTACGACATCACGCGCATCGCCGAAGCCTATTCGCGTGGGCTGCCGAACCTGTTCAGCCTCGAATGCTGGGGTGGGGCGACGTTCGACGTCGCGATGCGGTTCCTCAATGAGGATCCGTGGGAGCGGCTGGCGCAGATTCGTGAGGGCGCGCCCAACATCATGACGCAGATGCTGCTGCGCGGCAGCAACGGCGTGGGCTACACCAATTATCCCGACAATGTCGTGAAGTTCTTCGTGCGGCAGGCGGCGAAGGGCGGCGTCGATGTGTTCCGCATCTTCGACTGCCTCAACTGGGTCGAGAACATGCGCGTCTCGATCGACGCCGTGGCGGAGGCGGGCAAGGTCGCGGAGGGTGCGGTCTGCTACACCGGCGACCTGCTCGATCCCGACCGGTCGAAGTACGATCTCAAATA
>JBIQKK010000008.1:5307-9806 GCA_044506585.1 Hyphomicrobiales bacterium
GATCGCGATCCGGGTTTCGACCCTAAGGTCATCCGGGAAATCTCGTTCTACTGGGAAGCGGTGCGGACGCAGTACCGGGCGTTCGAGAGCGATCTCAAGGGTGGGGCGTCGGAGGTCTACCTGCACGAAATGCCGGGCGGGCAGTTCACGAACCTCAAGGAGCAGGCGCGCTCGCTCGGTCTCGAATCGCGCTGGCACGAGGTGGCGAGGACTTATGCCGATGTGAACCAGATGTTCGGCGACATCGTGAAGGTGACGCCATCGTCCAAGGTGGTGGGCGACATGGCGCTGGCGATGGTTTCGTCGGGCCTGACTCGCGCCGATGTGGAGGACCCCAAGCGCGATGTCGCGTTTCCGGACTCGGTCGTCGGGTTCTTCGCCGGCGATCTTGGCCAGCCGCCGGGAGGCTTCCCCAAGGCGCTGCAGAAGAAGGTGCTGAAGGGTCGCACGCCGCTTACCGAGCGCCCGGGGTCTTATCTCAAGGACGTCGACCTCGAGGCCGAGCGCGCCAAGGTCACGGCGGAAACGGGCGAAGACCTGGACGATCTGCGGCTCGCCTCGTACCTGATGTATCCCAAGGTCTTCGCGGATTTCCTCAAGACGCAGGACAAATACGGGCCGACCGCGGTGCTCCCGACGCCCGTCTATTTCTACGGCCTTTGCCAGGGCGAGGAGATCTTTGTCGAGATCGAGCGCGGCAAGACGATGGTGATCAACTATCTCGGCCGCGCGGAAACCAATGAGAAGGGGCAGGTGCGCGTCTTCTTCGACCTCAACGGCCAGCCCCGTACCATCACAGTGCCCGATCGCAGCAAGATCGGCGATGTGCAGGTGCGCGCCAAGGCGGCTTTGGGCGATCCCCGGCAGGTGGGGGCGCCGATGCCGGGCGTGATCTCCGGGCTGCAGGTCAAGGTCGGCGACCGGGTCGCCGCCGGCGACGTGCTGCTCTCGATCGAAGCGATGAAGATGGAGACGGCCATCCATGCCGAGGCGGACGGCGTCGTTGCCGAGGTCACGGTGAAGCCCGGCGACCAGATCGACAGCAAGGATTTGCTCGTCCGTTTCGAGTAGGCGCTACTCGCGCAGGAAGACGTCTTCGATCTTGAGGCCAAAGACCTCGACGATGTCGAAGGCCAGCGGCAAGGAGGGATCGAACTTGCCGTTCTCGACCGCGTTGATCGAATTGCGCGAGACGCCGACTTTTTCCGCCAGTTCGGCCTGACTCCAGCCCCGCTCGGCTCGGAGCACGCGGATGCGGTTTTTCACTGCTTGGCCGTCCACCACACGAGGTTGACGATAACGGTTCCGATCGTCTGCAGGACCACAAGGCCACAGAATCCAAGGACCATGGCAAAGACCACTGTGCCGGAGTCGGCGGCGTCGCCCTCCACGCTGTTGACGAGCCAGGTCGCGAAGTCCTGAACCGGCGGTAGCAGAACCAGCAGCACGAACAGGATCTGTCCGACCGACATCCCCCATTGTGCAGCGAACGAAGCGCCCGCCCGCTGGACTTCGTCCAGCTTCCGCTGATGGGAGTAGGCGAAATAGTTGGCGTACCCCATGACAAAGATCGCCACTGCCGCACTGATAATCGTCACGGTCGCCGGCCCGCCCACGTCCTTGAGCCACGGGACGAGCGCAAGGTAGCCGGCCGGGACGATCACCAGGGGCAGGAGCCTCAGCGCGACGGGGAGCTTGTTGGAGCCGGGCACATCGATCATGACAACCGTCCTTTTCAAAATGACAAGTAAACTTGTCACAATGAAGGGGTGTTGGTCAAGTGCGGACTATCGGCCGTGGCGACGCGGGTGAGGGAACGCGCCTAGAGCCGGCGCCAGTCGCCGTCGATGGTGGGGCCGCTGCTCCGAGTCGAGTGAGACGATGCAGGGCTGCGCTGCGGCAGCAGGTTGACGATCCAGCTGACGAGCAGCGGGATGACGACGATGTCGTCGAGCCAGCCGGCGAGGGGAATGAAATCGGGGATGATGTCGAGCGGGCTGATCAGATAGAGCGGCACGAGGAGCATCAGCCCTTTGAGCCAAAGTGGCGTTTCGGGCGTCAGGAAGGCGCGCCACAGCATCATCAGTTCGGTGCGGAATTGCAGCAGCCGGCCCATGGCCTCCTCCTTGTCCAATGGGGTGGACATGGGAATCGATGCAGCAGGGTTCAAGACTGTCCTGTTCAGGGTCCCGGGCATGGATTTGACGCCATGTGGCGGCAAGGCCATCTTGCGCCGCCCTACCGGCCACTGAGCCTTGCCTGACTCGACCGAAGCGACACCGTCCGGAGCGTCATGTTTCCCTATCTGACCCGCATCTTCTGGATTCTCGTCCAGCCGCTGTCGCTGGTAGCGATTCTGCTGGTGCTTGCCTTCCTGCTGAGCTTTCGCCGTCGCGCCGGCTGGAGCCGCCTGTTTCTCGCAGTCGCCGGCCTGCTGCTGCTCGTCGCTTCGTTCACGACGTTTGGCTATGCGATCATCACCCCGCTCGAGAACCGGTTCGTGCGGCCGGATGAGCCGGCGCGGATCGACGGCATCGTGGTGCTCGGCGGGGCGCTGGACAGCGAGGTCAACAGCGTTCGCCAAGGCTGGGAGCTCAACCGTTCCGGCGACCGGTTCGTGGAGACCCTGCGCCTCGCGCTGGCGCATCCGGAAGCAAAGATTCTCGTCGCAGCGGGTCCGGCAGCCCTCGCGATGGAACAGGAGCCAGAGGCTCTCGCGGCGCAACGGCTCTTTACCGCGTTCGGCATCGCGCCCGAGCGGCTGATCCTCGACGACAAATCGCGCAACACCGAAGAAAATGCGCAGTTCGCCAGGGTACTCGCCGGCGACTTGACCGGCCAGACCTGGCTTCTGGTGACATCGGCCTTCCACATGCCGCGTGCGGTGGGGCTGTTCCGGATGGCGGGGTTCGAGGCTGTGCCCTGGCCCGCCGATTACCTGGCGAGCGGGGCCGAGGGCTGGCGGATCAAGCCGGACCAGTCGACCGAAAATCTCGCCGTGACCAACATTGCCCTGCGTGAATGGGTCGGGCTCGCCGGCTACAAGCTGACGGGCAAGATCGCCGACTGGGTGCCGGGGCCGTAAGATTTGTCGTAGTTTGCAGTACGCATTCGTCCGACAACGGCCTATATGACGACCAGCATGAGCATCACCCCCCGCAAGCAGACCATCGGTGTCGACGTCGGCGGCGTTCGCGTCGGCGGCGGCGCGCCCATCGTCGTGCAGTCGATGACCAATACCGACACCGCTGACATCGAGGCGACGGTCAGGCAGGTGAGCGAGCTTTGGCGCGCCGGGTCCGAGCTGGTGCGGATCACGGTCGACCGCGACGAGAGCGCGGCGGCGGTGCCGCATATTCGCGACAGGCTCGCGGCTCGGGGCATCACTGTGCCGCTGATCGGCGACTTCCACTATATCGGCCATAAGCTCCTGACCGACCATCCTGCCTGTGCCGAGGCGCTGGCGAAGTACAGGATCAATCCGGGCAATGTCGGCTTCAAGGCCAAGCGCGATACGCAGTTCGCAACGCTCATCGAGCTCGCGCTGCGCTACGGCAAGCCGGTGCGGATCGGGGTCAATTGGGGGTCGCTCGACGAGGAACTGCTGACGCGGCTGATGGACGAAAATGCGGCCTCGCCCGATCCGGTCTCGGCATCGGCGGTGCAGCGCGAAGCCATCATCCAATCGGCGCTGCTCTCGGCGCAGCGCGCGGAGGAGATCGGCCTTCCTCCCGACCGTATCATTCTTTCGACCAAGGTCAGCGACGTCCAGAACCTGATTGCGGTTTACCAGGACCTGAGCGCGCGCTGTGACTACGCGCTGCATCTGGGCCTGACCGAGGCGGGAATGGGCAGCAAGGGCATCGTCGCCTCGTCTGCGGCGATGGGCATCCTGCTCCAGCAGGGAATCGGCGACACCATCCGAGTCTCGCTCACACCCGAGCCCGGTGGGGACCGCACGCAGGAAGTGCGCGTCGCGCAGGAGCTGCTGCAGACCATGGGCTTCCGTCAGTTTCTGCCGATCGTCGCCGCCTGCCCGGGCTGCGGGCGCACGACCAGCCAGACCTTCCAGGTGCTGGCCAAAGAGATTCAGGACAACCTCACGGCCTCGATGCCCGAATGGCGCGAACGCTATCCCGGCGTCGAGCAGCTTTCGGTCGCCGTGATGGGCTGCATCGTCAACGGCCCGGGCGAAAGCAAACATGCGGACATCGGCATCTCGCTTCCCGGTACCGGCGAGACGCCTGCTGCACCGGTTTTCGTGGAGGGCAAAAAAGTCGCGACCCTCCGGGGTGCCGACGTCGCCGACCAGTTCAAGGTGATGGTCGCCGAGTATATAGAACAGCGTTTTGGGGCTGGTGCGAAGACGGCGGCGGAATGAACGAATTCTGGCGCGCCGTCACGACCTGGTATCACTCGAACCCCCGCCGGTGGTTCTGGGTGCTGGTGCTGCTGCTTGTCCTGCTCGTGCTGGGCCTGACGGGCAATTTGAAGCAGGT
>JBIQKK010000008.1:9906-21426 GCA_044506585.1 Hyphomicrobiales bacterium
ATGACCTCGTCATAGATCCTGAGCGACACGTCGCAATAGATGTCGAGCGGCGCGGGGAGGCCGAAGGGGCAGACGCCGCCTACTTGATGCGAGGTCAGGCGCAGTACGTCTTCAGGGCCGAGCATCCGCGGGCGGCCGCCGAAGGCGGCTTTCGCCTTCTGGTTGGAAAGGCGGGCATCGCCGCGCGTCACCAGCAGGAATTCGCGGTCGTTGACCCGGATCGCGAGAGTCTTGGCGATCTGGCCGGGGGCGCAGCCATGCACGTCCGCGGCGAGCTGCACGGTCGCGGTAGAAGCATCGGTCACCATGACCGTGAGATCGGGTGCGCGGGCCGCGAGATCGGCCCGAACGGAGGCGAGAGTCATGAGCGATGGTCCATTAGCCAGCGGTAGAGATTGGCGCTGACGACGAGCGCCAGGGCTTCCATCAGCAGCGAGAGCACGAGCGACAGCGCGAGGAGCGTGACGCCCTCGGTGCCGCCGATCAGCAGGCGGCCGACGACGAGGACGGGCAAAATCGGCAGGAAGGCTGCGCCCATCACGAACCAGAAGCGGCCTCGCGTGTGGTTGAAAGCCTGCACGAGGCCGACGTCCCGCCCCAGCGCAGTCGCCGGCAGCAGGGTCACCGTCCGTGCCGTGACGATCCACAACAGGACCAGCAGCAGAAACGTGATCCACATGAGGCCGATCGCTCCGGGAGCGTCGATGGACTCCGGTGTGAGTCCGGGCGGCACCAGTGCGAAGGTGAACTCGGGAAGCGCGGCGGCGAAAGCGAAGACGCTGCTCCACGCGAACAACCGCGCATTCGCCTGCCTGACATCGAAGGTCTCGAGGTTCGGATTGATCCGGTCCGCGAGCAACAGGCGGAAGAGGCTCACCACATAGGGCGCGGCGAACCACAGCGCGCCGATGGCGCAGAGCGTACCGGCGAGGGTCTTGCCCAGCTCCGTCGTGAAGATGCGTGCCACAAGGATGCCGGCAACGTCGCCGGCCGCGAGGATCAGGAGCGCGATGAACAGTGCCGGCGTGCCGCGGCTCGCCAGGGCCCAGGCGTCAGCGTAGGATTTGGTGGCCAGCCGGACGATTTCATTGAGCGCGCCCACTGCGTCACCCCGCTGCGTCGAGCTGGTCGAGGCGGGCCTGGTATTGCTCGCGCCGCTTGTGATGGATGGGTGCGGATAGTGCCCAGCGCAGAGTTTCCGCGTCGAGTTCGCGCCGGCCGTCGAGCGCCATGAGATCGCTCACACGCACGGTCGTGCCGGCAAAGGGCTCGTAGTCCACCGCATCGCCGGCATGCACCGTTCCTTCGGCCAGGACCCTGGCATAGGCACCGGGGCGCAGGGCCTTGGCGAACTGCTTGACCCAGCCCCGATCGCCCATCTGTGCAGCGAAGGTGTTGCAGGGTGTGCGGTGCATCGTCACCTCGAGACGCACTGTGCCGATGGTCAAGCGATCGCCCACCGCGAGGCCGGCAGGATCGAGGCCGCCGATCGTGAGGTTCTCGCCGAAGAAACCGTGCCGGAAGCTTCGTCCGGTTTCATTCTCCCAGAACCGGTAATCCTCTTCGAAATAGAGATAGACGGCCTGGTCCGGCCCGCCATGGTGCCTTGCGTCCATCACCGCGTCACCGGCGAGGCCGAGGGTGGTGACCGCGGCCGACAGAACCGGCTGCTTGTTGATGCCGGTCGGGGCCCTATGCGGCAGGATGATCTCGGGCCGCCCGACATTGATGCTGAGGACCGTCGCCATCGTCACTTCTCGCGCGTCGCGAAATAGCGTGCGGTCTCGCGCAGGGTATCAGCCTCGGGTCCGAACGGGGTGAGCGCGGTCACGGCGTCGTGGACGATGGTGCCGAGATGACGCCGGGCGGATTCGGCCCCGATGCGGGCGACCAGCGTCTGCTTGCCCCGGCCCTCGTCCTTGCCGGTGGCCTTGCCAAGCGCTTCGGGCGAGGCGGTGACATCGAGCAGATCGTCGGCGAGCTGGAAGGCCCGCCCGGCGGCCTCGGCATAGGCGGTGAGGTGGCCGAGCCTGTCGGTGTCGGCGCCGCCGAGGATCGCGCCCATGCGCACGGCAGCGCGGATCAGGGCGCCGGTCTTCATCGCCTGCATGCGGGCGATCGCGCCCTCGTTGAGCATTGCCGTTTCGGCTTCGATGTCGCGCATCTGGCCACCGACCATCCCGCCCGTCCCGGCACCCGCCGCGAGCTCAACCACGAGCCGGGCGGCGACGGCGCCGTTGCCCGGCGCCCCATGTTCCGCAAGGTGGCCGAAGGCCAGCGTCAGCAGTGCATCACCCGCAAGGATTGCGGTCGCCTCATCATACGCCTTGTGGACCGTGGGCCGACCGCGACGGAGGTCGTCGTCATCCATCGAAGGCAGGTCGTCATGGATCAGCGAGTAGCAGTGGACCAGTTCCACCGATACGGCCGCCGCAAGGCTGTGTTCGGGCGCGGTGCCGAGCATTTTGGCCGTTTCGCGCAAGAGGAACGGCCGCAGCCGTTTGCCGCCCTCCAGACTGCCGTGTCGCATGGCCGCGATCAGCCGGTCCGGCGGCTCCCCGGGGCCCGCCAGAGGGGTAACCGCGAGCTGCGTATCGAGCGCGCGCTCGATCTCGGCGGCATTGCGGGCGAGTTTGTCAGCAAACGCAGTCATTTCGCTCGCCCTTACCTCAGTTAGGGGTCGGGCACCACTCTCCCTCACCCGCCTAAAATGGGGTAGCCAATCGCCCATTTCTCCACTATAGAGCCCCGACTTTTCCCGACAGACCCTGATCTGTCGCGCCGAAAACCTCGGCGACTGCACGAATTACGGAGACCAAGATGGCTGTTCCGAAGCGCAAGACCTCGCCGATGAAGCGCGGTTTCCGCCGCTCCGCCGATGCCTTGAATGCCCCGGCTTACGTCGAGGACAAGGATTCGGGCGAACTGCGCCGTCCGCATCATGTCGATCTCAAGACCGGCATGTATCGCGGCCGCCAGATTCTTGAGCCCAAGAAGGCCTGACCTCAGGCTTTCGGGACTATTGAACTTTCATACGGCCAGTCCCACAAGGGCTGGCCGTTTGCTTTGGGGAGCAAAGTCTTGACCTCGATCCGCGTCGAATCCGACTCGATGGGCACCATCAATGTGCCGGCCGACAAGTATTACGGGGCGCAGACGGCGCGCTCGCTCGCCAATTTCGATATCGGCGGCGAGAAGATGCCGGTCGAGATCATCCGCGCCTTCGGCATCCTCAAGAAGGCGGCGGCCCTCGCCAACAGCAAGCTGGGGCTTATGGACGAGGCGACGCGCGATCTCATCGTGCGCGCGGCCGACGAAGTCATCTCGGGCAAGCTGCAGGACCATTTTCCGCTCGTCGTCTGGCAGACCGGTTCGGGCACCCAGTCCAACATGAACGTCAACGAGGTCATCTCCAACCGCGCGATCGAGATGGCGGGCGGCACGATGGGTAGCAAGAAGCCCATCCATCCCAACGACCACGTGAATATGAGCCAGTCGTCAAACGACACCTATCCGACGGCCATGCACATCGCGGCCGTCGAAGCGATCGAGGGCTATCTGGTGCATCGGGTGATGCTGCTGCGTGATACGCTGGCGGCCAAATCGAAAGAGTTCATGGATGTGGTCAAGATCGGCCGCACGCATCTGCAGGATGCAACGCCCCTGACGCTCGGCCAGGAAATGAGCGGTTGGGTGGCGCAGCTGGATCTCGCGCTCAGTGCCATCCGTGCCACCCTGCCGCAACTCTACGAGCTCGCGCTCGGCGGCACTGCCGTAGGCACGGGGCTCAATGCCCATCCCAAATATGGTGAGACTGTCGCGGCCGAGATTGCCGCGCTGACGGGGCGGCCCTTCGTTACCGCGCCCAACAAATATGCCGTGATGGCGGGTCACGATGCATTCGTCGGCACACATGGCGCGCTGAAGCAGCTGGCGGTGGCGCTGATGAAGATCGCCAACGACGTGCGCTGGCTGGCGTCGGGTCCGCGCTCGGGTCTGGGGGAGCTGACGATCCCGGAGAACGAGCCGGGTTCGTCCATCATGCCGGGCAAGGTCAACCCGACCCAGTCCGAAGCGATGACCATGGTCGCGGTGCAGGTGATGGGCAATGACGCGGCCGTCGGCATCGCTGCCAGTCAGGGCAATTTCGAGCTCAATGTCTTCAAGCCCGTCATCGCTTACAATTTCCTGCAGTCGGTGCGGCTCCTCGCGGACGCGGCCAAGAGCTTCAATGACCACTGCGCGGTCGGCATCGAGCCGGACCGGGCGCGGATCAAGCAGCTCGTCGATCAGTCGCTGATGCTGGTCACCGCGCTCAACCGCAAGATCGGCTACGACAACGCGGCCAAGATCGCCAAGAACGCGCACAAGAAGGGGACGACCCTGAGGGAGAGCGCGATCGAACTCGGGCTTCTCACCGGCGAGGAGTTCGACGCCGAAGTGAAGCCCGAGAATATGGTCGGGACGCTGAAGCTCTAGCGGCGCCGCGCCCCGCGGGCGAGGATGCCGAGGCCGACGATGATCACCATCACGGGCCACCAGTCGCCCCAATCGGCACCGAGGAACAGGATCAGCGCTGTCGCGAGCATCAGCAGCCCGACCGTCGCCGCGCCAATGACACGCTGCGTCACATGGTTGTCCTGATGGTAGAGCCGTGCGGCGGTGACCAGGGCTCCACCCGCCGGGATCAGGATGAAGAGCGCCCACCAGCGTTCGGGAAGCGGAAAATCCCAGCCGAAGTTACGCGCCAGGAAAATGAGGCCAATGGCGACCACGCCGAGGCCGACGAGCGGCACGCCGGGCCAGTAGGCATCGCCAGGCTGACGCTCGTTGCGATCTGAATCCGTCACTTTGCTACCCTCCAAGCCCATGCAAGGTCCCATATTGTGGCGAACCGGTGCCAGTACAAGCCGGGGACTGGCGGGCGTCCACCGTCTTTGCCATTGTCCCCTACCGGACCAAGGGAGTTGCCGATGACCGAGACCGTGATTCTTCCGCCTGAGGGACGCCGTGTCGGCGGTGGGCGTTTCATTCCGCCGCTGCTGCTCATCCCGTTCGTTCTCTACCATATCCCGGCGCTGACGATGTTCGGCGGCGATCCGGCCGGGTGGAAGACCCAGCTCTTCACTGTTCCAATGGTCTCCGGGGTGAACTGGTCGCTCACATGGAGCGACCTGTTTCTGGTCGTCGGGCTCGTGTGCCTGTTCTTCGAGGTGATCAAGTCGACCAATACGGGTCGCAACTCGGTGCTCGAGCACATGGCCTCGACCGCGCTCTTTGTGGTGTTCCTGGTCGAGTTCCTGCTCTACGCGCCGGCCGCCAGCTCGACGTTCTTCATCCTGATGATCATGGCCCTGGTGGATGTGGTCGCCGGCTTCACCATCTCGATCACGGGCGCGGGGCGCGACGTGACGATGGCGAACTAAACCACGATATCGGTGCGATAGCCGGGCGGGACGCGCAGCACGCGAAGCTTCCCGCCGGCATCGTAGGTCTTGAGCACTTCAAACACCGGCGCCCGGCGTTTGATGCGCTGGACGCTGAGGTGTTCGCGTTCGGCGATGAGCTGGCTCAGAAATTCCGGCTTTGGGCCCGCGCGCCAGGACGAAAACCGGCTTGTCGTGCCCGTCGCAACGGGAACTGAGCGGTATGTCGTTTCGATCTGGCGCATAGAGACTGCCGTTTTGCTTCACGGCGGCACAATTGTCCCAAAATGGGACGGACTGTTCCGCTTCCTGACGGCAACGTTGCAATGCGCATGCCGGTTCGCAACCTTTTGTTAACGTTTTGCGGCGGATTCGCGGCCGATGGTTAAGCCGTGCCGGCACGTGCAGCTTCGCACGCGCAGCGGATCGTCAGGTGAAATTGTCCTTGGCGGCACGGAGGGCCGCAAAGACGACTGATGGATCGACGTCGGGGTCGAGGCCCATCGCCCGCGCCATTTCCGGCCTGTCGGCACGCAGGAAGGGGTTGGTCGCCTTCTCCATCCCCATCGTGACAGGGACAGTGAACTTCCCCTCGTTGCGCATGCGGTTGACCTCCGCAGCGCGGATATTCAGGGCGGCGTTGCGCGGATCGACCTTCTGCGCGAAGCGGACATTGTCCCGGGTGTACTCGTGGCCGCAATACATCAGCGTATGGTCAGGCAGGGCTCGCAGTGACTTGAGGCCCTCCCACATGGAGGCCGGCTTACCCTCGGTCATCGCACCACAGCCGACCGAAAACAGCGCGTCGGCAGTGAACACATGTCCATCCGTGGGATTGTAGAACGCTATATGCCCCAGGGTGTGGCCGGGCGTCGCCATGACGATGAAGGCCGTGGCGCCCAGCGTCACGGTGTCGTTGTTGCTGACGGTCACGTCGATGCCGGGGATCTTGTCCGCTTCGGCGCGGGGGCCGGTGACGGTGATGTCGAAGTCCGATTTGAGGACGGGAATACCCTCGATGTGGTCGCGGTGATGATGGGTGACGAAAATGTCCGTCAGCGTCCAGCCGCGATGGTTCAGCGCCGCCTTGATGGCCCCGGCATCGGGCGCGTCGATCGCGGCGGTCTTGCGCGTTTCGAGATCGTGCACGAGATAACCGTAATTATCGGTGCGGCACGGGAAGATGTCGACAAGGACCGGCACGATGGTCTTGCTCCGGCGGTACGTAGGCCCGAGTCCTTCTAGTCGCTTCATGTCCGCAATGCCATAATGGTCGAGCGATGAACCCCGACGTCAACCGTCTGATCGGCTTCTACAAATCCCCACTGGGCAAGATTTCGCGCATCCTGGTGCGCGAGGAAGTGATCCGGCTCGCCGGCAATGTCGATAAGCGCCGCGTGCTGGGACTGGGGTTCGCCTCGCCCTATCTGCGCTTCGCACTGGAGAAGGCGGAACGGGTGCTGGCGTTCATGCCGGCGCGACAGGGGGCTTCGGCGTGGCCGCGCGAAGGTCCGTCGCATACGGTGCTCTGCGATCCGCTCGAAATGCCGCTCACCGATTCCTCGATCGACCTCATCGTCGCGGTGCATGTGTTCGAGCACGTCGCCGATGCCGAAGAACTCATGCGTGAGCTCTGGCGCATCGCCGCGCCCAATGCCCGGCTGATCGTGGTGGTGCCGCGCCGCCGCGGCATGTGGGCGGCGGCGGACAACCAGCCCTTCGGCGACGGCAATCCGTTCTCGAAATCGCAGCTCGAGCGGCTGCTGCGCGATCATTCCTTCGTGCCCGAACACTGGCGGCCGGCGCTCTACCTGCCGCCGCTCAATCACCGGTTCTTCCTGAAGTTCGCCCGTTTCCTCGAGCGCTTTGGCCGGCTGTTCGGCCCGTTGTTCTCGGGGGTGTTCGTGGTTTCGGCGAAAAAGGAGCTGTTCCCGGCCGTGCCCCGCCGCAAGCGGCTCGAGCGCTATGTCCGCGTTCCCTCGCTTGCCCCGCAGGCGGCGATGGAGGAGCTCAAGCGGTAAGGCTTTGCGTTCGGCAGGGGCTTTCTCTATGGTCCCGGCGATTTTTCCGCCCCTTCAGCGACCATGGCCGACCGTCCTACTCCGCAGCCCGGAATCCTCAAGATTGCGCCCTACGTGCCCGGCCGGTCCGACGCGCCCGAGGGCGTGACGCTGGTCAAGCTCAGTGCCAATGAGAGCCCGCTGGGTGCGAGTCCGAAGGCGGTCGAGGCCTACAAGGACCTGGCCGGGAGCTTCCACATCTACCCCGAGGGCTCGTCGCGGCTGCTGCGCGAGGCGCTGGGCGAGGTGCATGGGCTCGATCCGGCGCGGATCGTCTGCGGCTTCGGGTCCGACGATATCCTGCACCAGCTGGCCCAGATCTATCTGGGCGAGGGGGACGAGGCGGTCATGAGCCAGTATGGCTTCAACGTCTATCCCATCATCACACGCGGAGCGTCGGCGGATTTGGTGGTCGCGCCGGAGACCGACTATTGCGCGAGCGTCGACGCGATCCTGGCGGCCGTCACGCCACGGACGAAGGTCGTGTTCCTTGCCAACCCGAATAACCCGACGGGAACGTATCTGGGCGCCGAGGAACTGCGGCGGCTGCACGCCGGATTACGGCCGGACATCCTGTTCGTTCTCGACAGCGCCTATGCCGAATACGTGACCGCCGACGACTACACGGTGGGGATCGACCTCGTGGACAGCGCCGAGAACGTCGTGATGGTGCGCACGTTCTCCAAGATGGGCCTTGCAGGATTGCGCGTCGGCTGGATGTACGGACCCGCCCATGTGGTCGATGCGGTGCATCGGTTGCGCGGTCCCTTCAACGTCACCCTCGAAGGCCAGGCGGCTGCTGCGGCCGCTGCCCGCGATACGGCGTTTACCGCCAAGCTCCGTGAGCACAATGCGCGCTGGCGCGACTGGCTCACCCGCTCCCTGCGCTCGAACGCCATTACAGTTCCGCCGAGCCAGGGCAATTTCATCCTCGCGCTGTTCGAGGATGCCGAGACGACCCGCACCGCGTTTGCGGCCCTGCGCGCCAAGGGGCTGCTCGTCCGCGAGATGCACAGCTATGGGATCGCGAATGGGCTCCGCATCAGCATCGGGCTCGAGCCTCATATGCGGGCGGTGGTGGACGTGCTCAAGCAATTCGGCGCCCGGGGAGCAGAGGACTGATGTTCGAAAAACTGGCACTGATCGGGATCGGTCTCATCGGGTCCTCCATCGCCCGAGCAACGCGGCTCAAGGGGCTCGCCAAAACGATCGCGATCTCCACCCGCAAGCAGGAAACGCTGGACGAGGCGAGGGCGCTGGGCCTGGGCGATTTCTACACGCTCGATCCGGTCGCGGCGGTGAAGGGCGCGGACCTGGTGATCCTGTGCATCCCCGTGCTCGCCTATGACGCGGTGATGGACCAGATCGGCCCGCATCTCGAACCGGGCGCGATCCTCTCCGACGCCGGCTCGGTCAAGCAGCATGTGATGAAAGCGATGGCCGCACGCACTCCTGCCGGGGTGCACCTGATCCCCGGCCATCCGCTGGCCGGGACCGAGCATTCGGGCCCGTCGTCGGGCTTTCCCGAGCTGTTCATCAATCGCTGGTGCGTGCTGACGCCGGCAGCCGATGTGGACAAGGCCGCCATCGACAAGCTCAGCCGCTTCTGGACTGCGCTCGGCTCCAATGTCGAGACGATGGACCCCGTCCATCACGACATGGTCCTGGCCATCACCAGCCACATTCCGCACCTCGTCGCCTACAACATCGTGGGCACGGTGGCCGATCTCGAGCAGGACACACAGAGCGAAGTGATCAAATTCTCGGCCTCGGGCTTCCGCGATTTCACGCGCATTGCGGCCAGCGATCCCGTCATGTGGCGCGACGTGTTCCTTACCAATCGCGATGCCGTGCTCGAAATGCTCGGGCGCTTCCTCGAGGACCTCAGCAAGCTGCAGCGCATGGTGCGCGTGGGTGACGGCGCCGGCATGGAAGCGCTGTTCACGCGGACCCGCAAGATTCGCCGTTCGGTCATCACCGCGGGGCAGGAAACGGCGGCGCCCGATTTCGGCCGGCCGCATGCCGATGCACGGACGGTCAGCGGACCCGCCGGGACCGCTGAACTGACCGGTGCCCCGGCGCCCTTGCTGGACGTCAATGTCGAGCCACAGATCCCGGTGCGCGACCACGGCGGCGGCGACGACGCCTAGTCGTGGAGCGCGAGGAAGCTCTCGACCTCGGCAAAGGTGGGGGCGCCGAGACGTCCACCGAAGCGCATGCATTTGATGGCGGCCGCCGCTGAGGCGAAGCGGATCGTTTGCGGGATATCCCAACCTTCCGCCAGCCCGTGAGCGAACGCGCCGTGAAACACGTCGCCGGCGGCAAGCGTGTCCACCGCGTCGATGGGGAAGGCGGGCTGGTGCCCGCCGGCCCAGAACGTGCCACTGCTTCCTGCGGTCACTGCGACGAAACCGGGATGCATTTTCGCCAGCGCCTCCACCGCGCGAGCGGGATCGGGCTCGCCCGTCACCGCCAGCGCGCCCCCTTCGGACGCGATGAGGTGGCTCGCGAGTGGCAGGAGGCGGTCGAGCGTCTCGCTGGGCGCGGCCTCGACATCGAGGATGCCCGGGATGTCCCGCTCGCGTGCCGCCTCGAGCGCCATCGCGGCGGCCTCGGGCCAGCGCACATCCACGCTGACGACGAAGACGTCCGTCATATCGGGCAGGCCACCGGGGGCAGCGCGGATGGCAGGATTGTAATGCGGCACGATGATCGAATTGCCCGCGCTGTCGGCGATGATCGAGGAAATCCCCGACTCCGCGCCCTCGACCGTGCGCAGCGCGCTGAGATCGACCCCCACCCCGGACAGGTCGTTGACGATGCGTTCCCCTGTCGGATCGTCGCCGATCGACGCCCACAGGCGCGCCCGGCCGCCGAGCCGCACGATGGTGGCGGCCTGAGCCGCCGCCATCCCCTGGGCGATGCGCAGGGTACGCGTCGGGAGGTATTTCCCGGGGCCGGCCGGCAGGCGTTCGAGCTGGAAGATCGTATCGAGGGCAACCGCACCGACGGTGAGGATCACGCCGCTCATATCGATTTCAGTGCCGCAATGACGTTGGTGCCGTCCGGCGAGTCCCATTCGGCGGGGCCTTGCAGTACGGCGATCTCGCACCCGTTCCTGTCGATCAGCAGCGTCGAGGGGAGGCCAAGTGCGACTGCCGACGTCTGGAGCTTCTTGAAGCTCTCGAAGGTCGAGTCCGCATAGAGCGGCAGGTTGGCCCATGCGCCTTCGGCGAGAAAGGCCTTTGCCTTGTCGAGGCCGCCGGCGCCCAGATCGAGATTGATCGGCAGCACCATGAAATTCTCGTCGTTCTGCGCCGCGGCCAGCCGATCGAGGGCCGGCATTTCCGCACGGCAGGGTATGCACCAGCTGGCCCAGAAATTGACGAGCAGCGCCTTGCCGGCAAAGTCCTTGAGGGTTTTGCGGTTCCCCTCGGCGTCGGTGAAGGCCATGTCCGAATAGCCACGGCCCGTCCCGGTGCCATTGAGGGCCGCGAGCTGGCCCACGGCCACAGCATCGATCTTCTGCGCCGCGACGGACTGCACGGGGCATTCGGCGGCGCTGAGGAGCCCGGCATTGCTCACCCAAATCGTTGCCGCTATAGCTACGCCCGCGCTCAAGAGGGCCGCGATCGTGACGCGGCGGGGTGTCAATCTCTTGCGTTGGGCAGCAGGTTCGGACACTCGGAACTCCAAAGGATTTCGGCGATGAGCAATCGCATGTGGGGCGGCCGCTTTTCGTCCGGCCCCGACGCCATCATGGAAGAGATCAACGCCTCGATCGGCTTCGATCAACGGCTTTACCGGCAGGACATCGCCGGATCAATCGCTCATGCCACGATGCTCGCCAAGGCCGGCATTCTGACCGAGGCCGACAGGGACGCGATCGTCAACGGCCTAAACGCTGTGCTGGCGGAAATCGAATCGAAGACGTTCAACTTTTCGCGTGCACTCGAAGACATCCATATGAACGTCGAGTCACGGCTGCGGGAGCTGATTGGCGATGCCGCGGGACGGCTGCATACGGCCCGGTC
>JBIQKK010000008.1:21526-59518 GCA_044506585.1 Hyphomicrobiales bacterium
AGATGACCGCCGAGGCACTCGGCTTCGACCGGCCGACGGCAAACTCGCTCGACGCCGTCTCCGATCGCGATTTCATCCTCGAAACGCTGGGCGCGGGGGCTATCATGGCGATGCACCTGTCGCGCTTTGCCGAGGAGCTGGTGATCTGGTCGTCGGCGCAGTTCAACTTCATCCGGCTGAGCGACAAGTTCACCACGGGCTCGTCGATCATGCCCCAAAAGCGCAATCCCGATGCGGCCGAGCTGGTGCGCGCCAAGGTGGGGCGCGTGATTGGTGCGCTCAGTTCGCTGCTGGTGGTCATGAAGGGGCTGCCGCTCGCCTATTCCAAGGACATGCAGGAAGACAAGGAAGTCGCGTTCGATGCGCTGGACGCCCTCTCGCTGTCGCTTGCGGCGATGACCGGCATGGTCAGCGACCTCACCGTCAATCGCGATCGCATGCGCCAGGCGGCGGCCATGGGCTTTTCCACGGCCACCGACGTCGCCGACTGGCTGGTGCGCCAGGCCAACATCCCGTTCCGCGACGCGCACGAGATCACCGGCCACATCGTGAAGCTCGCGGAGGAAAAGGGCATTCCACTCGACGGGCTGACCATCGAGGACTTCAAGCTGATCGACCACCGCATCGACAGCCGCATCCATAAGGTGCTGTCGGTCGAGAGCTCGGTCCGCGCACGCCGGTCCTATGGCGGCACGGCGCCTGAGAACGTGCTGGCGCAGGCGGCCCGCTGGAAGTCGATCCTCACGGGCCAGACGGTCGAGCCCCGCAAGCCCACGGTCAGGCTCGGTGGCCACGGCGACGGCGGCATGGACTGAGGCGGCCCCATCGGGATCGCGAAACGGCGTTGACGGACCCCACCCCACGAGTCTTAGATAAACCCGGGTCGCGCAGGGGCGCGGACGATTGAGGTGGAGGCGACTATGACGAAAGCCAAGTACTACGCATTCACGATCGCAACTGTGCTGCTCGCGGTGGCACTGACGGGCTGCGCGCACAGCCCCTGAGCCCACCAGCTCGGTAGAACCGGGGGCCCTTTTGTTCGTGGGGCGAATGCTTTAGGTGCATGCACGCACTGCCTCGGGGCCCCCAATGGTTCATTATTTCGCTTATCGCGACGGCGCGCTCTTCGCCGAGGACGTTGACGTCACGGCCCTGGCCGGGACAGTCGGCACGCCGTTCTATGTCTACTCTGCCGCAACGCTGCGCCGCCATGTGCGCGTGATGCGCGAGGCTTTCGACGGCGTTCCGACGCTCGTCGCCTACGCCATGAAGGCCAACTCCAACCAGGCGGTGCTCAAGGTCGTTGCGGGCGAGGGCGCCGGCGCTGATGTTGTGTCGGGTGGTGAACTCGAACGAGCGATCGCTGCAGGAATTCCGCCGAACAAGATCGTCTTTTCGGGCGTGGGCAAGACCGTCGCGGAGATGCGGCGCGGACTCGAGCTCGGCATCAAGTGCTTCAACCTCGAATCCGAGCCCGAGCTCGAGCGCCTGTCCGACGTCGCGCACGCCATGAGCAAGATTGCGCCGGTGTCGGTGCGGATCAACCCCGACGTCAATGCGGGCGGCCACGCCAAGATCTCGACGGGCAAGAAGGAAAACAAGTTCGGCATCCCCTTCGGCCGGGCCCGTGAGGTCTATGCCCGCATTGCAGCGCTGCCCGGCGTCGAGGCCGTCGGTATCGATATGCATATCGGCAGCCAGATCGAGGACATGGCGCCCTTCGACAACGCCTATGCGTTGATGGCGGAACTGGTCGCCGATCTGCGCTCGGCCGGCCACAATATCCATCACGTCGATATCGGCGGTGGCCTCGGCATTCCCTATCACGCCGACGCGGACGCACCGCCGCTTCCGGCCGAATACGCCGGGATCGTGCTCAAGCATCTGGGTGGGCTGGGGGTCGAACTGGTGCTCGAGCCCGGGCGTCTCATCGTGGGCAATGCCGGTATCCTCGTCACCACCGTCGAGTATGTGAAGGAAGGCGACAAGAACTTCGTCATCGTCGATGCGGCGATGAACGACCTCATCCGCCCCACTCTCTACGAGGCCCACCACGACATCCAGCCCGTCCGACACTCGAACCTTGCGCCGATGACCGCCGATGTCGTGGGCCCGGTCTGCGAGACCGGTGACTACATCGCGCTCGGCCGGAGGCTGCCCGGCGTGAAGCAGGGCGACCTGCTGGCCGTCATGTCTGCGGGTGCGTATGGCGCGGTGATGGCCTCGACCTACAATTCGCGCCCGCTGATCCCCGAAGTGCTGGTCGATGGGGACAAGTGGCACGTCATCCGGCCGCGCAAGAGCATTGCCGAACTGATTGCGCTGGATTCCGTGCCGGACTGGCTGTAGCGCGGCTCAACCCATCGCGAGCCTGGTCAGCGACGCGATCTCGATGGGCTTGCCGCGCAGCGCATCGTCGACCTTCTCGATCAGGACCTGCAGCGAGAACGGCTTGGGCACGACGTCGTAGATCAGGGCCTCAAGGCCATGCGCCCGTTCGCGCTGGTCGGCGAAACCGGTCATCAGCAAGATGGTCAGCGTGGGGAACTGCGCGGCGACATTCAGGGCCAATGCGATCCCATCCATCACCGGCATCTTGATGTCGGACAGCAGCAGGTCGAACGCACCATTCTTTTCGGCGCAGATTTCGGCGGCAATCCCGCCATCCTCGGCCTCGGTCACTTCGTGTCCCATGTGTACGAGCGCGCGGGTCACGAATGCGCGGACATTGTCGTCGTCTTCGGCAACCAGAATACGGGCCATCATAGAGTTCCTGCGGGAGCAGCGGTGGCACCGCCGCGTGGAGTGGTGAAGCTGAGCCGGACCGTCTCGGTGCCGAGGGGAGGGGCGTTGACCTCGGTCGAGAACGGCAGGATATCGCCCGGTTCCATCTCGGGCGCCTGAGGCGCGACGGTCCATTCGTAGAGCGTCGTATCGTTCGCATCGACGAGGCTCACAAGGATGGGCGGCACTTTGACGATCCGGGGTGCAATCGAGCGGATACGGGAGGTAATGAGCATTGTCGGCTTCCCGTTGCGAAAGCTCATCAAAGTTTTGCTGTCGTAGAACTCGAGTCCGACGACGTTCACCGGCAGCCCGATGGCGGCGTACATCCCCGCCAGCGAAGGATACCAACGCACCAGATCGGTCCTCAGCGAGAAGCCGAGGAGGAGAATGCTGGCCAGGAGGACGAAAGCGGCAAGGCGCGCCGTGCGGCGAATGCGTGCGCGGGGCAACCGGCTCGACATCGATTGCTGACGCTTGGCGAAGGCCCGCTTGGACTTGTTGAGCAGCGCCGGATCGATGGCGTTGATATTGGCCTTCCTCGCGCGCGGCATAAGGGCCGCTTTGATATCGGCGACGGCCTGTTCCGGATCGGGCGCCGCCGGCACGGCCTCGGGCAGGGCGGGGGCCGCGCCGCGTGCCTCAGCCTCGAACGCCTCGTCGAGAGCTCTTTCTTCGGCAGCGGAAAACAGCCGGTCGGACTGTTCGATGGGAGGCGGCATGGGCGCATCGGCCATGGCATGCCAGGGCTTGGAGCACTGGGCGCACTGAACCTCGCGCCCGGCGACACCGATGGTGCCGTACGGGACCTGGTACCGCGTGCCGCAATTGGGGCAGGCGATAACGACGGTCTGGAGGTCCGCTGACGTCATGGCCGACCCTAGGCGCGGCGCGGTTAAGTTTCCTCAAACTTGCCCATGTTAGGCGCTACCGGGCATTCAGGGGTTCGGCTGCTATGATCAGGGCCGGCTGATTCGGAGACGTCGCCCGAGTGATCGAGTTCACCAATGTCGGCTTACGCTATGGCCACGGGCCGGAGATTCTCCGCGACCTCAATTTCCGTATCGAGCCCGGATCGTTCCATTTCCTCACCGGGCCGTCCGGTTCCGGCAAGACCAGCCTGTTGCGGCTGTTGCTGCTGTCACTGAAGCCGAGCCGGGGCACGGTCACGATGTTTGGCCGCGATGTCGGCGGCCTCAACCAGGACTCCCTGCTGGAGATGCGCCGTCATATCGGCATCGTGTTCCAGGAGTTCCGGCTGCTCGATCACCTCACGACGTTCGAGAACGTGGCGCTGCCGCTCAGGGTGCGCGGCCAGCCTGAATCCGAATACCGCGAGAATGTGACCGAGCTGCTCGAATGGGTGGGGCTGGGCGAGCGCATGGAAGCCTTGCCGGCGCTCCTGTCAGGCGGCGAGAAGCAGCGTGCGGCGATCGCCCGGGCGGTCATCGGGCGTCCCGAGATTTTGCTTGCTGATGAGCCGACGGGCAACGTCGATCCGGAATTGTCGCTGCGGCTGGTGAGGCTTTTTGCCGAACTCAACAAGCTGGGTACGACCATCATCCTCGCGACGCACGAGCTGCCGCTGCTGGACGCCTTCGACTTCCCGCGCATGCAGCTCAACGAGGGCCGGGTGATCATCAATGGCTGACGCGACCCTTACCGCCGCCCCGGGCGAAGTCGTCAGGCCGCAGGTGCAAAAACGCACTGCGCCCATCGTCCCGGAGCGTTCCGTCGCAGGCCGCACGCTGGTGCTGCTTATTGCCATCATGACGTTCCTCAGCGGCGTCACGCTGGGGGGCGTGGTCCTCGTCCAGAAGTCAGCGGTCGCGTGGTCGTCCGATGTGGGCCGTGAGGTGACCATCCAGATCCGCCCGGTCGAGGGCGAGGTGATGGAGAGCAACATCCGCACCGCCATCGCGCTGGCCGAAGCCACGCCCGGCGTCGAGCGCGCGCGGGCCATCTCGATCGAAGAGAGCCAGAAGCTGCTCGAACCCTGGCTCGGTAGCGGGCTCGACCTCAGCACGCTCGACATCCCGCGCCTCGTCGTCGTTGAGCTCGCAACGACCGTGGATGTGGACCTGACGATGCTCGCCCGCGATATCCAGGCCATCAAGGGCGCGAGCCTCGATACCCATGCCGCCTGGCGGCAGCAACTCAACAGCATGGCCGGGACCATCGTCTTCTCGGGGCTTCTGGTCCTGGCGCTGATCGTGCTCGCAACGGTGCTGGCGGTGGTCTTTGCGACCCGCGGCACGATGGCGTCGAACCGCGAAATCGTCGACGTCCTGCACTTTATCGGTGCCTCGAACAGCTTCATTGCCGGCGAATTCCAGGGGCGTTTCCTGGCCCTGGGCCTCAGGGGCGGGTTCCTCGGCGGTGTCGCGGCGGTGCTGTTCTTCTTCCTGGTTGCAGGGGCCGCGGGATCGATCGTGCCGGGCGAGGCGTCGAGCCAGCTCGGATTTTTCTTCGGCCGGTTCTCGCTGGGGATCGACGGCATGCTGGGCATCGCCGCCGTCGTGCCGGTGATCGCGGCGCTGACTGCCATCACGTCGCGCCTCACCGTGCGCCGCTTCCTCAGCCAGACCTCGTAAGGAGCAATCTTGGCCGCCATCCAGGCCGTCCGAACGGCGGTGTTCTACCTGCTGTTTCTGGGCCAGACGGCGATCCTTGCGATCATCGTGGGCATCATCGCCATCATCTGGCGGCGGCGCACTGCCGTGAGCTGGGCTCTCGCCCGGTACTGGCGCAACAGCAACATCGCGATGCTGCGCTGGATCGTCGGGATCCGAACCGAGGTCAGCGGCGGCGAGACCATTCCGCCGGGGCCATGCATCATCGCGGCCAAGCACCAGAGCGACTGGGACATCTTCGCGATCCTGCCCTACACCGACGGCAAGCCCGCCTTCATCGCCAAGCGCGAACTGATCGACATCCCGTTCTTCGGGTGGGCCGCGCAATCGATCGACACCATTTCCATCGACCGCAAGCTCGGGGGCCAGGCGATTCCCGCGATGCTGGCAAACGCCAAGGAGAAGGTCTCGCGCGGCTGCCGGATCGTCATCTATCCCGAGGGGACACGTAAGGCACCGCTGGCGGACCCGGACTATCGGCAGGGCATTGTGCGCATGTACGAGTCCCTGAACGTCCCGGTGATCCCCGTGGCGCTGAACTCCGGCCTCTATTGGGGCCGGAACAGCCTGGTGATGTGGCCCGGCACGGCGCGGGCGACGTTCCTGCCGGCGATCATGCCCGGCCTCGGCGCGGAGGCATTCGCGGCTACCCTCAAGGAGGTCATCGAGCGGGAAACCACCCGGCTGATTGCCGACGCGGTCGAACAGGGCATCGCCCGGCCACTCACGCCGGAGTTCCGCGCAAGGCTCGCCGCGGCGGCCCAAGCGGCAGGGGTCCGCTGACGCGGGCCATACTATATATTGACGGCAAGAGCGAACGAGCCCATACATCTAGGGCGGTCGGCGCATTTTGATTGACATGTGCCGCAAATTTGTTCTATCTTTGTTCCCTTTCGCGTCAGGGGATAGGTCATGATCGTGCAGGTGGAACGGCGGCTTTTGGCTCAGGGCGCGTCTCGCCAGGTCAACTGGCGAGGCCGGTCGGGCCGCTACTATGCCCTTGTCCCTGAACGTCTCGATACCCTGACGCTGACGACCACTGGCCTCTATCTGCTGGCCCGCGGCGGCGTTCCCATGTGGGTGGGCTGCGCGCAGGACGTCATCCATGATGCCGGCAGCCGGGCGCGATTTCGCCTGGCGCTCGAAGCCGCGGATCGCGCCTTTCTCGTCGATGCCGAAAGCGACGAGCTGGGTCGCATGACGATGGTGTGGGACCTCGAGGGTGCCGAGCCTGTCACGAGCCTCAGCGCGGCCTGACTAGGCGCTCTTGGTCATCAGCCCCTCGTCGCCATCCAACGCGGCGACGATCTCATTCAACGTCTGGTCGCGGATTCCGAGCGACAGCAGGTGCTGCGCGGTGTTGCGCACATATTCGGTGTTGGGTCCCGATTCTCCGCTGCCCGCGCGGACCAGCGCGACCTGCTCGCTCACGCTCAGGGTGCCGGCGAACTGCGGATGGGTTTCATTGACGAGATAAGTCAGCGCCCGGACCTGCGCACCGCTCGCGAGCGTCACGGACCGGAACACGGTGCGATAGACGCCGCGATCCTGCTCGCGCGCTTCGAGATAGTCGAAGACCGTCTGCCAGTCGGCCGGATCCACTTCGAAGGCCACGCCAACGCATGACCCACCGCGACTCAACCCGAAAACGAGGCCCGGCCGTTCGGGCGTGCCGCGATGGCGATGGGAGTAAATCGAGAGCGAACGGTGCGCACCCCGGAGCAGGGCCTTCTCCGAATGCAGGAAGGGAAAGCCGGGGTTCCAGATCAGCGAACCGTAGCCGAAGACATACGGGTTCGGAACGTGGGGGTTGCCGTCCGTCATGCATTCTCTTAAGGCGCGCCCCTATTCAGCCGCAAGTGTCACCGATGGCTGATCGCGTTGCTGAACCGGAACCATCATGAAAAAAATCGTCGCGCTGGGCATCGTCATTGTCGTGCTGATCGCCGCATACGGCGCGGCGTGGCTGTGGGCGGCCGGGCAGGCGACGGACTACGTGAAGTCACTGGAAAGCGCGGACAGTGTGACGGTGCCGCGCGTCACCTGCGAAAGCTTCGGGATTGGAGGGTTTCCCTTCAGCTTTGATGCAACCTGCACGAATGCCACCATTCAGACCGGTGACCTCTCGCTCACGGTCAGCGGCTTCAAGGCAACGGCCCAGGTTTACCGGCTCACGCATGTGCTGCTCTTTGCGCAATCGCCCGTCACGATCCAGGATGCTTTCACGGGCAGCAGCAGCCGGGTGGACTTCTCCAGCCTGTCCGCAAGCGCGCGCCTCGACGGCTGGCGCATCGGCCGCGTCTCGCTTGTCGTCGACGCTCCGGTCTGGACCGATACCGTGCTGGACGATCGTCCAATCGCGCGGGCAAGCAAGCTCGAAGCGCATCTGATCGATGAGCCGCAAAAGCACGATGCGGCCGCGGGCCTCGCGACGCTCGCACAATACGGTAAGGTCGAAGGGCTGGACGCACCGGGCTGGAACATTGCCTCCGGGCAAGTGACCTTCGAGGGCGAAGTCACCGCTCTGCCGGACGATGTGCGCACCTATGGCGACGCCGATCTGCTGCGCCGCTGGCAGGGCGCAGGCGGCAAGGTGTTGATCCGCTCGCTTGCCGGCGGCGATACGGCCGGTGCGTTCGAGGCGTCGGGCACGCTCGGCGTCGATGCTGCCGGCCGCGTGGAGGGCCAACTGAAACTTCATTCCAACGGCGTCGTCGAACGGCTCGAGCCGCTGTTCCCTCCCGAATACAAGGGCTGGATCGTCGGCACGCAGGCCGAGGACGGCTCCTACAGCCAGACGCTCAACATTGCGGGCGGCGTCGTGTTTTCGGGGCTCGTCCCGACAGGCGTCATCCCGCCGCTGTTCTAGACGGCGATACCGAGAGTCTAGGCCACGACGTCAAGCAGTTGCTGTGTCGCGGGTGCCGGGGTGATGGCCTCGAGCGCGCGGCGTTCGACGGCCCCTTGTGTGGCCACGGGTCGCGGCTCGCTGGCAGCCGCGCGGACAGCAGCCTCCAGGTCGTTGCGGCGCTTGGCCATGAGGGCGAGGGCGCCGCTCAGCGTGGGCGATTCCGAGTAGGCGATGGCGCGGATGTCGCTCGACATGGCCGTCAGGCCCGCTTGTCGACGATGAGCCCCTGGCCGGAGGGAGCGGGGGCGGATTTGGCAACTTCGGCGACCATGTTCACGAGCTGCATTTCCATCTCGTGATTCTTCTTCATGATCGCCATGGCAGCCGATTGCTGGGCGCCCGCCATGCGCATGGCCATCAACTGTGCTGCAACGTCTGCCATCTCCATCCCGTCATGCTAGGGCGGAGGGCGTAAACAAATCTTAACTGCCGGCACCGGGCTTTGTGTCGTGTCCGTAGCGTCCGGGTGTCCACAGCACGTCGCTTCGCCCGTTCGAATTGGCGACGCGGGCAAAAACGAACAGCAGATCCGACAGCCGGTTGAGATAGACCATCGTCTCTGCATTGACGTTGGGTTCGCTGAGGACGAGCTCCACCACGAGCCGTTCGGCGCGGCGCGTCACCGTTCGCGCGACGTGCAGCGAGGCCGCGAGGGCCGAGCCGCCCGGCAGCACGAAGCTGGTGAGGGGCGCGAGGCCTTCATTGTAGTGATCGATCTGCTGCTCGAGCCAGGCGGTCTGCTGCGGCGTGACGCGGAGTGAGGGAGGAGCCCCCTCGGGGTCGAGGCCGGGGGTCGCAAGGTCCGAACCGAGGTCGAACAGGTCGTTCTGGATGCGGCCCAGCACGGCGTCCATCTTGGGCATGGAGCCGGTCGAGAGGCGCGCGACGCCGATCGTGGCGTTCGTCTCGTCGATCGTGCCGAAACAGGCGACGCGCAGATCGTGCTTCAGCCGCCGGGGGCCGCGAACGAGGCCTGTCGTGCCGTCGTCGCCGGTCTTGGTGTAAATCTTGTTGAGCTTTACCATTCGTCCCGATCAGCCGCCGTTGCCGCGGCCAAACAAAAAGAGAGCACCGAGCAGAACCGCCAGCGCGATCGCCTGCGCGATGACGCGCGCACGCATGAGCGTCTGGCTGCGGTTCTGGTCCTGGCCTTTGAACATATTCCAAAGACCCATGAAGAGGATAACCGCGACGGCGCCGACGGCTACGATGACGATGATGTTGAGAATAGTCTGGTTCATGTCGATTCCGGTCCAGCCACTCCGGGCGAGGAACGGGCGACATAGTCCGTAAGCACGGCGGCGAGCCGGTCATAGATGGCACGAATTCGCGGGCTGAGGAACAGTTCCCGATGGGTGGTCAGCCAGACCTCCAGCGGAGGCGGCGCGATCACAGGCAGAATCTCGCGCATCCCGGGCGTATCGCGCACCAGGCCGCGCTGGGCAAAGCCGATCCCCAGCCCCGCCTTCATCATTTCCCACATCGCCGTCTGGCTGTCGGTGCGCAGCGTGAAATTGTCACGGGCGAGGTCGAACCCCATCCCTCGGGCCGCCGCGAGAATGACGTCGCTGCGGTCAAAGCCAATGAGATCGTGGGCGAAAAGATCGTCGGGCGATTGCGGGGTGCCCCGGGCGCCCAGATAGGCCTGGTGCGCGCAGGCGACGATGGGGAGTTCGCCGAGCTTCCGCGCGATCAGCTCCAGCTGGGTGGGCCGGAACATGCGGACGGCGATGTCCGATTCGCGCAGCAGCAGGTTCTCGACCGAATCCGAGGGGACGATTTCGAGCGCGATGGCCGGAAAAGCCTGCCGGAGGTCGCGCAGCATGGGCGGCAGGACGTAGTGGCTGACGACGGTACTGGCCGTGATCCGTACCGTCCCCTCCAGTTGGCCCGCCGAGCCCTCGGCCACGAGGGCGGCTTCGGCGAGCGACTGCTCGGCGGCCCTGACCGGTTCGTAGAGCCGGAGTGCGGTCGCGGTGGGCTTCAGACCTTGCAGGGTGCGGTCGAAGAGCAGCACGCCCAGCTGCTGCTCGAGCGTCTCGATATGGCGTCCCAGCGTTGGCTGACTGTAGCCGATCTGGCGTGCGGCGGCCGACAGCGAGCCTGCGGCGACGACGGCCGCAAAGCTCCGCCAAAGGGCCCAGTCCGGATCGGGGGTAGCCATTCTATGCATTCCTGAATAGCGATCCTCCGACTTTGGCGAATTCCGCAAGTGAAGTGAATAGCCCATCTTCTGCTCATCCACTGGAAGGAGATCGGAATGAGCAAAGGAAAAGTCGTCATCCTCGGGGTCAACGGGCACATCGGCAAGGCCGCGGCGCAGGCCTTCGTGGCAGCAGGCTGGGATGTTACCGGCATGGCGCGCACCGACCGGCACCGTCTGGCGGGCGTGCGGTTCGTGCGGGGGGATTCCGACTCTGTCGCGGATATGCGCCGGGCGATCGGTGACGCCGAGGTGGTCGTCAATGCGCTCAACATGCCCTACGCCAGTTGGGACAAGGGCCGCAAGGAAGCGCAGATGGCCCGGGTGCTCGAAGCCATGGGGACCAGCGGCAGGACCATGCTGTTCCCCGGCAATATCTACAATTACAGCGCCAGCGACCGGCTGGTGACGCCCGATCTGCCCCAACGGCCGCAGACACCGCGCGGTGAAATCCGCATGCGCATCGAACAGATGTACGAAGCGGCTGCCGCGCGGGGCGACCTGCAGGTGATCATCCTGAGGGCCGGCGACTTCTTCAGCCCCGATTGCGACGGCGACTGGTTCGAATACGCGCTGCTGCGCGAGGCCGATAAGGGCCGCATCGCGACGATGGGCCTGCCGGGCATCGGCCATAGCTGGGCCTACCTGCCCGACCTCGCGCGGGCCTTCGAGGCACTCGCGTCCCTGCGCACCAGCCTCGGTGCGTTCGAGACCTTCCACTTCGCGGGACATTTCGTGACGGGCGAGGAGATGGGGGCGGCAATCGCCAAGGCGGCGCCGCTGCCGATGAAGCTGAGCCGCTTTCCGCTGTGGTTGCTGAAGATCGCCGGCCTGTTCGATCCGATGCTGCGCGAGGTCAGCAAAATGGACTATTTGTGGCGCAACACCATGGAGCTGCGCGACGATCGGCTCGACGCGCTGCTCGGCCGGGATTTCGGCACGCCTTTCGAGCAGGCCGTCGCCGCGACCGTGACGCGGTTCTTCCCCGATGGTGGGGAGATGCCGCAGCACGCTTCGGGCGAGGTGCCCCTTGTGCGGGCCTAGATCTGGATCCAGTCTGAACGCGGCCTGAATGCGACTCTCATTTGGGCTTAAGCTCGCCTCAGTCATGGTCGATCAAAGACGGACGCCCGTCGCGGCGTCCGCCCCACAACCCAAGGGAATCACCATGAAAAAATTCTTGGCCATCGCTGCGCTGCTGATCAGCGGTTCTTTCGCCAGCCTTTCTTACGCCGACGACATTCGCTTGGGTAACCCTGGCTACGGCGGCACCGGTTGCCCCGACGGCACCGCTTCGGTGACCCTCAGCCCGGACGCCAAGTCGCTGTCGATTCTCTTCGACGAATATTACGTCGAGGCCGGCGGTTCGACCGGCAAGTCGCTCGATCGCAAAGCCTGCAACATCGCCATCCCCGTTCATGTGCCGCAGGGCCTGAGCGTTTCGATCCTCGCGATCGATTATCGCGGCTACAACAGCCTGCCGAGCGGTGCGAGGACAACGTTCGCGGTTGAGTACTTCTTTGCCGGCGCGCAGGGTCCGAAGTTCACCAAGACCTTCAACGGCCCGCTGGACAAGGACTACCTGATCCAGAACAAGCTCCAGGCCCAGGCGCTCGTCTGGTCCAAGTGCGGCGCCGACGTGAACCTGCGCACCAATTCCTCGATCCGGGTGCAGACCCGTCAGAACAAGGAAGCGCTTGCCACCGTCGATTCCGAGGACGTCAGCGCGGCGATTGTTTACGCCTTGCAATGGAAGAAGTGCTAATTTCAGCAGCGTAGGCTGAATCGAAAAGGGCGGCCGCGATGGTCGCCCTTTGTGCGTTTAGGGATGGATGAATGAAGAAGCTTCCGCTTGGTGTTTTCGTTCTGACGGGCGCGGTCTTTGCAAGCAGCGGCGCTTTGGCGATCGACGGTTGTCCGGCGGGCACCTTCAACACCACCGCAGCCCCCGACGGTGAGAGCTACTCCACCCTGTTCGACAATTTCGTCGCCCTCGCCGGCGACATCGTCAACTGTTCTTTCGAATTTCCGGTCGCGCCAAGCATCCCGAAGGGCAATATCGTCGTCTATTCGGCGGACTACCGGGGGGGCTACGAGGTGGAGGCAGGAGACGAGCTCGATTTCTCGGTAACCCATAATGGGACGACGGATGGTGCAACCATTGCGGGCCCGGCGACCGACGACGTGGCGTTGCTTCACAGTAATCTGGTGGCTAGTTCCAACGGAAAGGTCACGTCGAGCGCCACGCTCGACCTAGGCGATGATGTTGGCTTAAATACATTCGCCGCCCTCGACAGCGCCGACTATACGGAACTGGGCCGCATCACCCTTGCCACCGACCAGACCGCGATGGTCACGCATTTCGGCGCCACTGCGGGCCTCCTGACCGGTGGTACCCAGCCGACCCAGGGCGGCAACGAGGTCGGACTCATCGGCGGCTATGGCTCGTCCATGCTCGGAGCCGTGGGCCGCTACAACATGGCCGAGGGCCTGTCGGTGCTTGGCGGTGTGTCCCTGCTCGACCAGACGGCCGGCGCGACGCAGTCCACGGGCGTCATGGGCGCCGCAGCGGTCCGGTATATCCAGCCGGGCGTCGATTCATTCCAGCCCTTCGCCGAGGGCGGCCTGGTGCTTGGTGGGTTCCAGACAACGCATCCCAATACGGCTTCGGCGGTGCCCACGGGGCTCGGCAGCATCTATGCCAAGGGTGGCGTCACCTATGACGTCGCGTCGGCGGCGCGCGTCAGCGTGTTCGGGACACTCGCTGAGAGTGCGCTGAGCACGGCCGCCTTCACCCAGACCTTCACGGGGTTCACCGTGAACGTGCCTCAGCAGACGGGGTTTTTCACCACGGCCAAGGTCACCGCAGCCGCAACCATGGACATCACGCCCGAGATCGACCTCACCGCCGAAGCATCGGCAGGAACGGTCATCTCGCACAGCGGCATCACCGCGACGATACCTGGCCTCGGCACGGTCAGCGGGGCGCAGGACAGCTCATTCATGGAATATGGGCTGCGGCTCGGCTGGAAGCCTACCGACATGGTGCGGCTCGAGGCGTTCGCGCAGGGCAGCACGGGGCCCGACATCGGGACGCACAACATGGTCGGCGTCGGCGCCAGGCTCCAGTTCTAGAATCCCAGTTCGGACCGGACCTGCTCGGGGATCCAACCCATCTCGCGCATGCCGCGCAGGGTCGGCGAGCCTTTCGACTTGCTCAGCTTTCGTCCGTCCTCATCGAGGATGAGCCTGTGAAAGGTGTAGATCGGCTGGGGCAGGGCGAGCAGCATCTGCAGCAGCACATGGATGTCGGTCGCGGCCTCCATGTCCTGGCCGCGAGTCACATGCGTGACCGACTGCGCGGAGTCGTCGACCACGACGCTCAGGTGATAGCTCGTGGGCATGTCCTTGCGCTGGATCACGACGTCGCCCCAAACCTGAGGTCGGGCGTAGCGAATTTGCGGCCGGTCGAGCGGCGTCGGTCCGGCCACGGTGAAGCTCAGCGGTCCTGTCATCTCCAGCGCCTCGGCGGTGCGCAGCCGGTACTGGGCGGGCGCACCCGCCGCGAGGCGTGCGGCGATTTCGGCATCATCGAGATGCCGGCAGGTGCCGCCATAAAGGGGCGCCCCATCGGGGTCGGCGCCGGTAGCGTGTGCCGCGACTTCGGCGCGGGAGCAGAAGCAGGGATAGAGCAGACCGAGGGTGCGGAGCCGGTCGGCTGCTGCAACGTACGCCGGCAGGCGCTGCGACTGCACCATCACCGGTTCCGGCCAGTCGAGACCGAGCCAATGGAGATCCTCGATGATCGCTTCGGCAAATTCGGGTCGACATCGGGTGGGGTCGATGTCTTCGAGGCGCAGCAGGAAGCGGCCGCCGAGACGCCTGGCCCAGAACTCGGTAAAGAGCGCCGAATAGGCATGGCCCAGATGCAGATATCCGTTGGGGCTCGGCGCAAAACGCAGGATGGGAGACGGCATGGCCCGCTCTAGCACAGAACGGCTCAATTCGCCTGAGGCGCTTGCGAGGCAGTTGCGCGCCCTCCTTCGCCGCGATCCGACGCTGAGACCCATCGCGAAACAGGCGGGACCGTTCGAGATCAGGTTGACGCCGGCGGGCTTCAGTGGTCTCGCGCGTGTCGTTTGCGGCCAGCAGCTATCGGTGGCGAGCGCACGTGCAATCTGGTCGCGCTTTGCCGCCCTCGAGGGTGCGCTCGATCCGGCACACTATCTGAGCCTCAGCGAAGAGACGGTGCGCGCCGTGGGCTTTTCGGCCGGCAAGTACCGTACGGTGCGCGTGATCGCCGAGGCGATCGTTGCGGGAGACCTCGACCTCGGCGCCGTGGAAACCATGTCCGCGGAGGACGCGGTGGCCTATCTCACAGCGCACAAGGGCATCGGCCGCTGGACCGCCGAGATTTACCTCATGTTCTGCGTGGGCCATCCCGACATTTTCCCGGTGGGCGATCTTGCCTTGCGCAAGGCCGTGGGCCATGCGTTGAACATGGATGAAGCGCCAACAGAACAAGAGCTGGCGAAGATCGCAGCGCCGTGGTCGCCATATCGTCATGCCGCGGCCCTGATGTTCTGGAAGTACTACGCTGCCGTGATGCGGAAAACGTCGGGGACGGCATTGTGACCGCGACGCTCTCGGGGCCGATGCTGCCGCCACGCTCGGGCGGACAGGCCAGGCAACTGATGGTGCTGCTTCACGGCTATGGCGCGGACGGCGCCGACCTCATCTCGCTCGGCTATGAATGGGGCCGCCTCTGGCCCGATATGCTGTTCGTGTCGCCCAATGCTCCCACGCCATGCGGGGCTGGCGGTCCTGGCTTCGAGTGGTTTCCCGTCGATTACGAGCGGCGTGCCGAAACCTGGCGGACAGGGCCGCAGCAGGCGGCGCCGGTGGTGGTCAATTTCCTGATGGACCTGTGGGCCCAGACCGGCATCGGCCCAGCCCAGACGGTGCTGGCGGGGTTCAGCCAGGGCGCCATGATGGCACTCCATGTGGGGACCTCGCTCGATCATGCCGTCGCGGGGATCGTCGCGTTCTCGGGCGCGTTTTCGCCCGCCGCCGGTTTCGAGTCCGGCCGTTTCCCCAAGCCGCCTGTGGCGCTGATCCATGGAGATCAGGACAGCGTCGTGGATCCCGCCGCCAGCCGCAGCGCGGCCCAGATCCTCGCCGCCGCAGGGTTCGAGGTCAGCCTGCACATCTCGCCCGGAACCGCACATGGAATTGCGCCGGACGGGCTCGATTTCGCCACCTCGTTCCTGGCCGCGCACCTGCCCGTGAACGGCGGCTGACGCTGCCGTTTTGACGCTTCACAGCCCCGACCTACTGCATATAGTATGAGGGCAATATGAGTGCTGCCGATTCCCACAGCGGGAGTTTCCGGTGACTATTCATGTGTCACCAGAGTCGTGCCCCGCGCTGGTCCTCAACGCCGACTACAGGCCGCTGAGCTATTATCCGCTATCGCTGTGGTCGTGGCAGGATGCGATCAAGGCTATCTGCCTCGATCGGGTGCAGGTCGTGTCGAGCTACGACCGCATCGTCAAATCGCCCAGCTTCGAGATGTTCCTGCCCAGCGTTGTGTCGCTCAAGGAATATGTGAAGCCGGCGCGGCATCCGGCCTTCACGCGCTTCAACGTCTTCCTGCGCGACAAATTCCAGTGCCAGTATTGCGGTTCGCGGGAGGACCTCACCTTCGATCACGTCATCCCGCGGTCCAAGGGCGGCCGAACGACATGGGAGAACGTGGTTGCCGCCTGCGCTCCGTGCAATCTGCGCAAGGCAAACCGCCTGCCTCGTGAGATCAGGATGTTCCCCACGCAGGCGCCGTATCAGCCCACGGTGCACGACCTGCACAACAATGGCCGCGCGTTCCCGCCGAACCATCTGCATCAGAGCTGGCTCGATTATCTCTACTGGGATATCGAGCTCGAACCCTGATCGCGCCGGCAGGGTTCGCTCAGGCTTTGCGCCGCCACTGGAACATCATCGCAGCCAGCAGCATCACCACGATCGCCGCCGAGATCAGCGCGTTGTAGCCTGCGAGCGAGATGCCGAGGAAGCGGAACTGCACCACATCGCAGGGTACCACGCGCTCGATCTTGCCGGCGATGAAATCCTCGAAGCTGATATCTTCACCGCCCAGGCCCGTGCAGGCCGTCGGCCCCGGCCAGAAGCCCCACTCGACGCCCGCGTGGTAGCCACCCATATAGGTCGACCACACAAAGATCGCTGCCGCTGCAGCGACGGCGATGTACCAGACCGTCAGCGGAAGGCGGTTCCACAGGACCAGCACCAGGGCGAGCACCGGCAGCCCCCAGTAGTACGCCATGCGCTGGGCGAGACAGAGCTCGCATGGAACGAGGCCGCCGATGAGCTCGCTGCCCCAGGCACTTGCGATCGTCACAAGGCCCAGCGCAAAGGCAAGCCCGACAAGGATCTTGTCGAGCGGCATGGGCCTGGCGGTGGCAAGGGTCGTGTCGGTCATGGTTGCGTCCATTGAAGTCTGACGCCGGATTGAGACCGTTCCTTGGCCGAAATCAAGCGTCTCGCGTCGCGGTGATCAATCGGTCAAGGGGGTGATGCCGAGCTGCTCCTGGACGCGCAGCGCGTTGCGGGGCGCGTTCGGCTTATCGGTCGAAACGAAATAGGCATAGACGTCCCGCGCCGGCTGCTGTTTGGAGGCGGGGGCGATGGTCTTGCCGTCAATCGGCTTGCCCGCAGCCAGCGCCCCGAACCGCTTTGCCCAATCGTCGATCTGGGCGGGCTCATAGTGATCGCTGCCGGGCGCACCCTGGAGCCGCGCATAAGTGAAATCGGCGGTCTGGTCGATATAGGGCCAGTCGGCCGTATCGGCGATCACGAGCGCGACGTTATGCGCTCCAAGCAGCTCGATGAAGGTGGGATCGGCGAAGGTCGGCGAGCGCACTTCGATCGCCTGCCGAATATCTGTCGGCAACAGCTTGAGAAAGGCCTCGACCCGCGCCGGGTCGAATTTGAAGTTGCCGGGCAATTGCCAGCAGACCGCGCCGAGCCGGTCCCCCAGCGCCGCGATCGAGGCAAAGAACAGTTCGAGCGGCTGCTCTACGTCCTTGAGCCGTTTGATGTGCGTTACGACCTGGTGGCCCTTCACGGTGAACTTGAATCCGGCGGGGGTCTGGGCCGCCCATGCCTCAAAGCTTGCGGGCTTCTGGTTCTGGTAGAAGGTCGAGTTGATCTCGATCGCCGTCACATGGCGGCTGGCCCAGTGCAGTTCGTCCTTCTGCTTGAGGCCGTCGGGATAGAACTGGCCCTTGCGCCATTCCGGAAACACCCAGCCGGCCATGCCGGTGCGGATCGTGCCTGCCATGCCACCCTCGCCCAAGTCAGGCGGCAATAGACGACGAAGCGGCGGGCGGCGCAATGGCAAGACGCTGCATCAGGCCACGCGCATTGTCGGGTGCCTGCAACTTGTCGGTGTTGTCGAAGAAGACGAAGCAGTCGCGCCTGATGCCATCGTCGACGGGCGGGCTCACGAACCTTCCATCGCGCATGGGTTTGCCCCCGGTCCAGCGGCGAATGCGGTCGGCCCATTGGTCGAGCTCGGCCTCCGAATAGCGCGAATTGTAGAGCTCGCGATTGCCGTGCAGCCGGCAATAGATGAAGTCCGCCGTCACATCCATCAGCAGTGGCCAGTCCACCGTATCGGCGCAGACGAGCGCGACGTTGTGGCGGCGCAGCATCTCGATGAAGGCGGGGACGCAGAAGCTCTCATGGCGAATCTCGACTGCGTGGCGCAGCGGCCGGTCTGCATCGACATCGAGATGAGCCGGCGCGCGAAGACGATGATCGTGCCCGCGGGCGAAATTCGCCGCTTGACGAGTTGTCCGCGGCAGCAGGGCGAGAAAGGTTTCGAACTTGCCGGCATCGAACCGTACCGCGGCGGGGAACTGCCAGAGGATCGGCCCCAGCTTCGCCCCGAGTGCGAGCACGCCTGACGCGAAAAAATTCGCAAGCGGCGCGTCGGGCTTGGTCAGCTTCAGCATGTGGGTGAGATAGCGCGGTCCCTTGACCGCAAAGACCAGCCCTTCAGGCGCGGCTTCGGCCCAGCGCTTGAAGCTGAGGGGCACCTGCATGCCGTAGAACGTGCCGTTGATCTCGAGGGCATTGAACTGCCGGGCCGCATAGCTCAGCTCCTGCTTGTGCGGCAGTCCCTTGGGGTAAAAGTTGCCGCGCCAGGGCCGGTACGTCCATCCCGACACGCCGATCCTCACCTGTGCACGCGCGCTCATGGGACTCGAACATCCCCGCAACCGTACCGGTTCCACGCGCGGCGGAGTTCGGTTGACGGCAAATGCCGATGTGCTCTAAGTCCGCATCGCTCCACGGGCCCCTGTGGTGGAATTGGTAGACGCAGCGGACTCAAAATCCGCCGCCGCGAGGCATGTCGGTTCGAGTCCGACCGGGGGCACCACTATCTGCGAGGATTGCGCCTAACGGCGGCGCGCGCTCCAGAAACTCCAGCCCAGCGCAGCGGCGCCGACGCTCAGTGCGAGCACCACCAGCACATCATTGAGGCCGGTTGCATAAACCAGCAGGGCGACGAGGCCGGACACGGTTGCGACGATTTCGGGAAGCTTAACTTCGGAACCCAACATTATTCACGCCAACCCACACCAAGGCGGGAAGTACTGGCGTCCACTTGTGCAGATTGCAAGCGGCTACGTGAAATGAATCCTGAGGCGTGGCCGGCGCGCTACGGCAATCGCGACTAGCCAATAGAAAAGAGCGGCCCACTGGACCGCTCCTGTCGTCGTGCGCCAGGCTTTTTAAACGGGGGGCGGAATGTAGGCGTTCCGGTAGTCGCGGATCTGTTCGGGTGAATAGGCGGGCGCTTCTTCATCGAAGCCTCCCCATCCCTCTGCCAGATAGTCCGTGCGCCGGCGGGCAAGGTCGACGCCCGCTGCGTTCTGGAGGATCGCTGCGGCCGTGTCGGCGCGCGTATCGTCCGCGCGCACCGAAACGAGGCTGCCGCCGCGCCGCACACCCTCGGCATAAACGTGTGCTTCTTCCTCGGGCACACCCGCATTGGCCAGCGCACCGAGCAGGCCGCCGGCCACGCCGCCCACAGCCGCGCCCGCGACGGCGCCGACGGCCGTCGCCAGCAGCCAGCCGCCCGCAATCACAGGACCGATGCCGGGAATGGCGATGGTCCCAAGGCCCGCCAGCAATCCTGCACCGCCACCGGCAACCGCACCGACGCCCGCACCCGCGGCCGCAGCATCACCGGCATCCATGTCGTCGTTCGGGACATCGCCCGCCACGTTGTTGGCGATCAGGGAGATGTCGGCGCTCGAGAAGCCCGCATCCTTGAGGGCGCGCACCGCAGAGGCGGCATGATCGTAGGTATCGAACAAGGCAGTGACGGTTCGCATAAAGTCCTCCCGCTGGGGTAATGAAAATGGGCGCGGAGCGCCCTCACTTACCCAACTCGCGAAAGGGCTGGCCGTTCCGCTTCTGTCGGGACGCAACACTCACGAAAGCGGACAATCCGTGCGTTGACGGCCAGTTCAGTGGCGCGCTAAAGACCCCACCGCGCTTTCAGGCATCGAGCACTGACCCGCCTGCGTCCTACGCCGGGACGTGAAGTGGCCGTTCCGGCACCCTGCCGGTTCGTTCGGAGAGCGCGGGTCCATCGTTCCGCTCGCGGAGTTCATAGATGAGTGTGCCGGCAAGACCGCTGTGGCAGCGGTTCCTGATTTTTCTTCTGCCGCTGATGCTGAGCAACATCCTGCAGGCGCTCTCCGGTACGATCAACTCGATCTATATCGGCCAGCTGCTGGGGGTCGAGGCGCTCGCGTCGATCTCGACGTTCTTTCCCATCATGATCCTGCTGATCTCGTTCATCGTCGGCCTCGCGTCCGGCTCGACGGTGCTGATCGGGCAGGCCTATGGCGCGCGGAACATGCGCAAGGTGAAGGAGGTCGCGGGCACGACCCTCACCTCGGCCTTCATTCTGGGCCTCGTCGTTGCGGTCATCGGCGTGTTCTTCACCGAGAGCCTCATGCGACTGCTCGGTGCCCCGGAGAACGTGCTTGCCGACTCCATCTCCTATGGCCGCATCGTGCTCATCGGCATGCCCGGGTTCTTCATCTTCATGATCGTAACGACGGTGCTGCGTGGCGTCGGCGATACGACGACGCCCCTCTTCGCGCTGATCCTGTCGATCGGCGTCGGCCTGATCGTTACACCCGCGCTGATCCTCGGCTGGGGCGGCTTGCCGCAGATCGGCGTCGATGCAGCCGCCATCGCCTTCATCATCGGCTTCGTGGTGGTGCTGGTCTTCCTGTTCTTCTACCTCCGCTGGCGCAAGAGTCCGCTCGCCCCCGACGCGGAGCTGCTCCACGATCTCAAGATCGACCTGCCGTTGCTCGGCACGATCCTGAGGCTCGGCATTCCCGCCGGCATTCAGATGGTGGTGTCCTCGATCGCCGCACTGGTCGTGGTCGGCATCGTCAACCGCTTCGGGTCGGACGCGACGGCGGCTTATGGTGCGGTCAACCAGGTGCTGAGCTATATCCAGTTCCCGGCGATGTCGATCATGATCGCGACCTCGATCTTCGGCGCGCAGGCAATCGGGGCGGGCCAGCAGACCCAGCTTCGGCGGATCGTGCGCACAGGGCTGATGATGAACCTGATCATCACCGGCTCGCTGGTGATTGTCGCCTACATCTTCTCGCAGAAGCTGGTCGAGCTCTTCATCACGTCACCCGATGTCATAGAGCTGACTGAAACGCTGCTCCATATCGTGCTTTGGAGCACGGTGCTGTTCGGCTTCGGCGGAGTTCTGTCGGGGATGATGCGCGCCTCGGGCGATGTCTTCATCCCCATGCTGCTGAGCCTGGGCACGATCCTCATCGTCGAGGTTCCGCTGGCGCTCTACCTTTCGGGCACGACGCTGGGCCTCAGCGGCATCTGGTGGGCCTATTCGGCGAGCTTCACGACGATGCTGGTGGTCCAGGCGAGCTACTACTGGTTCTTCTGGCGCCAAAAGCCGATCAAGCGGCTGGTCTGAGGCTGGCCCGCCCCGACGGGGCGGCCGACGCCCACGGGGTCAGTTCGCGGCGCCGGCGTAGCGGCGCTCAGGCTTGGGTTCGGCCGTCGCTGCGTGCACGAGGTCGTAGTTGCTGCGGGCCGCCTTCACCGAATCCATGTGTTCGGCGGCCCAGTTCCAGAGCGCATCCAGCGGCTCGGTGAGCGTGCGGCCGAGCTCGGTCAGCTGATATTCGACCCGTGGCGGAATCTCTGGGTAAACGGTACGCGTCACCAACCCGTCCCGTTCCAGATTGCGCAGCGTCAGCGTCAGCATCCGCTGGCTGATGCCGCCGATCGCGTGACGCAGTTCGTTGAACCGCATGGTCTTGCGGGTCAAATGTCCCACCACCATCACGCTCCATTTGTCGCCAATGCGGTTGAGGATGTCGCCCATTGCGCCGCAAACCCGCACCTGGTCGCCTTCCGCCTTGAAAGCCATCGCCGAAATCCCTGAACGGTAACAGGCACCAATATAGTGCAGGTTACTTTCTGTGACTAGGGATCGGGCGGTCAACTTTGCCGGGACAGCTCGGGCTGGCCATTTGTGGCGTGCAAGCGGTTCAAAATCCTGTCAGCGCCGCGACCGTTCCTTGAGGCTGCCACAGGATGACGCTAGAAGCATCCCACTGATTTTGCCGAGAATTCGAATATTGAAACAGGTCGCGCGCACAGCTCGCAAACTGGCCCTCGGCCTGCTGTTCCTTGCCGCCCTCATCCAGCCGGTTGCCGCCATTCCGATGCTGCTCGTCGATGCCAGGACGCTGCAGGTCCTGTACGAGGAAGACGCGGGCCAGCCCTGGCACCCCGCTTCGCTGACCAAGATGATGACGGCCTATCTGGCGTTCGCGGCGATCGCCGATGGCCGCGTGACGCTCGATACGCCAGTCACCATCTCGCAGCACGCCTGGAACCAGGCGCCGGCCAAATCGGGGCTCGACAAGGGATCGGCCGTGTCCATGCAGGATGCGCTCTACATCATGCTGGTGAAGTCGGCCAACGACATGGCGGTTGCCATTGCCGAGACGATCAGCGGCGACGAGAAGACCTTCGTCAAGCAGATGAACCTGATGGCGCGGCAGATGGACCTCACCGCGACGCACTTCGAGAACGCCAACGGGCTCAACAACGACAAGCAGGTCTCGACCGCGCGCGACCTTGCGATGCTCGCGCTCTACCTGCAACGCGACTATCCGCAATACGAAGAGATGTTCCGGGCCCAGGCCGTCAAGATCGGCAAGGCGACGCTCAAGACCTCCAACGAAATGCTCGAGCATTTCGCCGGCATGACGGGGATGAAGACGGGCTACATCTGTGCGTCGGGCCTCAACATCGTCGCCACCGCGGAGCGGCAGGGCCGCTCGCTGATCGCTGTGGTGCTGGGCGGCTCATCGGCGCGCGAACGCAACGAACTCGCGGCCAAGCTCATCCTCGGCGGCCTTGCGGGTTCGTTCCAGTCCACCGGCCGCACGGTCACGCAGCTGGCCAATCTCGATACGGCGCCGGTCGATATGCGGCCGCTGATCTGCGGGTCCAAGGCCAAGGCCTATGTGAAGGAGCGCCAGGAGCTGTTCCCCTACGGCCTCAAGGGCCAGCCCAGCTACCTCACCGACGATATCGAGGGGCCTGTCCATGTCGCGACGGATCTGGGCAAGATCGTCACCGGCATCCCGCTGCCGCGCCCGCGCCCGGCGCCGCCGTTCGAGTTGGCTGCGAACTAGCCCTTCACGATCGCAAAGCGCAGCACACCATCTGCATCGCTCGTTTCGCAGGTATGCCCATGCTGCGTGCAGTAGAGTGGAATGTCGATCCTGGCGATGGGATCGGTCGCGAGCACGCTGAGGCGCGCGCCCGGCTTCAGCTGCTCAAGCCGCTTTTCGAGCTTGAGCACCGGCAGCGGACATTTGAGGCCGCGGCAGTCGAGGATCTCGTCAGCCAACGATGACGGCCCAATAAACTCCGTAGGGCGAGTGCTCTTCGTAGACGACCGCAATGCCTACGCGGCTCACATTGTTCGAGGACATCACGAGCGATTGCTGGCCCGAATTGCGCCAGCCCGAGAAGGTTTCCGCGAAGGTGGGATACCCCGCCGAATAGCGGATTTCGGAGGTTCCGTCGGGCTTGGATTGCTGGCGGCCGGTCTTGGCGTAATTGCGGGCCATCGTTGATGCCAGGGCACTCAGCGTGGGGTCCTCCACGAGGGGACCAACGCCCACCGTCGCCCGATAATGATTGATGATGCCCAGTGCGTCGGCCTTGTTGAGCTGGGCGGTATTGGAGTCCATCCGCTCGGTCAGGCCGGGCGCGAGGCCACCACCGGTCGAACAGGCTGCCAGCGCCACCAGCGAGACGGCAATGGCAAAGCGGGCGAGGGTGGTGCGCAACATCATCCGGGCAAAGCTTTCGATCGTGGAGTGGATGCGGCAAGTCTCGCCGCAAGACACGCCTTTTATGTGGCGAAGGCGACAGGGATCAACCGGTCAATACGGTCCGCGCGCGAACGTCTGGTAGACGGTACCCGGCCCGCATACATATTCCGGAGCCTCGACAGCCCCGCCGATCTTGCCATCGACGCCGAGATAGACCGCCGTCACGGCGCCACCCGAGCGCAGCAGGCAGACGTACCATCCGCGAGCTTCCGTCATGCTCCAGGGCGTACCTTCAACCGGCTCGGAAATCATGGCGCTCTCATTGGGCGCCAGAAAGCGCGAGGCGATCGTTTCGCGATAATCGGCAGGGTAGGGGAGCGTCGTTCCCGAAACATTGACGCCCGACAGGATCGACGTGGGGCCGGCACATCCGGCGAGGAGCAGGGCAAACAACGTCCCAAGGCCCAAAGCCCGCGCGTGGCCGTTCCGCTCGATCAATCCGCAATCCCCCGCAATACAGGCTCAAAATCAAAAATGGCGACCCCGGCGCGATTCGAACGCGCGGCCTTAGGATTAGGAATCCTACGCTCTATCCGGCTGAGCTACGGGGTCGTCGGCAGAGCCATAGCAAATGTCGGCAAACGCGCAAACCGTCGTCGGCTCTTCTGTGCTTCCGCGGCAACAGGCGCGCCGGAGCGCCTGCGTGCTACGGGATTTTCGCCGCAATCTGCTGCACACTGGGCGGCAGTCGGGGTGGGGCCGGATTTGCTGGCACGTTATGCGGTTTTGGGTGCGGTGACGGCAGTGCTGATGTCGGTTGCGGCCGCGACGGCCTGTGAGGGGCTGCGCGACGGACCGAAAGGGACCGTCACCGAGATCGTCGACGGCGACACGCTTCTGCTCGACACCGGCCTCGTGGTCCGGCTCATCGGGATGCAGGCGCCCAAGCTCGCCCTCGGCCGCCCGGATTTCGCGGACTGGCCCAGGGCCAACGAGGCCAAGGCTGCCCTCATTGCCCTCACGCTGAAAAAGCCGGTCCAGCTGCGTTATGGCGGCGAACAGGTGGATCGCTACGGCCGCGCCCTCGCGCAGGTGTTCGTCCAGGGTGACAACCCGGTCTGGGTCCAGGAAACGATGCTCGCCCGGGGGCAGGCTCGCGTCTATTCCTTCCCGGACAACCGCGCGTGCCTCGCCGAATTGATGGCCGCCGAGACGCGGGCGCGGGCCGGCGGACTTGGCATCTGGGGCGATTCTTACTACAGCGTCCGGCGCGCCGGGCGGCCGGCGGATCTGTTGCCACTCGTGGGACGTTACGAGCTCGCCGAGGGGCGGGTGCTCAACGCTGAAAAGGTCGGCGGGCAGGTCTTTCTGAATTTCGGCCGGTACTACAAAGAGGACTTCACCGCCGTGATCGATGCGCGCGCGCTCCGCATGTTTGCCGAGGACGGACTCGATCCCGTCAAGCTCGGCGGCGCACTGGTGCGGGTACGTGGCTGGGTCGAGGACCGCGACGGGCCGCGGATGCAGGTCACCCATCCCGAGCAGATCGAAGTGCTGGCGGTGCCATGATGCTGCGCATCGCCAAAGCCGCACCGCTTCTGGCACTGCTCGCGCTCCTCGCGGGGTGCTCGAGCGTGCTCGGGCCGGGGGTCAAGGTCTCGACCACCGGCGACAACATGGCGCCGCTGGTGTCCGAGACCGGCGATCCCGAAGACGACATCATCGGCGCGCGCGAAAATCCGCGCATCGTTGCCGAGTTCGGCGGCATCTATTCCAAGCGTTCCGCCGAGATCATGCTGGCCCAGATCGTGGGCAAGCTGCTCGCCGCCGCCGACCAGCCCAATACGCGCTTCACCGTCACCATCCTCGACAGTGCCGAAGTCAATGCCTTCGCCCTGCCCGGCGGCTACATCTATGTGACGCGCGGCATCCTCGCGCTCGCCAACGACCAGAGCGAGCTGGCTGCGGTCCTCGCGCACGAAATCGCGCACGTGGTCCTCAAGCATGCGCGGGCCCGCACCAATCGGATCAAGACCACCGAAATCGTCGACAAGGTGGTGACCGGCGTGTTCGGCGGCGATCCCTCGACGGACCAGTCCTCCAACAAGGCCAGGCTTTCGCTCGCCGCGTTCAGCCAGGCGCAGGAGCTCGCCGCCGACAAGGAGGGCATCCTCATCGCGGGCAAGGCCGGTTACGATCCGCATGCGGCCGCGCGGTTCCTTGCGTCGATGGGCCGGTTCGCCCAGCTCACGGCCGGCGACGCCGAACAGGGTGACGATTTCCTGAGCTCGCATCCCTCCACGCCCGATCGCATCCAGAAGGCCACCGAGAACGCCCGCGCCTTCTTCGGCGCACCTGGTCTCGGCAGCCAGGGCCGGGCCGAGTACATGGCCGCAATCGACGGCATCCTTTATGGCCGCAGCCCCAGCGAGGGCGCGATCGTCGGGAGGAAGTTCGTCCACCCCTCGCTCAAATTCACCTTCGCCGTGCCGCAGAACTACAGCTTGCAGATTTCTCGCGGTGCCGTGGTCGGCGTCGCCGGCGATGGCGAAGCCGTGCGGTTCGACAGCGCCGAAGTGCCACCCAGCATGTCGCTGTCCGACTACCTCAAATCCGGCTGGATCGCGGGCTTGCGGCCCGAAACCGTGAAGGCGGGCAGCCAGGCGGGCTTCGACACGGCCTCCGGCGTCGCCGCGACCGACCAATGGAATTTCCGCGTCCAGGTCGTCCGCTTCCAGGGCCGCGTCTACCGCTTCATCTTCGCGGCGCGCATCGACAGCGAACTGTTCGCGCGGGCAGCGAGCGAAACGCTCCGCAGCTTCCGTGCCGCGACCAGCAACGACCTCAAGCAGATCCGGTCGCTGTCGGTGGAGACCGTGACGGCCGGCGCGGTGGACAGCGCGGATTCCCTCGCCCGCAAGATGGGACAGGTACCCAACGGAGCGAACCTCTTCTACGTGCTCAACAACCTCTATCCGGGCGACCCGGTGACCCCCGGAGCGTCCTACAAGGTCGTCGTGGCGAAGTAGGGAAGGCCACAAAAGAAAGGGCCGGCACCACGGCCGGCCCTCCCAATCTGAATTTTCGAGCTGCTTACGCCGCCGCTTCCTCGGCGTCGGGCTCGGTCTTGGGGCCACGGCGCGGGCTCTTGGCGAGCTGCTTTTCGATCAGCTGGATCGCCTCGGTGAGGGTCAGCTTGTTGACCGCGGCGATCTCGCGGCTCATGCGGTCCATGGCCTGCTCGAACAGCTGGCGCTCGGAATAGGACTGCTCGGGCTGGTCCTCGGACCGGTAAAGGTCGCGCACCACTTCGGAAATCGCGATCAGGTCGCCCGAATTGATCTTGGCCTCGTATTCCTGGGCGCGGCGCGACCACATGGTGCGCTTCACGCGCGCGCGGCCGGTCACAGTGTCGAGGGCCTTCTTGACGACGTCTTCCTCGGCCAGCTTGCGCATGCCAACGGATTTGATCTTGGCGGTGGGGACGCGGAGGGTGAGCTTGTCCTGCTCGAACGAGATCACGAAGAGCTCGAGCTTGATGCCGGCCACTTCCTGCTCATCGATCGAGGTGATCATCCCCACCCCGTGCGCGGGGTAGACGATGTATTCGCCAGTCTTGAATCCGAGGCGCTGCACTGACTTCTTGGCTACCATTAGATACTCCTTTGACGCCGCCGTCGGACTGGTTCTTTGCGGAAGACCGTCCTGTTTGCTTGTAAGACGCAGTAAAAGCCCTGACGCCGTCCGGCCCCGCTAGCCGTCCGTTAGGTTCAGACCGAAGATCCTGTCAAAAAAAGAGTGCCTTGCGGCACGGGGCTGGGTTCTGCATCGATAGACAGAACCATAGCACAATTTTCCGCCAGAATCAAAACGACCGAATCGATCGGGTTAATGCGCCCGGATACCGGGCCTTTCCGCGCGCGCAACTGGCTGAGAAATGGGCATTGAGGAGCCCAAAGACAAGGCCCTAGGCGCCTAGTCGCCCTGGCCGGGGGCCTCGGAGAAGTATTTCTCCAGCTTGCCTTCGACCCCGTCCATTTCCTTGGCATCGGGCGGCGGATCGCGTTTTTCGGTAATATTGGGCCAGGCGGAAGCGTATTTGGCGTTCAGCTCGAGCCACTTATCCAGTCCGGGCTCGGTATCGGGCTTGATCGCCTCGGCCGGGCATTCGGGCTCGCAGACGCCGCAATCGATGCACTCGTCGGGGTGGATGACGAGCATGTTCTCGCCTTCATAGAAGCAGTCGACGGGGCAGACCTCGACGCAATCCATGTATTTGCAGCGAATGCAATTGTCCGTGACGATGTAGGTCATTGGAGCAGGCGAGTCCCGAAACGGTAGGGATGCCGGATTGGGGTCCGGAAGGTGCCAGCGTGCTAACGCTTTTCGTCCGGACGGGCAAGCCAGCCAAAGGGCAGGGCGTTGCGGCTAATGCGCTTTGCCCGGAACAGCTTTTCGCCGCCTCAGGTCCGGTGGAACGTCGGTGATGCGATCACCTCGTAAAGGCCCTGTGCCTCGGACGGCGGTCCACGCCGGGTGCCCGCATCGAGTATGCGCCAGACCACGATCTTGTCGTGAAGGCTCATGGTGAGGACGTCGCCTTCCCCCACCTGATGGTCGGTCCGCAGCGTGCGTGCCGAGTTGACGCGGACGGCACCGGTTTCGATCAGCTTTTGCGCCAGGGTGCGCGACTTCACCGCGCGCGAGAAAAACAACCAGCGGTCGAGGCGCTGCTTGACCAAGATTACTCGGGCTTGGGGTTCCGCAAGGCCGCGAGCGCGGCCCACGGCGAGTCCGGATCGAGCGCTACGTTCCGCTTCTCGCGGGGCTGATGCTCCTTCCAGTCCTCGCGTGGCTTGTCGTTGCGCTTGCCGCCGAACTTCTTGCCGGGCTTGGCGTCGCCATCGAAGCGGCGCGGCTTCCCGCCCGCGGCCTTGTCACGATCGGGCCGGCGGAACTGCTTGGGACGGTCGGGTCGGGCGCCGTCGGCCGCGGCCCCGTCTGCGCCCGGGGGCGCGCCGCCGGTGGCGGGGCGCTGGTAGCGCTGACGCTTTTCGTGGCGGGGATTGTCCGGCCGGCGGCCAGCGGGGAACCAGACCTCGTCGAACTCGGGTTCCGGCGACTTTTCCGCCTCAGGCGCTGGGGCACCGAGATCGGCGGTCGCAGTCTCGACCTCCGCCTCTTCAATCTTGGCGGGCTCGGATGCGGTCGCGCCCTCCACCGCGTCCATCGCACTTTCGGTCACGATGGCGTCGGCCTTGTCATCCGATACCGGTGCGGGTTCCGGGGCAGTCTCGGTCGCAGGCGCGGCGGCGTCAGCAGGTGGCGCCGTCTCGGCAGCCGGTGCCTCGGCTGGTGCCGCGGCCTTCGGTGTGCGCCGCACGCGATAGCCCAGCGACGTCAGGATCGAGGCGAAGTCCTCGCCGGCGGTGCCCAGGAGCGACGTCATCTCCACCGTCACGCGGAAGCCGTTCGCTTCGGCGGCGCCCGGCGGCAGTTCGCCCTGGTGCGTTTTGGGGTCGAGTGCGATCAGCGGGCGAATGATGTCGGCGAGCCGCTCGAGGATATCGACGCGCACCGCGCGCTTGCCCGCCACCTTGAAGCCCGCGACTTCGTAAAGTTTGACCGAAATCTCGGGGTCGATCTGGAACGATGTTCTGCCGCTCAGCACGATCTGGGGCAGCTCGCTCACGCCCGGCTGGCGCACGCCGCCATTCTTGAGCGCAAACAGGATCAATGCCAGCTCGCGCGGCGCGGGCTTCAGCGCCAGCGGCACATAGATGTGGTAGGCGCCGAACTTGACCCCGAGCTTGCGCATCTTGGCGCGCACGTCCTGGTCGAGACCCTTGACGTCCTCGGCAACCGCCGAGCGTGGCAGCAGCCCGAGGTTTTCGTAGAGCCGGTAGGCAAGGCCGCGCGCGCTGCCTTCGAGATCGGTCGGGGCTTCGAGCGCCAGCACCGGTTCGAGCACGGTATTGATGTGATGGCGCAGCCAGAGATTGAGCCGGTCCTGCACCCGCTCGAGATCGGGACCGCTGAGCGCCTCGTCGGCAAGCACGATCAGGCGCGGGGCAAAGAGAGTGTCGCCCTCGGCAAGGGTGGCGACGACTTCGCCCCGCCAGCGCAGCGAGCCGTCGGTCGAGAGCACGAACTCTTCGTTCGGCCCGCCGGCCAGCCGGTCGGCGCGCTTGGCGATTTCGGGCGCGACCACCTGCGAGGCGGCGCTCGCCAACGCCTTGGCGTCCATCTCGCCGTCGCTGCGCGCGAGCGTGAAGCGGAAGCCCTGGATCGAGCCGATATGGTGACCTTCGAGACTGATCTCGCCATGGTCGTTGATTTCAGGTGTGGCCATAGATCGGTCTCGCAAGTGGCGCATCAAAACGCTTGTGCGCCGGTCCACAAATCGTTGGGTGAGCCGCTCGTGCAGAGCGTCGCTCAGCCGGTCTTCGATGTCACGGGTCTTTTCGCGCCAATGGGCGGGGTCTTCAAGCCAGTTTTTCCGGTTGGCGACGTAGGTCCAGGTGCGGATCTGGCGGATCCGGTTGCTGAGCGTGTCGATATCACCGGCGACGTTGTCGCAGAAACGCACCTGCTCGGCAATCCAGTCGGTCGCAATCGCGCCATGCCGGCGCAGGTCGGTGTAGATGCGGGTGATGATCTCGCCATGCTGGGCCGGCGAGATATCGCGATAGTCGGGCAGTGCGCAGCATTGCCACAGGAGCTCGACATTCTCGCGCCCGATGGCGAGTTCGCCCGCTTCGTTGCGCGACAGGAATTCGAGCGCCTGCTGGTCGGTCGCGGTCGGCACGCGCGTCAAGGCCCGGTTCTGCGGCGTCACGTCGAGGCTCGCGCGCAGGGTATCGAGCGAGCCGAAGTCGAGTTCCGTGTTGCGCCACTGGATCTGCCGCACCGGTTCGAAGTCGTGGCTTTCGAGCGCGACCACCAGGTCCTCCTCGAACGGCGCGGCATTGCCGGTGACCCCGAAGGTGCCGTTGTGCATGTGACGGCCGGCGCGTCCTGCGATCTGGCCGAATTCGGCCGGCGTCAGCGGCCTTGTCTGGTGGCCGTCGAATTTGCGGTCGTCGGCGAAGGCGACATGATGCACGTCGAGGTTGAGCCCCATGCCGATGGCGTCGGTGGCGACGAGAAAATCGACGTCGCCGTTCTGATACATATCGACCTGGGCATTGCGGGTCCGGGGCGAGAGCGCCCCCATCACCACGGCGGCACCGCCGCGCTCGCGCCGAACCAGCTCGGCGATGGCGTAAACCTCGCGCGCCGAGAAGGCGACGATCGCCGAGCGCGCCGGTTGCCGGGAAATCTTCTTGGACCCCGCATAGACCAGCGTCGAAAACCGCGGCCGGTGGATGATCTCGGCATCTGGCAGCAGATTGCGAATGATCGGGGCCATGGTCGCCGCGCCCAGCAGCAGCGTCTCGCTCAAACCCCGCGCCTTGAGGATGCGGTCGGTGAAGACGTGGCCGCGGTCGAAATCGGTTGCGACCTGGATCTCATCGACCGCAAGGCATTCGACCGGCATGTCGAGCGGCATCGCTTCGACCGTCGCCACCCAATAGCGCGCGCGGGGCGGCACGATCCGCTCCTCGCCCGTCACTAGCGCCACCGCGTCCTTGCCGACGCGGTCGGCGACGCGGCCATAGACCTCGCGGGCGAGCAGCCGCAGCGGCAGGCCGATCATCCCCGAGCGATGCGCGAGCATCCGCTCGATGGCGAAGAAGGTCTTGCCGGTGTTGGTGGGGCCCAGGACGGCCTTGAGGGCGGACGGCACGGTCATGCTCGCGGCTATGTAGGCGAGCGAGGCTGGCGCGCCTAGCCCGGCGTTCACGGTGCCGCGTTAACCATCGGCACAAAGTGAGAACGAACAGGGGGAGAATCGGCTGCGACTCGGCAATGCCGGTTTGTTCACCGCTAGGGCTAGTGGTGACGGGTCGCTGATTCCAGCTAGCAAGCGCGCCCGGCGTCAAAATCGTGCCTTCCCGGCGCCTCGCGCCGTTCACACAGCTTTCCAAACGGTTGATTTCGGCGCCGCGCGACCGCGAATCGGCGAGGTGTAAATCGAGCGTGAATACGCGCCTTGCGAAAAATCCTCAGGCGCTCAGGATCGGCACCCGGCGAGTCCGCCATCTCGCGCCGCCGCGTTCGCGAAAAAGCCGTTGACCGTACCGGAACGGCACAGCGCAAATCTTTACGTCCCGCTAACCATGAATTCCGCCGTCGCACCCATTCGAATGTGCGGTGCGGACGATCCATGCCGTTTTGAGACAAACTTGCGCAATCGGCGCTTCGCGCCGGCCGTGGCTTGGCCGCGCTATTCGAGCTTGGTCAGCACCATCGACAGGTCGCCCACCGACGTCGAGAGCAGCACGCGATAGGGGATGGCATAGCCGCTGTCGCCCAGCGGAGCGAACCAGACGAGGATCCGGTCGTCCTGTGCCAGCGAATTGGTGATCTCGGACGTCGTGAAGTGCCCGGCAATCGGCTTGTACTTGATCGCGCAGAGCACCACCGGCCCCTGGTAGCCCGTGCGCATGCTGGTGGCGACGTCGTCCTTGGCGTAGCGAAAGTTCAGATCGAAGCGTTCGACGCCGGTAAAGATCCGCGCCTTGTAGCTGCACAGCGATCTGTCGAGCGGCCCCTTGCGGATGAACGACGCCATGAAGTCGTTGACGCCGTTCAGCTGCTTCCGCTCGAGCGGCACGCGGTCGATATTGTTGACGATCGGGGGGTCGATGGTGAACGCGGTGACATCGGCCTGCCGATACTGGACCTTGATGTTGACTTCCTCGCCGCTGGCGCGGGTCAGCAGGTCGAAATTGTTGGAGCGCAGCCCGTCCGGGGTCACGACGCCCGTCGAATCCACCTTGGCGATGCCGCTGGCGACGAGCTGGGCGACGCCCGACACATTCGCGTCGAGCGACAGGCTGTAGGTCTTGTCGTCGTCGACGAAATGGAATCTGGCACTGGCGATGATCGTGCCGCCCAGGCTCACCACATAGGAGGCGTCGGCGGTTGTCGCGGCGGATGCCGGGGCGATGGCCAGGAGCGCCAGCAGCGGCGCGGTCAGGAGCGGGCGGAACAGAGCCAATCGGACCCTCGGACGGCGCCCGGCGGGCGCGAATCGCAGCAAAGCCCCAAATTGCCTGCGGTCCGTGGCGCTGGCAAGGCAGGCGGGGGTGGCTTCACTTGACGGAAAGGCCACGTTTCTCTATGGAGGCGCCTCGATCTCAGACCTCAAGACCCGACCGCGGGAATTTGCCTGCCGCCGGGCTGTTTTGACAGGAATTCGAGTATGTCGCGCCGCTGCGAACTGACCGGCAAGGGTGTGATGGTTGGCAACAATGTGAGCCACGCCGTCAACCGCACTCGCCGCCGCTTCCTTCCCAATTTGCTGAACGTGTCGCTGATCTCCGACGCGCTGGGCCGCACCGTGAAGCTTCGCATCTCGGCCAATGCTCTGCGCACGGTCGAGCACCGCGGTGGCCTCGACAACTTCCTGATCAAGGCCGCCGACGAGGACCTGTCGCCCAACGCCCTCGCGCTCAAGCGCGAAGTGAAGGCCGCGACCGCCGCCGCCTGAGCGGCGCGCACAGAGCCTGCTTTACGGAGCCCGCGTCACGCGGGCTTTCCTTTTTGTGGCGCCCGCAACGGGCTACACTGACCTCGCGCCGGTCACCTGCCGGAGTGCGAAACGAAAGGTGCGATATGTTCGCTCGCTTCATTGCGGCCGCGGCCGCCATGGTGGTGGTCGTCACCGCCTCCAACATCCTCGTCCAGTACCCCGTCCAGTTCGACCTCGGCCCGATCCATCTGGGCGACATCCTCACCTGGGGTGCCTTCACCTATCCGCTGGCGTTCCTCGTCTCCGATCTCACCAACCGGCATGACGGCCCGGTGCAGGCGCGCGTCGTGGTGCTCATGGGCTTTCTTGTCGGCCTCGCGCTCTCCTTCTGGCTCGCGACGCCACGCATCGCCATTGCCTCGGGCAGCGCGTTTCTCATCGGCCAGCTGCTCGACATCTCGATCTTCCAGCGGCTCAGGAACCGCTACTGGCTGGTCCCGCCGCTCAGCGCCTCGCTCTTCGGCTCGCTGCTCGATACGGTGATTTTCTTCAGCCTCGCCTTCGCACCGGCGTTCGCCGCAATCGACCTCGCCTTCGGTATGCAGGATGGTTCGCTGGGGTTTGGCGCGCCCTGGCTCGGCATCGGCACGGAAGTCCCGCTCTGGGTCTCGCTCGCGAGCGGCGACTTCGCGGTGAAATTCCTCGCGGCGCTGCTGCTGCTCGCCCCGTACCGCCTGCTGATGGGCCGGATCATGCCGTACCCGGCGGCGACGCCGGCCTAAGGCATGCTGCTCAGATGCTCATGGACGATCGCCCAGCGGTCGTTCTCGCATCGGAACACGGTCGTGCCATGTCCCGACCCCGATGCGGGCTTGCCATCGATCGTCGCGCTCCAGTTGAACCGATAGGTGCACACCGCCGCGCGATCGCTCTCGGCGATCCACTCGCGCTGATCCAGCCAGTACGTCTCATCGGCCAGCGCGCGCCAGGTCGCCTCGAACGCAGCGCGGATCGCTTCGATCCCGCGATGCGTCCCGTCCGAGAACCAGAAGGTCGCATCCGGCGCGATGAGCTCCACCAGCAGATCGAAATCATGCCGGTTGATACGATCCTCATAGGCTGCCAGCACCTCGCGAGCGGTCACGGCGCACGCTTGCGCGGTCGCCCCCGAAGACTGCCTAAGCTCCGGCGTTCCCTTACGACCGACCATAAAATCACTCCGGCAGGCTGAATTCGAGGAGCAGGTTGCGCTCCCAGTCGTTGAAATTGTCGTCCGAGATCAGCGTGATGCGCACGCCCCCGTCGGGGCCGCGATGCACCGCGAGTCCCTCCATATTGTCGAGGTCGCCGCCGATCCCCTCGAACAGGATCTCGCCCTGCATCTGGGCGCCCGGGCGCACCTCGGCCGCAGGCACGCGCATCAATTTGGCGGCGAAGTTGACCAGAGCGACGCCTCGCTCCAGCACCAGCAAATCGCCATTGGGCAGAAAGGCACAATCGGTGGGATTTGTGCCGTTGCCGCTGCGATAGCTCAGCGGGCCCTTGTCGGCCTTGCCCAGCAGATACGCCGAGTGAGAGCCGTCGCCCTCGATCACCCCCTCGGTGAGCAGCAGCGTCGATCCGGCGATGGGGGACGTGGGCGGGGCAATGCAGACCGCCTCGAGCGTTTCGTTGGTGCGCGTATCGCTCAGCCAGTCGGGGATCGTCACTTCGCGTGCGGCTCCACCTGGAACACCGTTCTGCAAGGTGAAGTCGGCGACCCGGGTGAGATTCTCAAATCCGACACGCACCGCATAGGGCACCCCATCGCGCTCCACGACGGCGAGCGCTTCGGCATCCCGCGCATAGGCCCGGGGCAGGTCGGCGCCTTTCGAATTCTGGATCGGCTCGATCGTCACGCCGACCAGCGACAACGGCGCGCCATCCTCGTCATAGATCAGCTGGCCGGAGACGAAATTGCCCTTGTCGGACACCATAGCGAGCTTGTTGTCGGGGCTGGTGAAGCCGATCCCCGACAGGCCGCCAAAGGTGTCGGTTGCGCTCGTCATCTGCAGGCCGCCGCGGTAGATCAGCCCCTGCACGGGCTCGCCGACCTTGGCGTTCTGGAAGCTCGGCAGCTGCACGGCGTTGACCGTTGCCTCTTCCGCTGCCGCCGATGTCACCAACAGGGCAGCTGCCAGAAGCGCAAGCCATCCCTTCATGCGAAGCGGGCTCGCCGGTAGTCGAGGGGACTGTCCTCGTCGAACAGCGAGGCGAGTTCGTCGGTCAGCGCGCCGGCGAGTTCTTCGGCATCGAGCAGGGTGACGGCGCGGCGATAGTAGCGCGTCACGTCGTGCCCGATCCCGACCGCCACGAGCTGGATGGGTGAGCGCGTCTCGATGTCCTCGATCACCTGCCGCAAATGTGCCTCGAGATAGTTGCCCGCATTGACGCTCTGGGTCGAGTCATCGACCGGTGCGCCATCGGAAATCACCATCAGGATGCGGCGGTTTTCGGGCCGCGCCATCAGGCGCTTGCGCGCCCATTCAAGCGCCTCGCCGTCGATGTTCTCCTTGAGCAGACCCTCGCGCATCATCAGGCCGAGGTTGCGCCGCGCGTGCCGCCACGGCTCGTCCGCGCCCTTGTAGATGATGTGGCGGATGTCGTTGACGCGGCCGGGGTTGCCGGGGCGTCCCGCTTCGAGCCAGGCCTCGCGGCTCTTGCCGCCCTTCCAGGCGCGCGTCGTAAAGCCCAGAATCTCGACCTTCACGCCGCAGCGCTCCAGCGTGCGCGCGAGAATGTCGCCGCAGATTGCCGCGATGGTGATCGGCCGGCCGCGCATCGAGCCCGAATTGTCGATCAGGAGCGTCACGACCGTGTCGCGGAAATCGGTGTCGCGCTCGACCTTGAAGCTCAGCGCCTGCAGCGGATCGGTCACCACGCGGGTCAGCCGCGCGGTATCGAGCAGGCCCTCGTCGAGGTCGAATTCCCAGCTGCGCGATTGCTGCGCCATCAGCCGCCGCTGCAGCTTGTTGGCGAGCCGCGCGACGGCCCCGGCCAGATTCTCGAGCTGCTTGTCGAGCAGCGCGCGCAGCTGGTCGAGTTCTTCAGGCGGGCACAGCTCGGAAGCCTTGACGATCTCGTCGAACTTCTGGGTGAAGATCTTGTAGTTGAACTGGTTGGTGAACTCGCGGGCGTTGGCGCCGGGCGGCGGCAGCGGGGCCTCGTCGCCGGCTTCGCCGGGAGCCTCCTCGTCGGTCTCCTCGAAGTCCTGCTCGGCGCCTTCGGTCTCGCCCTGGTCTTCGCTGTCGCCGGCGGTCTGGTCTTCCTGTGCGTCGGAATCCTCGTTGTCGCCTTCGCCCTGTTCGGGGGTCTTGTCGCTCTCTTCGCCGGCCTCCGGTTCCTGGTCGTCGCCGTTGTCCTCGGTGTCGTCGCCGTCGGTGTCGTCGAGTTCGCCTTCGGGGATGAGGTCGAGGTCGCGCAGCAGATGCTTGGCCGCGCGCGCGAACAGATCCTGGTTTTCGTATTGCGTCAGCAGCGAGGTCAGCGACAATCCCGCCTTCTGCTCGATCTCTTTCTTCCACAAATCGACAATCGCGTGGCCCGATGGCGGGATCGTCACGCCGGCCAGCCGCTCGCGGATGATCAGTCCCAGCGCTTCGGCGAGTGGAGCGTCGTCCTTGTTGCCGACTTCGGCGAGGTTGGCGCGAAACAACCGGTCGTCGAGCATCTCGTGGATGTTGCCGCCCATGCCCGGCATGCGGATGCAGCCCAGCGCTTCCACCCGCGCCTGCTCCAGCGCGTCGAACGCGGCACGCGCCTCGGGTTCCGCAGGCGAACGCCGGCGATGCACATCGGGGTCGTGACTCGCGAGCCGCATGGCCATCGCGTCGCCCTGGCCGCGGGCGACGGCGATGTCGCGCGGTGTGGGCAGGCGCGGCAGGTTCGCGAGCCGTGCCTTGTCCGAGGTCAGCAGCGGCCGGTCGGCCGAAAAGCTCACCTCGAGATCGGATTTACCCGCAACAGCGCGCACCGTCGCAGCCATGGCGGACTTGAAGGCCGCCGTGGTGTCCGGCTTGTTCGGCTTGCGCGGAGGCAGGGCCATCGCGTTAGGCGGTGACCGCCAGGTTTGCGGCGCTCTCGGGCAGGTCTTCCCCGAACACGCGCTGGTAGAACTCGGCGACCACGGGGCGTTCGAGCTCGTCGCATTTGTTGAGGAAGGTCAGGCGGAACGCAAAGCCGATGTCGCCGAAGATCTGCGCGTTCTCGGCCCAGGTGATCACCGTACGCGGGCTCATCACGGTGGAGAGGTCGCCATTGATGAAGGCCGAGCGCGTGAGATCGGCCAGCCGCACCATGTTGGAGACGGTCTTCTTGCCCTTCTCGTTCTGGTAGGACTTCGCCTTGGCGAGGACGATCCCCGCTTCCTTGTCGTGCGGCAGATAGTTGAGCGT
>JBIQKK010000087.1:0-10272 GCA_044506585.1 Hyphomicrobiales bacterium
TGGTCCGCATGGGGCTCATCGAAGACGCGAGGAAGTTCCGCGAGGAGCGGGAGCGCGAACACAAGAGGCCTGTGGCGATCGACCTCGTATCCCGCGCTACGAGCGCTCGGCCGGTCTCGGAGGGCGGAACGCATGACGACATCACGCGCGTGATGCGTTAGACTGGGAGCAGGAGGTCCCGATGGGTGTCATTGATAAGATCGTCGTCAGCGATGAGGCCTTGCAGCAACTTCGGGAACAGGCAGACCGGCGCGGGCAGACGGTTGAGGAACTTCTTGCACAGCGCATCGAACGGGACGCGGCGCGCAAACGCGACGGTTCGATAGACTATGTGGCGTGGTCTCGTCGCATTCGCGCTATGACACCCAGAGATGTGCCGCAGACGGATAGTCTTGCCATGCTGCGGGAAGATCGCGACAGGTGATCGTCGTCGACACGTCCATCGCCCTTGAATGGCTTCTTCCCGAGGCGGGCGCTGCGGAGGCTGAGCTCCTTATCAATCGAGACGATCTGGCCGCGCCGGACATCATTCTTCTCGAGGCTGCAAATGTTCTCAGCAAGAAAGTGCGCCTTCAACAGATCGGGCTGGAGCAGGCGCGGGAAGGCCTAAAGTTCCTTCGGGCAAATGTTCCAAACTTGATACCCAGCGAGTCAGTGGTCGACCGCGCCTTCGAAATCTCTCTCGAACTCTCGCATCCTGCGTACGACTGCATGTTTCTCGCGGCGGCCGAATGGCTCGACGCCAGGCTTGTTACGCGGGACGCCCCGTTCGCCAAGCGAGTTGTGGAGAGAGGCTACGGTGCACGGTTGGCCCCGGGGATCCCGGGATGATCTCCACCACCGCCGCCACCCCCGGCTATTCCGGCACGCCCCTCCCCCAGAAGCTCGGGCTCAAGGATGGCCAGCGGGTCCTGTTCATCTCCCTGCCCAGGGAGCTCAAGGATCTGCGCAAGTCGCGACACTTCATCGAGATCGCGGAGGCCGGTTGGGAGACGTTCACCGGCGGCGATCCGGGCTATGATGTGATCCACGGCTTCACCGCGTCGCGCGCGGTGCTCGAGACATCGGCCAAGCCGCTGATGGAACAGATCGACCGCAACGGTTCGATCTGGATTTCATGGCCGAAGAAGGCCAGTAAGGTCGCCACCGACATCACCGAAGACGTGATCCGCGATGTGGTGCTGCCGATCGGGCTGGTCGATGTCAAAGTCGCAGCCGTCTCCGAAATCTGGAGCGGTCTCAAACTGATGATCCGCAAGGAGCTGAGATGAAGACAATCGTACTGGCTCTCGCCGCTCTGGCGCTCGCCACCGCGCCCGCTTTCGCCAAGGGCACGCCGCCCACCGCGGAGCAGAAGAAACAATTCTATGATGCGTGCACGGTGTACGGCACGCCGGACCTGTGCCAGTGCAAGGCCGATGCCGCGATGACGCTGATCGATACGACGTTCATGGCGGTCGTCATCGCCGCCATGAGGGGCACGGACCCGCCGCCCGATCTCAATGACACCTACAGCGACTACATCGCACGCTCGACCGAGGCGTGCGGCATGGGCAGCGCAATGTGATGAAGAAGATCACCTTCGAAAAAGCCGAGCGCGAGGCGATCGTGGGTCGCATCCAGCGCTATTTCGTCGACGAACTGGACAGCAGCATCGGCAATATCCCGTCCGAGCAATTGCTGGAATTTTTCGGCGAAATCATCGGGCCTTACTACTACAATCGGGGCCTCAACGACGCGCAGGCCGCCTTCGCACGCATCGCCGACACTTTCAACGACGAGATCTACGGGCTCGAACAGCGCGAAGCGCGGACGCGCTGAGCCAACCGGACAGAACAGATGGTCGAACTTCTCCTCCCCAAGAAATCACAGCCCACCAAGGGCAAGACCTGGCCCAAACCGTCGGGGCTGCGCCTGCGCGAACTGCGGGTCTATCGCTACGATCCGGACACCGAGGCCAATCCGCGCATCGACACCTATTTCATCGACCTCGACGATTGCGGGCCGATGGTCCTCGACGGGCTGCTGTGGATCAAGAACAAGGTCGATCCCACCCTGACACTCCGCCGCTCCTGCCGCGAGGGCATCTGCGGCTCGTGCGCGATGAACATCGACGGGCTCAATACGCTCGCCTGTACCAAGGCCATGGACGAGATCAGGGGCCCGATCCGCATTTATCCGCTGCCGCATATGCCGGTGGTCAAGGACCTCGTGCCCGACCTTTCAACCTTCTACGCTCAGCACCGGTCGATCGAACCCTGGCTCAAGACGACGTCGCCGACGCCCGACAAGGAGTGGCTGCAGAGCAAGCCCGAGCGCGAGAAGCTCGACGGCCTCTACGAATGCATCCTGTGCGCCTGCTGTTCGACCTCGTGCCCCTCCTACTGGTGGAACGGCGAGAAATATCTCGGCCCTGCCATCCTGCTCCAGGCCTATCGCTGGCTGATCGACAGCCGCGACGAGGCGACCACCGAACGGCTCGACAATCTCGAGGACCCGTTCAAGCTTTACCGCTGCCACACCATCATGAACTGCTCCAAGACCTGCCCCAAGGGCCTCAACCCGGCCAAGGCGATCGCCGAGATCAAGAAGATGATGGTGGAGCGCAGGGCGGCGTAGGGGAGACCGGCGCGAGGCATGGAAATCATCGCACGCGTCCCCAACGCAACCCTGGCGCGCTCGCTGATCGTCGCCCTTCGCGCCTATGGCTTTCATCCCGAGGACGAGGTGGATGGCGGCCTGCCGGGGATCAACGACCCGATTTTCGGCAAGGGCATCCCCATTCGGGTGCCCGAGGACGAAGCCGACGATTGCCGCCTGCTCGCGGCCGACCTGCTCAAACAGATGCTGGCGCGCTAGTCATTTGCGCCGTGTCCCAACAATGGCCACGATCCTCAGGCCCTCTCGCCAGGTAATTAGCGTTTGAGGGCTCCGGACGATTGGTCTATATGCGCACCTCTGCTGTCATTACGAGGTTTTCGCCGTTCATGCATAAGGGACTGCCGCTTCTGGGCGCCGCCGCCATCCTGCTCCTTGCGGGCTGTTCGTCGACCCGCGTCGCAGTCTCCAATTACGGCCAGACCGAGCAGCTGGCCGCGGTTGAGACCGGTTCGGTCTCGACTTCGGCGCTGCCGCCGATCGGACCCAATGGCGAAGTGCAGGGCCCGGCGCCGCTGACGCCCGACCCCAATGCCGACCCGATGCTCGATGGTCAGGCGGGCGTTTCGGGCGACCTCACCACGGCCAATGCGGATGGCTCGTTCTCGACGCTGCCGGCGGTGGGTTCGCTGCCCAACAGTTCCGGCCGGGTGCTCACCGGCGGGCTGACGGTCGAAAAACTGCTCGGCCGCTGGACGGTGGTTTCGGGCCCCGACCAGTGCCAGCTCAACCTCACCCAGACCGCCAAGACCGGCACGGGCCGCTACCGCGCCTCGGCCCCGGCCTGCAGCCTCAAGGGATTGAGCGTGGTCGCCAGCTGGACGCTCGCCGGCTCGCAGGTCCAGCTCTTCGACGAAAACGGCGACCTGGTCGCGGCCCTGATCCTGAGCGGCAACCGGTTCGTGGGGACGCTCGCCGGGGGGACCGGCATCTCCATGGTGGGCTGAGGCCCTTCTACCGAAGCGCCGGCTGGGCTATGGGCTCACCTTGTGAGCCGCCGCAACAGCCATTCCGTCTCCGCCGCACTCGCCGGCCTCGTCGCGCAGGGCGCGCTGAGCGCCGATCCCCTGCAGGCGAAGGCCGCAACGCAGCTCGATCACATCGCGACTGCCCTTGCCCAGCCGCCGGGCCTCTTCCGGCGGCGCAAGCCGGTGCGCGGGGCCTATCTGGTCGGCGCCGTGGGACGCGGCAAGACCATGCTGATGGACCTGTTTTTCGAGGCGGCGCCGCTCGAAAAGAAGCGCCGGGTGCATTTCGACGAGTTCATGGACGAGGTGCATACGGGGATCGCGGCGTTCCGCAAGGCCGATGGCGGCGATCCCATTCCGGCCGTCACCCGGCCGATCATCGCCGAGACCCGGCTCCTCTGCCTCGATGAGTTCCAGGTCACCGACATCACCAACGCCATGCTGCTGGGGCGGCTGTTCGAGCGGCTGTTCGAAGCGGGGGTAACGCTGGTCGCCACATCCAACACCTTGCCGGACGAGCTCTACCGCGACGGCCTCAACCGCCAGCTCTTCCTGCCCTTCATCGATGTGCTGAAACAGCATGTCGAGGTGATCGGGCTCGACGGGCCGAACGATTACCGGCGGCTCAAATTCGAGGGCGAGGCGGTCTTCCAGTTCGGCACCGGCCCTGCGGTCGAGGCCGCAATGGACCGGCTCTGGCTGAGGCTCACCGGCGGCATCGCCGGCCACCCCGAAACCCTCCATTCGCTCGGCCGCGACATACCGGTGCCGCGCGCCGCGATGGGCGCGGCCCGCTTTCCGTTCGCCGCGCTCTGCGAAGCCCCGCTCGGCGCGCGCGACTATCTGCGCCTCGCCCACGCCTACGACACGCTGATGATCGACGGCGTTCCGCAATTCGGGGCGGCCAATCCCAGCGCCGCCAAACGCTTCATCCTGCTGGTCGACACCCTCTACGACCGGGGCATCAAGCTGGCGGCGAGTTTTGCCGTTCCCCTCGCCGATATCGTTTCCGGTTCGCGCAATGCCGGCGAGTTCCAGCGCACCCTTTCGCGGCTTACCGAGATGCAGTCTGCGGCCTATCTCGAGGCCGGGCGTCCGGCCCCCGCGACCCCACCGAAAGCCTGACTTGTTAACCTCAGGCCCAGGGTCTATAGGGGCGCCAATTCCAACAAAGCTGAGGATTTGGGGCTCATGGCGCGCAAGAAGATCGCTCTGATCGGTGCGGGACAGATCGGCGGGACGCTCGCCCATCTGGTGGCGACCAAAGAGCTCGGCGATGTCGTCCTGTTCGACATCGTCGACGGCGTGCCGCAGGGCAAAGCGCTGGATTTGAGCCAGTCGGGCCCGGTCGAAGGCTTCAACTCCACCATCAAGGGCACCTCCGAATATAAGGACATCGCCGGCGCCGACGTGGTGATCGTCACCGCGGGCGTGCCGCGCAAGCCGGGCATGAGCCGCGACGACCTGCTCGAAATCAACCTCAAGGTGATGGAGCAGGTGGGCGCGGGCCTCGCCAAATATGCGCCCGAAGCGTTCGTCATCTGCATCACCAACCCGCTCGATGCCATGGTGTGGGCGCTGCAGCGCTTCTCGGGCCTGCCCTCGTCCAAGGTCATCGGCATGGCCGGCGTGCTCGACAGCTCGCGCTTCCGCTACTTCATCGCCGATGAGCTGAACGTTTCGGTCGAAGACGTCACCGCCTTCGTCCTCGGCGGACACGGCGACTCGATGGTGCCGCTCGCGCGCTATTCGACCGTTGCCGGCATTCCGCTCACCGACCTGGTCAAGATGGGCTGGCTCGGCAAGGACAGGCTCGAGCAGATCATCCAGCGGACCCGCGACGGCGGCGCCGAGATCGTCGGCCTGCTCAAGACGGGTTCGGCCTATTACGCGCCGGCCACCTCGGCGATCGAGATGGCCGAGAGCTATCTCAAGGACAAAAAGCGCATCCTGCCCGCCGCCGCCTACCTCAAGGGCGAATACGGCGTGAAGGGCACCTATGTCGGCGTCCCCGTGGTGATCGGGGCCGGCGGTGCCGAGCGCGTGGTCGAGATTTCGCTGAACTCGGCCGAGCAGAAGGCGTTCGACAAATCGGTGGCGGCCGTCAACGGCCTCATCGATGCGTGCAAGAAGATCGCGCCCAAGCTCGCTTAAGGGGCTCCCATGAACATCCACGAACACCAGGCCAAGGCGCTGCTCAAGACCTATGGCCTGCCGGTCGCCTCCGGCGTTGCCATCTTCAAGCCGGAGGAGGCGGAGGCGGCGGCCAGTTCGCTGCCCGGCCCGCTCTATGTGGTGAAGTCGCAGATCCATGCCGGCGGGCGCGGCAAGGGCCGGTTCAAGGAGCTTGGCGCCGACGCCAAGGGCGGCGTGCGCCTCGCCAGATCCGTCGGCGAAGTCGCCGCCAATGCCCAGGAAATGCTGGGCAACACGCTCGTCACCAAGCAGACGGGCGCTGCCGGCAAGCAGGTCAACCGGCTCTATATCGAGGACGGCGCCGACATCGCGCGCGAGCTCTACTGCTCGCTGCTCGTCAACCGCGAGACGGGCCACGTGGCCTTCGTCGTCTCCACCGAAGGCGGCATGGACATCGAGGGCGTCGCTCACGACACGCCCGAAAAGATCATCACCGTCGATATCGATCCCGATGCCGGCGTCACCGCTGCCGACGTCACGCGCATCGCCGATGCCCTCAAGCTCGAGGGCGCGGCCCGCGAGGACGCCGGGACCGTGTTCCCGGTGCTCTACAAGGCCTTCGTCGAAAAGGACATGAGCCTGCTCGAGGTGAACCCGCTCATCGTCATGGAGAACGGGCGGCTGCGCCTCCTCGACGCCAAGGTCAGCTTCGACAACAATGCGCTGTTCCGCCATCCCGATTTGATGGAGCTGCGCGACCTCACCGAGGAAGACCCCAAGGAGATCGAGGCCTCCAAGTTCGATCTCGCCTATGTCGCGCTCGACGGCAATATCGGCTGCATGGTCAACGGCGCGGGCCTTGCCATGGCCACCATGGACATCATCAAGCTCTACGGCGAAGAGCCGGCGAACTTTCTCGATGTGGGCGGCGGCGCGAGCAAGGAGAAGGTCACCGCGGCCTTCAAGATCATCACCGCCGATCCGCAGGTCAAAGGTATCCTCGTCAACATCTTCGGCGGCATCATGCGCTGCGACGTCATCGCCGAGGGCGTGGTCGCCGCGGTCAAGGATGTCGGGCTCACGGTGCCGCTGGTGGTGCGCCTCGAAGGCACCAACGTCAAGGAAGGCAAGGCCATCCTCAGCCAGTCCGGCTTGAACGTCATTCCAGCCGACGACCTCGACGACGCCGCCCAAAAGATCGTCGCCGCCATCAAGGGCAAGGCCTGATGCGACACGGCGCGGCGATGGCGGTGGCAAGCGTCGTGCTGGCATCCTGCGCCGTTCCCGTGCTTGCGGTCGAGACGTCCGAGGCGGGCCAGGCCTTCGTCGACGCCTTCGCCGAGGCGTGCGTGCCGGGCCGGCTGAGCTACGAGGCGACCCGCGACGCTGCTGTTGCCGCCGGGTGGACACTCGTCGGGCGCGACAGTCACCCCGAGCTTGCCTCGACCATGAGCCGCATGGACGAGGTGATGATTGGCGAGGGCGAGGGCAGGCCCGAGGCCGAGGTCACGCTCTACGGCAAGGAGCTTTTCGGCAAGCGGCTCCATCTCACGGTCGCCCGGCTCGAGAGTGTCATTTCACAAGACCAGCCGCCCTTCGTCCAGGTCGGCTGCAATCTCTATGATTTCGACGCCACCGGACCGGTCGATGCGGCCCTCGTCACCGCCATGCTGGACACCCCGATTGCCGACAGCATCGATCGCGACGGCATCATCGGCCATGTGTGGGGCCCGGCGTGCTCCATGCCCCGCACGTTCGACACCTACCTCAGCTATGTGGCACCCGGCACACCGGCCTCCGAGGCAGTCGGCTTCAGCGGCGTCACGCTCAATTTCTCCACGTCGTCGCCCACCCCGGGCGAGGTCGTCCCCGAAACCTACTGCTAGGCCGAAGAGGCACCATGTCGATCCTCGTCAACAAAGACACCCGCGTGCTCGTCCAGGGCCTCACCGGCAAGACCGGCACCTTCCATACCGAGCAGGCGCTCGCCTATTACGGCACCAAGATGGTGGGCGGGACGCACCCTAAAAAGGGCGGCGAGACCTGGTCGTCGGGTGTCGACGGGACCGACCTGCCGATCTTCGCCACGGTCGCCGAGGGCAAGGAAGCGACCGGGGCCAACGCCACCGTCATCTACGTGCCGCCGGCCGGTGCCGCCGACGCGATCATCGAGGCGATCGAGGCCGAAATCCCGCTGATCGTCGCGATTACCGAGGGCGTGCCGGTGCTCGACATGGTGCGGGTGAAGGCGCGGCTCGAAAAATCGAAGTCGCGGCTGATCGGGCCGAACTGCCCGGGCGTCCTCACGCCCGAAGAGTGCAAGATCGGCATCATGCCGGGCTCGATCTTCAAGAAGGGCTCGGTCGGCATCGTCTCGCGCTCGGGCACGCTGACCTACGAGGCCGTGTTCCAGACCACCAATGCCGGCCTCGGCCAGACCACGGCGGTCGGCATCGGGGGCGATCCGGTCAAGGGCACCGAATTCATCGACGTCCTCGAGATGTTCCTTGCCGACGACGCCACCAAATCGATCATCATGATCGGCGAAATCGGCGGTTCGGCTGAGGAAGACGCCGCCCAGTTCCTGATCGACGAGGCCAAAAAGGGCCGCAAGAAGCCGATGGCCGGCTTCATTGCCGGCCTCACCGCCCCCAAGGGCCGGACGATGGGCCACGCCGGGGCGGTGATTTCCGGGGGCAAAGGCGGCGCCGAGGACAAGATTGCGGCCATGGAGGCCGCCGGTATCCGGGTCTCGCGGTCGCCCGCCCGGATCGGCGTCACCCTCGCCGAAGTGCTCAAGGGCTGAGGCCCCCGGCACCTGAACGCAGGAAAGTGAAAGAAAGCAGGTCTTTCAGACCGAAGTCGCACTGCCCAATTCTTAGCAGGATGCTAATCTAACACCGTCATAGTCCGCGGCCAGCGGAACGGGCGTCCTCTCCGGACGGCCGGCACATAGGGAACTCGGGGAAAAGCCCCGCCTTAGATAAAAGATGACCCGACAGGAAAAGAACGAACAGTTCTTGCTCTCCTCCTTCCTCTACGGCGGCAATGCCGCCTACATCGAAGACCTCTATAGCCGCTACAAGACCGATCCACAGAGCATCGACCCCACCTGGGCGAGCTATTTCGGCCGGCTCGAGGATTCGGCCCAGATCGTGCAGAAGAATGCCGAAGGCCCGTCCTGGGCGCGCGCCGACTGGCCGGAAGTGGCCGATGGCGAGCTCGTTTCGGCGCTCGATGGGGACTGGGGCGACATCAGCGTCAAATCGGGGGCCGCGCTCGGCCGCAAGGCTGCCGCCGAAGGCGCGCCGGCCCCGTCCGCCGCCGAGGTGATGCAGGCGACGCGCGATTCCATCCGCGCCATCATGATGATCCGCGCCTACCGCACGCGCGGGCACCTGCACGCCGATCTCGACCCGCTCAAGCTCAAGGCCGACGATCCGGCCTCCGAGCTCGATCCCAGGACCTACGGCTTCACCGAGGCCGATTACGGCCGCAGGATCTTCATCGATAACGTGCTCGGGCTCGAATACGCCACCGTCCCCGAGATGCTGGAGATCCTGCAGCGGACCTATTGTTCGACCGTCGGCGTCGAGTTCATGCACATCAACGATCCTGAGGCCAAGCAGTGGGTCCAGGAGCGCATGGAAGGCCCCGACAAGGAGATCAAGTTCACGCCCGAAGGCCGCAAGGCCATCCTCAACAAGCTGGTCGAGGCCGAGGGCTTCGAGAAGTTCCTCGACGTCAAATATACCGGCACCAAGCGGTTCGGCCTCGACGGCTCGGAATCCTTGATCCCGGCGCTCGAGCAGATCATCAAGCGCGGCGGCGCGCTGGGCGTCAAGGACATCGTTCTAGGCATGGCCCATCGCGGCCGCCTCAATGTCCTCACGCAGGTCATGGGCAAACCGCATCGCGCGCTGTTCCACGAATTCAAGGGCGGCGCCTTCTACGCCGAGGACGTCGAGGGTTCGGGCGACGTGAAGTACCATCTGGGTGCGTCGGCCGACCGCGACTTCGACGGCATACCGGTGCACCTGTCGCTCACCGCCAACCCCTCGCATCTCGAGATCGTCGATCCGGTGGTGCTGGGCAAGGCCCGCGCCAAGCAGGACCAGCGCTCGGCGGTCGATGACCGGTTCGTGGAACCCAGGAACGTCGACCGCTCCGTCGTGCTGCCGCTGCTCATTCATGGCGATGCGGCGTTTGCCGGCCAGGGCGTCATTGCCGAGTGCCTCGGGCTGTCGGGCCTCAAGGGGCATCGCACGGGCGGGTCGATCCATTTCGTCATCAACAACCAGATCGGCTTCACCACGTCGCCGATCTATTCGCGCTCCTCGCCCTATCCCACCGATGTCGCCAAGATGATCGAGGCGCCGGTGTTCCATGTGAACGGCGACGATCCCGAAGCGGTCGTCTATGTCGCCAAGATCGCAACCGAGTTCCGCCAGCGCTTCGGCCGGCCGGTCGTCATCGACATGTTCTGCTACCGGCGCTTCGGCCACAACGA
>JBIQKK010000088.1:0-8152 GCA_044506585.1 Hyphomicrobiales bacterium
TGGCGGAGAGAAAGGGATTCGAACCCTTGAGACGGTTACCCGCCTACACACTTTCCAGGCGTGCGCCTTCGACCACTCGGCCATCTCTCCGCGCGAGGCGGTGCCGGGGATGCCGGCGTCGCGAAGCCTTGCCGCGCTGGGCGGCAGGTGGGGTGGAAGGGCCCCTCCAAAGGCGCGCGCACTATACTCATCGGCGCCCCCGCCGCAAGGGCGCAGCCGCCCGCTGGCAAGTTGTCTTGCCGCTGCGGCGCGCGACGTGCCAAAAGGACTTCTCCTGAGGGTCCGGCGGCCGGGCTCCAGCGGCAAAGATCTGGGCCTATGCGACTTGTTCTCAGAGTTTTGGGCACTCTGCTGATCGCCTTTGCGGTGATCCTGATCATCATCGATGGGACGAAATCGCTCGCCGCCAACGCGCTGGTCTTCACACCGCTCGAACAGACCTGGGCGAACATGCATGCCGAGAGCCTTACGGCCCTCAAGGAGTTCCTCGCGAGCCGGCTGTTCGGGCCGCTGCTGGAACCGGTGGTTTCGGCGATCCTGAGCTTCCCCGGCTGGGCCGTCATCGGCCTCCCGGGCCTGCTTCTGGCCTGGGCCGGCCGGTCGCGCAGCGAGCGCGTCTATTTGCGGCAGGACCATATCTAGGACCGCGCGATGACCCTCCACAGCGTCAAATCGTTTAGCAAATATGCGGCTGGGTTGCCCGCTGCGACGCTGCACGAACAGTGGGAAAGCCACGTCGCCAAGGTGGGCGGCAAGGTGTTCGCGATGATCGGGCAGGATGGCGGCCACATCGTCTTCAAGGTCATCGAGCTTTCGTTCGACGGGTTGACGTCGCTCGACGGGGTCGGCCAGGCGCCCTATTTCGCCAAGCGCGCCTGGGTCAGCGTGGCCAGGGGCGCGCCGCTGAGCGACGCCGAACTCAAGGCCTACATCAGGGCGTCCCACGAGATGGTCGCGGGCAAGCTCACCCGAAAGCTGCGCGCCGAGCTAGGGCTCGACTGAGTAGATGCGCAGCGCGCTCTCAGGCGGCGTTACGTCGTGCAGCCAGGCAGGGAGCCGGCCGGCAGCATAGAGGCTGACGAACGAATCGGCCGCGTGCTCGACGAGACCGCGGATTTCACGCATCGCCGGACAGATGACCACAAGGCCGATGCCACGGGTCCGCAGGATGTCCCGGGCGGTATCGATGGGCTCGTTGAAGAAGCGGAATGCGTCCCGCACCCCCTGCGCGTTGCGATGATAGGGCGCCGCGACGACGGCGTGCGGGGTGTAGAGCAGAACGTGACTGCCCAAATCGATCGGCGTCATCACGCGCTCGGGCGGCAGGCCGGCCAGATCGGCAAACGCGGCGGGCAGCAGGCAGGCATTCCGTTCGGCGCGGAATTTGTCGGTTTGGGCGTTGGTTGTTCCGCCGAACGGCGCCAGCGCGAGCGTGGCGAGTACCGCAACGAAAATCCCGGCCGAAATCGTCACGCTGCCCAGCATGGTGAATATCGGCCCGAAGCCATTGGTGCGCACCATGCGCTGCCAGGTGGCCGCAACGAGCACGGCGCAGGCCGGCAGCGCGAGGGGCATGGCAAAGCGCGCCGCGCGGATCTGCAGCGCCATGACCAGCAGCGCGACAAGCAGGAAGGTCAGATAGAGGAACCACGCCGTGCGCTGCTCCGGCCGGCGAACGATGTTCCAGAGCGCAACGAACACGGCAGTGATCACGGGGATCGCAACCGCGACAGCATAGACGGGCTCGCCGATCGCGCTGGTGAGCCAGGGCTGGGCCTCCGAGATGCGGTCGATCCAGTTGTCGAGCAGCCAGGGATCGAGCAGGCCATAGGGCCCCCGGAGGAGTGGGGGATATGACGCAATGACGATCGCGAGAACCACCGCGCCCGCCACGACGCCCATACTCAACCGCAAACGCCATGAGCGCAGGGGCGCAAGCGACAGTGCGAGAAAGGCCGCTCCACACAACAGCGCCGCCAGCGCGTAAGTCGCCGAGATCGCATCGGCGGCCGGCTCCAGCCAACGGTCCGGGGGAACGCCCTGCGCCAGCGCGAGCGCGGTCGTCACCGCGAAGCTGAGGCCGAAATCGCGCAGAGCCACCGCATGGCGATCCGCCGCGACCCAGAGCAGCCCCATCGCCAGGATCGCAGCGCCGACCATGGGCAGCGCCTCGATTCCAATGCCGAGCGCCACACCCGCCGCGACGCCGGCGGCCATCGCGGCGCGGGGGCGGTCTGCCGCTGCGATGACGCCCGAAACCATCACCAGCGCGAGGAGGATCTGCGCGGAGTGATGGTCGAGCCGGCCGGGCGCGAACTCGGCCATCGTGATCAGCGAGGATGCCGGCAGGATCAGGGCGGGCCAGAGCGTGGTGCTGTCGCCGAGCCTCAGCGCCAGCCGTGCGGTGAGCCACAGCATCGCGAGCAGCAACAGCAGCGGCCAGGCATAGGCGAGCACCGTATCCGCCAGCGGCCCCAGCAGCGGCCGCAGAGTCAGTAACAGCGCGGCCTGTGGCGCATCGATCAACCGCGACCAGTGGATTTCGGCACCGAACGGCGTGTTGAGGCGGTGCTGGACGTGGTCGAACCAGCCCTGCCCCGCCAGCAGATCATGGACGACGGTCAGCCGCATGGCGTCGTCGGTGTCGAAGATCAGCGGCGTCGATGACGCGGTCAGGATGGCGCGCGTCACCAGCGCGGCCACCATCAGCCCCCAGCATATCAACAGGGGTCTCAACCCGACCCGGCCGCCATCCGCCATCGCACGCTCCCCGCGCCCCGGCTGATAGCCGATTGCCGTTAAGATCGGCTGAAATGGCCGCTGCGGCCGTTGACGGCGCATCGGGCCGATATTCTACTGCGCCAACTCGGCGTTCACGGGGGCCCGCATGATTGCGCTTTTGCTCTATCTCATCGGCCTGGTGTCGGCGGTGATGACGGTCGTCGTCATCGCATTCGATGCGCCGGCGATCTGGACCAGCCTGATGACGGCCTACAATTCCGGTCTTGCCAATGTCCTGCCCGAACTGGGCAAGATCGCCTCGCGGCTCAACTGGGCGCTGACGCCGTTCCTCGGCGGCCTGCTGCTGATGGGGTTCGCCCGCATCATGATCCTGCTCGGCTCGATCAATCGCGCGCTGCGCGGCCCGGCCTAAAAGAAAAAGGGCCGCCTTGCGGGCGGCCCAGTGGGTCAGGGAGACTTCGGGAGGAAATCAGCTGGCCGGCTGCGGTACGATCCGCAGGTACGGGCGCGGCGCCTTCCAGCCATTGGGGAACTTTTGCTTGGCGGCCTCATCGCTGAGCGAAGAGCCGATGATCACGTCCTCGCCCACCTTCCAGTTCACCGGCGTCGAGACCGAATGCTTGGCGGTCAGTTGCAGGCTGTCGATGACACGAAGGATTTCGTCGAAGTTGCGGCCGGTGGAGGCGGGATACTCGATCTTGAGCTTCACCTTCTTGTCCGGTCCGATGACGTAGACCGAGCGGACGGTGAGCGCATTGTCGGCGTTGGGGTGGATCATCTCGTACTTGGCCGCGATCTCGCGATTGGGATCGGCGATCAGCGGGAAGTTGAGCTTGGTGCCCTGCGTCTCTTCGATGTCGCGCGACCAGCCGTCGTGGTTCTTGAGCTCATCGACGGAAAGGCCAAGCACGACGACGCCACGCTTGTCGAACTCCGGCTTCAGCTTGGCGGTGTAACCGAGCTCGGTCGTGCAGACCGGCGTGAAGTTCTTGGGATGGGAGAACAGCACGGCCCACTTGCCGTCGATATAGTCGTAGAAGTGAATGTGCCCCTCGGTGGTTTCAGCTTCGAAATCGGGGGCGGTGTCGCCGATGAGAATGGCCATGCTCAACTCCTTGTCGTCGCGGCCGAAGGGCCGCTGGTGTTGAGTCGAATATCGGCCGACGGCCAAGCGTTTGGCAGATGCGAAACCGGAACGGCTTTGCTTATTGCGCGCGTCGCCGATGAAGACGTTGCGCGCCTCGCCGCTCTATCGAAAACGGCTAGAGAAGTGCGACTGCGCCGGCGGCGATCGCAAAGATTGCGAGCAGCGGTGTGAAGGCGAATGCGAAGGCGACACTTTGGCGCGCATGGGCGACGCGCCCCACGAGGAAGAACGCCGTAAAGGCCACTACACTCGCCATTAGAACGGCATTGTCACCGGAAAAGAAGCCGAACATCTGCGTTCTCCGCCTCTAATACTCGCCTGGACACCGCTACCACTGTGAGCAGGCGAGGTTTCCAGAGGGTTACTATTGTCGATCGCCCTCGGCAGGACTTCGACACAAAAGCACCCCTCCGGGCGTCAGTTCCGCGCAGCGGGGTTGCCGTTCTCCCAGGTGACGTCGAGGCCGTTGAGCGGCACCACCGACAGCGACATCTTGCCCGAACCCATCTGCAGCTCGCGCGCATGGGCCAGATAAACCAGCGAATTGTTCGCCTGGTCGTAGATGCGCGACACGCGCAGCGACTTCCAGATCAGGCTGCGCTGCTGCTTGAAGATCTCCTCGCCGCCCGGCGAGAGGGAAATGTCGCCGACGGTCACGGGGCCGGACGCGGCGCAGTCGATGGCCGAGTAGGATGGGTCCTCGAACCAGTTGCCCTGCTGCAGCCGGTCGATCAGGCTGCGGTTGAAATAGCTCACATGGCAGACGACGCCCTTGACGCCGGGGTCCTCGACCGCCTCGATGGCGATGTCGTTGCCGGTCCAGTCGACATTGATCTTGCCGACGTCGCGTCCGTTATTGCCGCAGGCGGCAAGCAACAGCACCATGCCGACCGCACCGGCGGCACCTGCGAGTTTCATCCACATCGGCGTCTTTCCTTCCCTCGCCTGCGACAGGCTGAGATGTGGGCGCGGCTTTCCTTGCCTGCAAGGGCTAATAGGTCTTCATCCGCCGCTCGATGTAGCGAACGATCAGCGACAAGGAGATCGTCATCGTCAGGTAGAGGAAGGCCACGACGTTGTAGGTCTCGAAGAACTTGAAGGTGCTCGACGAATAGACCTTGCCGATCTGGGTGATGTCCTGCACCCCCAGCGCCGACACCAGCGCCGAATCCTTGACCATCGAGACGAAATCGTTGCCCAGCGGCGGCAGGATGATCCGGAAGGCCTGCGGGGCAACGATCTGTCGGGCGATCTGCCCGCGCTTGAGGCCGAGCGCCCGCGCCGCCTCGATCTGGCCGGCTGGCACCGCCTCGATGCCGGCCCGGAAAATCTCCGCGATGAAGGCGGAGTAGCAGATGGTCAGCGCTACGATCGCCCGCCAGGTGAGGTCGAAATTGCGGACCGTCAGCTGCGGCATCCAGCCCAGGTTCTGCAATGGCGCCGTCAGCCAGTTGGCGGCCGCAATCGTTGCCGGCGCGCCGACAAAGGCGACGTAGAACAGGAAGACGAGGATCGGCACCCCGCGGATGAACTCGACATAGAATGTCGCGACCTGCACCAGCACCGGCTGGCCGGAGGTCCGCATCAGCGCGATGCCCAGTCCCAGCAGCATGGCGAGCGTGAACGCGACGAGCGTCACCCACAGCGTCGTCCAGACGCCGCTGGTCAGGGCCACGAAGATGTTGCGGTAGCTGCCGTCGGAGACGATGGCCCACAGGGTCACCACCCCGAGCAGGGCGAGGGCCAGAAGCCAGAACGGGAAATCGGCGAGGCGCCGGCGGGGTCTATGGGGCATGGATTGTCCCCCGCGAGCTCGATGGAACTCGCGGGGTTCACTCAGGACTACTGCGCGGTATTATTTTCGTAGAACCACTTGCGGTTCAGCGCGTCGATATAGCCGTCGGCCTTCATCTGGGCCAGCGCGGCGTTCACGGGCTCGCGGAGGTCGGAGCCCTGCTGCAGGATGAAGGCGAACTCGTCCGAGCCGATGGGGTCGCCCACCGTCTTGAACACGCCGGGGTCGGCGCCGATGTAGCCCTCGACCGCCGCCTGGTCCATCAGCACCATATCGACGTCGCCGTTCTTGAGCGCCTGCACGGACGCGCCAAACGTATCGAACAGCTTGATGCGCGGATTGCTCTCGTCGCCGTCGAGCACGTCGTAGACGGCAGCATAGAAGTTGGACGTGCCCGTCTGCGCGCCGATCAGCAGGTCGGTGTTGGTGGCGAAATCTTCCTTGGTCTTGATCCGCTCTTCATCGGCGCGCACCAGCATGAATTGCTGCGACTTCATGTAGGGATCGGAGAAATCGACCTGCTGCTTGCGGTCGTCGGTGATCGAAATGCCGTCCATGCCGATATCGTACTGGCCCTCGCGCACCGCCTGGATCATCAGGTCCCAGGCGATGATGTTCCATTCGACCTTGGCGTTGAGGCGCCGCGCGATTTCGTTCATCGCGTCGTATTCCCAGCCGACGCCCTGGCCGGTCTGCGGATCGACGAAGTTGAGCGGCACGTAGTTGTTCTCGGTCACGGCGCGGATGGTGCGGCCCTGAAGATCGGGCAATGTCTGCGCCGAGGCAGTCCCGATGGTGACGGCCGCGAGGAGCGCGGCGGCAAGGATTGCGGGTTTCATGAGGCGGCATTCTCCCTGGATTTATGAGCCCGTGCCTTTCCCCCGCACGTGCCTTCGGACGCGACACTAGCGCCCATCGGCGGTGCCACTCAAGCCTTGGGCGCCGGGCTAGGCCGAAGGGGTGCCGCGCTGGGCGGCGGGACCGTGCGGCCGGTCTATATGACCCAGGTCGCGATCGGGATCGATGCGGTCCCGGATCATCTGCTTGAGCTGCTTGACGTCGGGAAAGCCGCCATCGCGCTTGCGCTCCCAGATCAGCTCGCCGTCGAGATGGATCTCGAAAATGCCCCCGGTTCCGGGCACCAGCGTCACCTCGCCCATCTCGAGCGAGAAGGTCGACAGCACCTCCTGGCTCATCCAGGCGGCGCGCAGCAGCCAGTTGCACTGGGTGCAATAGACGATCCTCAGGCTCGGCTTGCCGCTCATACCGTGGGGTCGCCCCAGCTCGACATGAAGTTCTGCGGCAGCACCATCGCATCCTCGCCGCCACGATCGCGCGTCAGTTGCGCGGTGGTCGCGTTGACGCGCTGGGCGAGCAATCGGGCGATCTGGAGCAGCCAGTCCGGGTGCGTCCGCAAAACCTCGATGGCATTGTCGATGACGAAATAGTCGACTTCGGTGACGGCGCGCACCGTCGCGGTCTGGGGCGCATCGAGCAGCACGCTCATCTCGCCGATCACCGCGCCCGGCGTCTTGATCGTCGTCACATGCTTGCCGTCGCGCAGGACTTCGAGCTCGCCGTCCTTGAGAACGTAGAGCTGGCCCGTGCGGCCACCCTGCTCGATCAGAGCCATGCCGGGTGCAAGCCAGTCGCGGCGCAGCCAGGGATCGGGCACTCGTTACCTCCGCGGAACATGCCAAAGGCCGGGCGAGAGGCCCGGCCTCGGCGATCCTAGCGGAGATCGAGGTCAAAGCAACGCGCTTACTCGATCCAGATCACGGTCCGCGACCGGGCATCGACCAGCGCCGGACGGTCGTCCACATAGAAGTAGGCGTAGCCGCGGGCGTCGGGCACGTCGACGAGGTCGACATCGGCGTCGATCACGAAGCCCGGCTCGATCGAGGCGTCGATATCGATGGAGGTGGTCGGGTTCGCCTTGACATAGGCGACCGCGGTTTCGGGGACGACATAGCCCGGCGAAGCGACGATCTCGCCCGAACCGATGTCCACGATCCACACCCGGCCATTGGCATAGAAATAGCCGAGCTCGTCATCACCTTCGATGGGATAGATCTTCACGTCGCCCGAAACGGTCACGCCGACATCGAGGTCGGTATCGAGATAGACCTGCTCGACCGGGTGGTTGCCGGCATATTCGACGGCCGCTTCGGACACGCTGCCGCCGATCACGGCGCCCGAAAAGCCGCCGATGATCGCGCCGACCGGACCGCCGAAGAGGAAGCCGAGCGTCGCGCCCGAGGTGGCGCCGACCGCCGCGCCCGCACCGGCAGCGGCATCGCTGTCCTGGGCATAGGCGGGAAGCGCGGCAGAGAGGGTGAGAATGGCCGCACCGGCCAGAATGAGTTTGCGCATGAGATAGCCTTTCTTGTTGGTCTTGTTTCCCCGCATGGGCCGAAAACGAAGTTCGGACAGAGGGGTTCCCGGATGCGGCGGTTTGAGGCAGAACG
>JBIQKK010000088.1:8252-9775 GCA_044506585.1 Hyphomicrobiales bacterium
GCGCTTCTGCACGGCCTATTGCTCGTGCGCCCTCGACGTCACCGTCCGCGACAATCTGTGGGACGCCCCGCCCGAAGATCTCGTGGGCATGACCCGGCTCTGCCGCGAGATGGCGAAGTGATCGTAGCATATGGACAAGGGCCGGAACTTGGTTTCCACTCTGCGGGCGGCACGGACAGGCCGATGAGGCTGGGCAGGTTGACGTGGACGAGCTTGAGCAGCTGGAGTGGTCGATCTACGAAGCGGCCGTCGTTCCCGAGCGCTGGAGCGCCGTTCTCGGAAAGCTGAGCGAGGCGGTGGATGCCAAGGGCGGCGTGTTCTTTGGCGTGTCGCCTTCCGCCAATCACTGGACCGCTTCCGAGAGCATCCGGCCGGCCATGGAGCATTTTGTCTCGTCGGGCTGGGCGCTGCGCAGCACGCGCATGTCGATCGGCCTCAGCAGGGGACTGCAGTACGAACATCGATTCGTGACCGAGGCGGACTACGGCGAGGGAATCGAGCGTGAGCCGGTCTATCGGGAGTTCTTTTATCCCTATGGCCTGGGCCACTCGGCCGGCACCGTCGTCATGCTGCCGCACGACGATCTACTGTGCATCAGCTTCGAGCGGGGCGTCGAGCAGGGTGCATTCCCGGCCGCGGGCCTGTCACGGTTGAACGCCGTTCGGCCGCAATTGCTCCGCGCGGCCCTTTTGACGACCCGCCTGGGGCTGGCGCAGATTCACACCGCGATCAGTGCGCTGTCGGCGATCGGGTTGCCGGCCGTCGCAGTCACTCAAGCCGGACGGATCGTTGAAGCCAACGCAAGTTTCGGCGAGGCCAGGCACATCTGGACGACCCGCGGAGGCAACCGCATCGCCCTGCTCGACCGCGAGGCAGACGGGATGCTGCGCAGCACCCTGGAAACCAAAGCGAGCGCCTCGATCCCCGTCAGGGACGGGGAGACCCGTCGGCTGTGCTCGATCGTCCAGACCGTCCCGCTGAAGGGCGTCGCGCTCGACATCTTCGGGACTTCGGCGTCGATCCTGATCCTGAGCGAGGCCAAAACGGACAAGGACCTCTCGCTGGTGTCGTCCCTGTTCGACCTCACCCCCGCGGAGCTCGATGTGGCGAGGGGTCTCGTTGCCGGCCTGAGCGTCACGGCGATCGCGGCACGCCGGGGGCGAAGCGTCGCAACGGTCCGGAACCAGTTGCGGGGCATCCTCAGCAAGACGGGATGCTCCCGGCAGGCGGACCTCGTCGCCCTGCTCGGCACGGTGCTCTTCGCGTCACCCGGAGCGCGGCAGTAAGAACCAGGCCGCTGGATCCCTGCCGCCGTCGAGCGCGTGGTTCATCGCATAGTTCATATTGATCATGGCAAGCACCGCACCGCGTGATAGCTCACGGAAAAAGGCTTTGGGGGTATGAATGCTCGCTAGGACGATCCTTGTTGCCGTGCTGCTCGGGGGGGCATGGTCCCCAGCGCTGGCCCAGCCCTATCAAGCCGCAACCGTCGAGGCGGCGCAGGAGGCGCTGATCCGCCTCGG
>JBIQKK010000009.1:0-3338 GCA_044506585.1 Hyphomicrobiales bacterium
CCGCGACCACACCTGCGCATTGCCCAGCCCGAACTGGTGCGCACAATAATCGAGCGGATCGATCGCCAGCCGCTCGCACGCCGCCAGATGCTCTCTTGCAGCCCCGTCCGACGGGCAGTTCTCGGCAAGCACGGCGCGCAGCAGCGCAACCGCATCAATCGCGTAAACTATTGGCCGCTCCCCACAGCGCCCGGAAATGAAAAGGCGTTAAGTAAATATCCCTAAGCAAACCACCGGATGGGGTCCCGGCGCAAGAGGGGGCGTAGAGGCGCTCGCCCGCCTCGCCATTGCCCTCAATCTCAGCCATAACGGGGCCGGATCAGTTGCGGACTACAATGCGCTCCCTATTCGTCCTGCTCTTTGCGGCTCTCGGCACCCTATCGGCCCATGCCCAGGCGCTGCCCTATCACGCCGATCCCAGTGCGCGCGACCTCGTGCCCAACCTCGCAGCGGTACCCAACATCCGCTTCCTCACCACCGCCGGGTTCCCGCCCTTCAATTATCGCGACAAAACCGGAGAGCTCGTCGGCTTCAATGTGGACCTTGCGCGCGCCATCTGTGCCGATCTTTCCATTACCTGCACGATCCAGGCCTGGCCGTGGGAGCAGGCGGCCAAGGCGCTGGAGGACGGGCAGGGCGACGCCCTGATCGCTGCCCTCGCGATGACACCCGAGAACGGCGCGCTGTTCGACTTCACCAATATCTATCTGATGCTGCCCGGCCGCTTCGTGATGCTCAAAGGCGCCGGGACCAATTTCGATCCGGACCAACTTGCCGGCAAGACGGTCGCGGCGCGAACAGGGTCGGCGCATGCCACCTTCGTGACGCGCTATCTGCCACAATCCACGCTGCTCGAAGTCGACACCGAGATCGCAGGCCTCGAGGCCGTGCGTGACAAACGGGCAGATGCGTTCTTCGGTGACGCGATGCGTGCGAGCTTCTGGCTCAATGCCAATCCCGATTGCTGCGCCTTCGCGGGGCTACCCTATTTCCGTCCCGACCTCTTCGGTGACGGTCTCTCGATCGCCGTCGGGGCCGGCCACGACAATGTGCGCGTCGCCATCGACTATAGCCTCGTCCGGCTCAAGAAGTCGGGCGTCCTGGACGAGCTCTATCTGCGCTGGTTCCCCGTCGGCTTCTACTAGCCCTGCGGCGAGTACTCAGTCCGCGTGCCGCAGCCGGGCACGGGCCGACGCCTCGATTGCAGCGGCCACGAGGTTATCGAGCTCAAGCCCGTCGCGGATCATCTCGAGGAAGCGCAGTTCCTCCTGCTCCAGCCGCAAATCGACCGTCGCGACTTCGACCGCCAGCGCATAGGCCGTGTCGTGCAGGCGCTGCGGGATGCCGGAAAGCACCATGTCGAGCACCTTATCGAGATTGGACGAGTCCTTGATCAGATCGATCGCCTGCGCCGCGGTCTCCCCCAACTGCGTCCGGTCGAAGGTGTCGAACACCGGCAGGCGCGTAACCAGCCGGCTGATGATCTCGAGTTCACGATCGCTGACCTTGGCGTCGGCGCTGGCGGCGATCACCATCACGTGGATCAGGGCTTCGTGGACGGAAAGGGCTGGCATTGGGGCGGTCCTTATGCGCGGCAAAAGTGGCGCATACCTAGGAAGGCGAGCCCCGCTTGTCCAGCCGTGCAGCCATTGACTTTGCCCCGGCGGATGCCGAAAACGCGCCACCTCCAACCGCAAGGCCGATTTCGTGACTGCCGCACCGCTCCCGCCGCTCGATCCCGCATTTTTCGATGCCGCCCAGACCGCCAAGGCCTGGCCCTTCGAGGAAGCGCGAAAAATCGTTCGGCGGCTGGAAAAAACCGGCAAAGGCGAGGCCCTGTTCGAAACCGGTTACGGCCCGTCTGGCCTGCCCCATATCGGCACCTTCGGCGAAGTTGCGCGCACCACCATGGTGCGGACGGCTTTCCGCCTCCTCACGCGCGACCAGGTGCCGACCCGGCTGCTCTGCTTCTCCGACGACATGGACGGGATGCGTAAGATACCGGACAACGTCCCCGACCGCGACGCACTGGAACCGCACCTGCATAAGCCGCTGACCAGCGTGCCGAACCCCTTCGGCGGCGACTACGAGAGCTTCGGGCACCACAACAATGCGATGCTTCGGCGCTTCCTCGACACGTTCGGATTCAACTACGAATTCGCCAGCGCCACCGACTACTACAAATCCGGCCGTTTCGATGCGGCGCTCATCCGTGCTGCCGAGAAATACGACGCGATCATGGGCGTCATGCTCCCCACGCTTGGCGCCGAGCGCCAGGCGACCTATTCGCCCTTCCTGCCGATTTCGCCGAAGACCGGCCGCGTCCTTTACGTGCCCATGAAGAATGTCGATCCAAAGGCGGGCACGATCACCTTTGACGACGAGGACGGCACCGAGACCACGATTCCCGTCACGGGCGGCCACTGCAAGCTGCAATGGAAGCCTGATTTCGGCATGCGGTGGTATGCGCTGGGCGTCGACTTCGAGATGTTCGGCAAGGACCACCAGACCAACCAGCATCTCTACGACAAGATCTGCGAAATCCTCGGCGGCCACGCGCCGGAGCACTACGTCTACGAGCTCTTCCTCGATGAGGTCGGCCAGAAGATTTCCAAGTCAAAAGGGAACGGCCTGACCATTGATGAGTGGCTGACCTATGCTTCGCCCGAAAGCCTCGCGCTCTACATGTTCCAGAAGCCGCGCGTCGCGAAGCGGCTCTATTTCGACGTCATCCCCCGCGCCGTCGACGACTACTATCAGTATGTCGCCAACTATCGTGGGCAGGACGCGACCGCGGCGCTCGAGAACCCGGCCTTCCACATCCATTCGGGGAAGGTGCCCGTCCTCGACATGCCGGTCACCTTCGGCCTGCTGCTCAATCTCGCCTCGGCTGCCAACGCCCATGATAAGTCGGTCGTCTGGGGCTACCTCACGCGCCGCCTCCCCGGCGAGACGCCGCAATCAAACCCCGAGCTCGACCGGCTCGCGGGCTACGCCGTGCGGTACTTCAATGACGAAGTGAAGCCCACCAAGGTCTTCCGTGCGCCCACCGACAAGGAACGCGCGGCGTTGCAGGATCTGCACGATCGGCTCGAGGGGAACGAAGCGCTCGACGCCAAGGAGCTGCAGGACATCGTCTACGCTGTCGGCAACACGCACCAGTTCGATCCGCTTCGCGAGTGGTTCGGGGCCATCTATGGCGTCCTGCTGGGCGCCGACCAGGGTCCACGCTTCGGCTCTTTCATCGCCCTCTATGGTGTCAACGAGACCCGCAAGCTGATCGAGGACGCTCTGGCGGGCAAGTTGCTGACGGCGGCGTAAACTCCGCCACCGGCCAT
>JBIQKK010000009.1:3438-9995 GCA_044506585.1 Hyphomicrobiales bacterium
TCATCTCAAAGCCGGCGGCGAAAATAGACCACGCGCTCGGTTTCCGTGAAGCCGAGTGCGGCGTGCATCTTGTGGCTGGTGTCATTATCGATGACCGCATCCGACGCGAGTTCGGTACAGCCCCTTTCTCTCACCCACTGGGCGCACGCTTCCATCAGTGCCCGGGCAACGCCTTGCCGCCGCGCCTTGGGGATCACATAGATGCCCTCGAGAAATCCCACGGGCGAGGTTTCGCAGCCATTTACGTAGTCATGCCGCAGGGCGACCTCGGCAAATCCGATTGCAGTGCCTGTGGCATCGCGCGCGATGAAGGCAGTCTGCTCCGGGTTCTCCAGCACGGCGCGCGCCTCTGCCTCCTGCGTCTCGCGCTCCTGCGGCCAGAGCGCGTCGCGCAGGCTCAGCCAGTCGTCGAGATCGGACGCGGTCGCGCGCGCGACGGTCACTGGCTCGCCCAGATGATGCGCGCGATCCACTCGATATCCTTCATCTCGAACAGTCGCGGCGGGTATTGCGGGTTCAAGGAATGCAGTTCGATGACATTGGCGGTCTGCCGCGCCAGCACCTTCGCCATCACCTCGCCGTCCCTGGTCTTGACCACCACTCGGTCGCCGCGCCGGACCTGCTCGTTGATCGACACGACGATGCGGTCGCCGTCGCGATAGAGCGGCAGCATCGAGTCACCGGTAACCTCAAGGGCATAGACCCCGGCATCGCCCGGCGTTGGCAAATGCACTTCGTCCCAGCCTTCGCCGGTTGGAAATCCTGCCGGATCGAAGAAGCCGCCGGCGCCCGCCTGCGCCAGACCGAGCAGGGGCAGCGCCACACCGCCAGGCGTCGAATCCATTTGAACGAAGGCGCCGCCCTGGGCCAGGAAACTGGAAAAGCCCTCATTGGTCGCCTCAAGAATCTTCGCAATGCTCTCGGTCGACGGCCAGCGCCCCCGCCCATCCTTGCTGACCCGCTTGGACGGGTTGAACGCTGTGGGATCGAGCCCCGCGATCTTCGCCAGCCCGGACGTCGTCAGACCGTGGCGGCGGGCAAGCGCATCGATGGCATCCCAAATGGCGCTGTGCGACAGCATGATCCGGACCGGGACGAGGAAAATTGTCCCAATGGGACAGAAGTCCTATGTATTAATCCTTGTCCGCCCTCGTGTAAAGGCCTTGCGCCGCCGTCTTCGCCGCGTCACTAGGGCGCCATGACCAGCCCCGCGCAGCATCCCGAATTCATCTACAAGATCGCCTCTCGTGAAGCGTTCGATGCCCTTCGCGCCACGGGCAAATTCCCGGGAATGCCGGTCGATCTCAAAGACGGCTACGTACATTTCTCGACCGCTGCCCAGCTCGCCGAAACCCTGCGGTTGCATTTCGCGGGGCAGGGCGACGTCGTGGTCTTCGCGGTCCGTACGGAAGCGCTCGGCGACTCGCTCCGCTGGGAACCCTCCCGTGGCGGCCAGCTTTTTCCGCATCTTTACGGCGAGCTTTCCGCCTCCGCCATTGGCGCTCATGCGACCCTGGCTGTCCCCGCTGAGGGCAGCGTGGTTCTGCCAGAGTGGGTACGATGATCTTCTCGCGCCTGTCACCGCTCCTGCGCGTCCCGCTCGTCGCCGGCCTTACCCGCGACTCGCTGCTGCGCATGGATGCCGAGACGGCGCATGGGGCGACCATCACCGCGCTGCGGCTCGGCCTCGCGCCGCAACAGACCGACCCCGATCCGCCCGAACTTAAGACAGCCATCGCAGGCCTCGAGCTCGACAACCCCGTCGGCATGGCCGCTGGCTTCGACAAGAACGGCGAGGTGCCGCGCGCCCTCGCGCTCATGGGCTTCGGCATGGTGGAGATCGGCACCGTGACGCCGCGGCCCCAAAGCGGCAATCCCAAGCCCCGGCTGTTCCGCATCCCCGGCGCCGAAGGTGTCATCAACCGCATGGGCTTCAACAACGACGGCCACGACGAAATCTTCCGGCGCATCCAGGGCCAGCGCATTCCCGCTGCCCTCGGCATCAATATCGGCGCCAACAAGGACAGCGCCGATTTTACCGCCGACTACGCTCTTGGCGTCGAACGCTTCGCCGCCATCGCCGACTATCTCACGGTCAACATCTCCTCGCCCAACACCCCCGGCCTGCGCGACCTCCAGCACGAGGACTCGCTCCGCCGTCTGCTTGATATCGTGCTCAGCGTGCGCGCCAGGGCGAAGATTCGTGTCCCGATCTTCCTCAAGCTCGCCCCCGATCTCGACCAGACCGCGCTGGACTCGATCGCCAGGGTCATCGCCGATACCGGTCTCGATGGCCTCATCGTCTCCAACACCACCCTCTCGCGCGATCCCGTCGCGGGCATGGAGAACGCGGCGGAAAAAGGCGGTCTCTCAGGCAAGCCGCTGTTCAACCTCGCCACCATCCGCCTCGCCCAGATGCGTCAGCGCACAAGCCTCCCCATCATCGGGGTGGGCGGCATCCACTCGCCGATCTCCGCGCTCGAGAAATTCGAAGCCGGCGCCAACGCCATCCAGCTCTATTCTGCTTTGGTGTTCGGCGGCCTCGACCTGCTCGACCGCATCAAGCGCGGCCTCGCCGCCGCAGTGCGCGGCCAGGGCAAGCACAACATCAGCGACCTCGTTGGCACCAGGACCGCAGACTGGGCCGCTAGGACTCCGTGATCAGCTCGATCGCCAAATCCGCCTGCGGTCGCGAGCGCAATACCAGATCGTAGTTCGGCAAATCCACCCGCTCCACATGCCCGCGGTTGCGCTCCTCGGTGAACAGCCCCTCCGCCGCATGCCGCTTCATGAGCCGCGCGCGCACCAATTCGCGTGGCACCTCGAGATAAACCGCACGATCGAGCAGCGGCCGCACCCGCCACCAGGGCGCCGTCATCAGCAGCAGGTAATTGCCCTCCGTCACCACCAGACGCGCCGCCGCCGGCACCGTGACCGCATCGTCCACCACATCCTCGATCCTGCGCGAATAGCCCGGCCCGCTCACCGGTCCCACCGCCATCTTCAGCGCGCCAAGAAAATCCGCGAACGCCGCGCCATCGAACGTATGCGGCATGCCCTTGTCGCCGGCGATCCCCAGCGCCTCGAGCCTGCTGTGCCGCATGTGGAACCCGTCCATCGGCACATAGGCCGCAACCGGCCCCAGTGCCGCGACCAGCGCCTGCGCCAGCGTCGATTTTCCCACGCCCGGCCCACCGGCAATGCCCAGGATCGTCCGCCCCGGCCGCGTGAGCAGCTCGGTCGCCTCGGCGCGCAACCGGGCGAGCGCCGCCTCCGGCGTCAGCGATAAACTCTGCTGCTTGGTTTGCGTCATGGCGCTACTATCTATCTCATTTCGCGCGGATCGATCGCTTGCCCTTGCACCCCACCATCACCGACTGGTTCGCGGCCAAGGGCTGGGCGCCGCGCCCGCATCAACTCGACGTTCTCGCGAGCTGGGACGCCAGTGCCTCCGCGCTGCTGATCGCCCCCACCGGCGCCGGCAAGACCCTTGCGGGCTTCCTGCCGACGCTCAACGATCTGGCGCACCGTCCAGCCCCCGGCCTCCACACGCTCTATATCTCGCCGCTCAAGGCGCTGGCCGTCGACGTCGCGCGCAACCTCACCACGCCCATCGAGGAAATGCACCTGCCGGTCACGGTCGAAACCCGAACCGGCGACACACCGGGGTCGCGCCGCACCCGCCAGCTGCGCACGCCCCCCAACGTGCTGATGACCACGCCAGAGCAGCTCGCATTGCTGCTCAGCCACGAGCACAGCGCGACCTTCTTCGGCGGCCTCCGGCGCATCGTGCTCGACGAGCTTCATTCGCTGGTCACCAACAAGCGCGGTGAGCTTCTCTCGCTCGCGATCGCACGCATTGCGTCCTATGCGCCCAACCTGCGCATCACGGCGCTCTCGGCGACCGTCTCGCGCCCCGATCTGCTGCGCGACTGGATCGCGACGCCTCTGCCGGGCGCGCGCACCGATCTGCTGATGGGGCAGGGCGGGGCCAAGCCGGATCTCTCCATCCTTGCCTCGAGCACGCACGTCCCCTGGGCCGGCCACTCCACCCTCTACGCCGTGCCCGAGCTCTACGAGATCATCAAGCAGCACCGCACGACGCTTCTCTTCGTCAACACGCGCTCGCAGGCCGAGATGCTGTTCCAGAATCTGTGGGCCATCAACGACGACAATCTCGCCATTGCCATGCATCACGGCTCGCTCGCGGTCGAACAGCGGCGCAAGGTCGAGGCCGCCATGGTCGGCGGCAAGCTGCAGGCGGTCGTATGCACCTCTACCCTCGATCTCGGCATCGACTGGGGCGATGTCGATCTCGTGGTGCAGGTTGGCGCCCCCAAGGGCGCAAGCCGCATGTTGCAGCGCATCGGCCGCTCCAACCACCGCATGGATGAGCCGTCCAAGGCGATCTTCGTGCCCTCCAATCGCTTCGAGGTCCTCGAATGCGAAGCGGCACTCGAAGCCGTCGAGCGCAATGCACAGGACAGCGAAGAGCCCACGCTCGGCGGCTTGGACGTGCTCGCACAGCACGTTCTCGGCATGGCCTGCGCCGCACCCATCGAGCCCGTCGCCTTCCATGAGGAAGTGCGCCGCGCCTGGCCCTATCGCGATCTCGATTGGACCACCTTCGAGCGCGTCATCGATTTTGTCGCGACCGGGGGCTACGCGCTGCGGGCCTACGAGCGCTATGCCAAGCTCAAGAAGACGGCCGACGGCAAGTTCCGCATCGCCAATCCCCATATCGCCCAGCAATACCGGCTGAATGTCGGCACCATCATCGAAGACCCCATGATCAAGGTCCGCCTCGTGCGCGGCGGCCGAATCCGCGATGCCAAGCGCTCGACCGGTCCGATCGGCCGCTATGGCCGCGTGCTGGGCGAGCTTGAGGAATACTTCATCGATCAGCTGGTGAAGGGCGACACCTTCGTCTTCGGCTCCGAGATCGTCGCCTATGAAGGCATGTTCGAGACCGAGGCCTATGTCTCGCGCTCCGCCAGCACCGATCCGCGCATTCCGTCCTACATGGGCGGCAAGTTTCCGCTCTCGACCTACCTTGCCGATGGCGTACGCAGGCTGCTGTCGCGGCCGGAGGAATGGCACAAACTGCCCGACCAGGTGGCCGACTGGCTGCGCCTGCAGCACGAGGCGTCGTTGTTGCCGCCGCCCGACTCCATGCTGGTCGAGACCTTCCCGCGCGGCACGCAGAACTTCATGGTCTGCTACCCCTTCGAGGGCCGGCTCGCACATCAGACGCTCGGCATGTTGCTGACGCGCCGGCTAGAACGCGCGCGCGCCCGGCCGCTCGGCTTCGTTGCCTCCGACTATTCGCTCGCCGTCTGGGGCCTCGGCGATTTCGGCGGATTGATCCGCACCGGCCGCCTGTCGCTCGCCGACCTTTTCGATCAGGACATGCTCGGCGACGATCTTGAATCCTGGCTGCACGAAAGCCAGCTGATGCGCCGTACCTTCCGCAACGCTGCGATCATCGCGGGCCTGATTGAGCGGCGGCACCCGGGCAAGGAGAAGACCGGCCGGCAAGTCACCGTGTCATCCGACATTATCTACGACGTGCTCTACGAGCACGAGCCCGACCATATCCTGATCCAGGCCACGCGGCGGGATGCAGCCCGCGGGTTGCTCGATATCGAGCGGCTTGGTGTGCTCCTTCGCCGCATCCAGGGCCGGATCGTGCACAAGCCCCTCGACCGAATCTCACCTCTCGCGGTACCGATTCTCCTCGATATCGGCAAAACCGCCGTCTTCGGCGAAGCCCGCGAAAGCGCGATGGCCGACGCCGCCGATGAGTTGATGCGCGAAGCGATGGGACAGGCCAATGGGGTGGAGCAACGCGGCAGTCGCCGCGCCGGACGCTGAGGACCAGCAGGTGCTGCTCCATTTCGCCGGTCACACCTTCGAACCGCTTCTGTCGGGCGCCCTATACTGGCGCGCCGAGTCGATGCTGCTCGTCGCCGATCTCCACCTCGAGAAGTTCTCGTCCTTCGCCCGCAAGGGCCACATGCTGCCGCCTTATGACACGGGGCTCACACTCAAGCGGCTCGAACGCGACATCGAGCGGACAGGCGCCGAGCGCGTCATCTCCTTGGGCGATTCCTTCCATCGCGACGAAGGCACGCAAACGCTGCTCGATGCAGACCGCCTTCGCCTCATGGCGCTCCTCGGCAAATCGCACTGGACCTGGATCGGCGGCAACCACGATCCCACGCCGCACGATCTTGGCGGCGTCTGCGTGCCCCATCTCGAACATCGCGGTCTCACCCTGATCCACGAGCCAAGGCGCGGCGCCCACGGCGTCATCGCGGGCCACTTGCATCCCGCTGCAACGGTCTACTCCAATGGCAGCGCCACGCGCCGCCCCTGCTTCGTCCACGACGGTCGCATCCTGCTGCTCCCCGCCTATGGTGCCGGTGCGGGCAGCATGAACATCCTCGGCCCGAATTTCGCCGGCCTCTTCGACCACCGCTCCCTCGAAGTCGCGATGCTCGGCCGCTCCCGCATCTACCCCGTCAGCACCAGGCGCCTCGTCGCAGGCGTTTAGA
>JBIQKK010000009.1:10095-19647 GCA_044506585.1 Hyphomicrobiales bacterium
GGCCGCTCCCGCATCTACCCCGTCAGCACCAGGCGCCTCGTCGCAGGCGTTTAGAGCACGGCAGCAGCCCACCCACCGCTACCACCCCACGAAGGCGGGGACCCAACTCCCACGCGCAGGGGGCTCATGGTCACCTCGCAGCTGCCAAGATGAACGGCACGCTCATCGGCGGGTCAGTCGTGTTCAGTCACGCTCCTCCCCATGAACACGGGCACCATCGCCCGCCAGGTGGAGGTTCAAATGACGATCCAGCAGACTCTCATTCGCTTCTCGACCATCGTGCTCGTTGCCGGCGCGATTGCCTCACTGGGCGCGGCGCCGTCCTACGCCAAATATGTCGAGATCAGCGGCACCCACACCAAGAGCGAGATCAAGGACAAGTGTGACGCGGCCGGCGGCACTATGATCCAGGGCGACGGTGGCAAGGGCTATGGGTGCTTCAATCACAACAAGCAGACGCTCGTGACGTGTAACGACAAGGGCGAATGTGGTGGCTGGGTGCCCCGCGTCGTAGGCCCCGCCGATCCCAAGGGCGCCGCTGCCGCCGGCGGCATGGCCGTCGCGCGCTGAATCAGCGCCTGAACACCACGCCGGCAAGCCAGCCCGTGCCCAGTGCGAGGATCACGCAGACGATCCCGTAGAGCAGGGGCTGTTGCCGGCTGGCGGTGAAGACGAAATTCTCAAAGCCGCTCTTGCGCACCGAGAAGCCGGCGCTGTTGTCGGCGACCAATTGACCGTCCTTGAGCACCAGCGTGCGGACAATGAACGGGCCGTTGGCGACATCGCTCGGGAGGATGACGTTCACGGCGTAGGCCGTGGGCGAAAGGAAACGTATCCCGTCCTCGCGCAGCACGAAATGTCCCTCCTCTTGCATGAGCCGCACCAATTCCTGGCTGAACCGCTCCCCCTTGAGCCCGTCGGTCTGTGCCGCGTGCCGTGCCTGGTCGAGTAGCGGCACCGTGAATTGCTGCAACACGCTGGGGTCGGCGATGCTGTCGAGCCGTCCACTCGAAACGACGGCGTAAAAGGACGGGAAATGCTGGAACGTCACATCGTCGGTGTTGGTCCAGATCCCGAACCGGTTGGTCTTGATGCGCGCGACCCGGTCCTGTAGCGGCCCAGTGATGATGACGATGACATTGTATGGCCCGGAGAGATCCTCACCCGGCGTCTCCGCTTCGATGCTGCCGAACATGCTGACCACGGCGCCATCGAAACTCGAGGTGATGAGCACCTGTTGATTGGCGAGCGTCGAGACGAGCTTTTCGCCGGTGACCGGCACCGCTGCGAGGATCAGCATCGCGGCAAGAAGCAGTCGCCTCATAGCGCCCTCGCTGCGACAATAGCCATCGAGAACGGGTCCGATGGCGGCAGGACCAGGGTGAGCCCGAACCGGATGGCCACGGCGAGCACCAGAAGCGCCAGCAGGGCCCGCAGCTGATCGCCGCGCAGATACTTCCCGGCCGAAGCGCCGAACTGCGCGCCGATCGTGCCCCCGATCATCAGGCAGAAGGCCAGCACGATATCGACACTCTGGCTGGTGAGCGCCTGGAGGATCGTAGTCACGCACATCATTGCCACAACCTGCAGCAGCGAGGTGCCAATCACGACATTGCCCGGGACCCGAAGCAGATAGACGAGTGCCGGCACCAGGATAAATCCGCCGCCCACGCCGAGCAGGGCGCCGACCCAGCCGATGAACACGCCGATCCCCAGCACCGGGAGAACCGAGATATAGAGCCGCGACTTCTTGAACCGGATGCGCATGGGCAGTCCGTGCATCCAGCTGTGCTGGCTCGGCAGCTTGTCGGGCGTCACGATGCCGGCCCGTCGGCGCATGAAGGTGCGCACCGCCTCGGTCATCATCAAGGTGCCAACGAAACCGAGGAGCAGCAGGTAGGAGACCGAGATGAACAGGTCGAGTTGTCCCGCTCCTCGGAGCGCCGCGAAGGTAGCAACGCCCACCATCGCGCCGATCGTTGAGCTCAGGATCAGATACATCGCCAGATGCAGGTCGATGCCGTCGCGCCGGTAGTAACTCAGCGCCCCGGAGGTCGAGGCGGCCGCGACCTGTCCGGTGACCGAAGCCACCGCGACCGGAGCCGGCACCCCCGAAAAGATCAGGAGTGGCGTGAGCAGGAACCCACCGCCGACGCCGAACAGACCCGACAGAAATCCGACCGCCCCTCCGATCCCGATCAGGAAGAAGAGGTTCATCGAAAGCTCGGCGATGGGCAGGTAGATCTGCAAGGAGACGCGCCAATAGTACGAAGGGGCGCGGAACGCCCGCGCCCCCTCAGATTCACCTCATCATCGCCACCCTCTGCGACGACAATGAGACCTCATTCATCACACCGGCTGGCTGCCGAGCACCGCGAGCAGTCGCGGATTGATCTGGCCGACTTCGCTCATGCCCGTTGCCGTTTCGAACTGCTTGATGGCCGCCTGCGTCTTTGCACCCGCAATGCCGTCGGGCGTGCCCACATCATATCCAAGTTTCCCCAGCGCCTTCTGCACCGAGGCGACGATGTCGCGCGTCGCGATTGACTCTCCGGGATCGAAATCCTTGGACCAGGTCCCGATCGGCGCGAAATTGGCGGAGAGCACGATCGGCGCCGGCTTGAAATTGTTCACGATGTCGGTGAGCCGCGTCATCGTCTCGGCATCGAGCGAGCGCGCGATATCGTCGCGCGCCTTGGCCGCTCCGGCGTCGCCGCCATGGGCAGCGATGCCGAACCACTTGAACGACTCTTCGAGGCTCTGCTTCACCCCCAGTCCGCGGGCGTAGAGCATGCCCAGATTGAACTGGCTGTCCGTCATGCCGCGCGACGCGGCTTCCTCGAACCACTTGGCCGCGGAGTCGAACTCCTGCTTGCCAAGCTCGCCACCGGCATAGAGGGCCGCGAGGTTGTGCATGGCCATGCGGTTGCCAGCTTCGGCTGCCCGCTCGTACCAGAGCTTGGCGGTCTCGAGGTTCTTTTCGACGCCATTGCCGTTCTCATAGAGCGAGCCCAGCCGGTACTGCGCCGGTACAAATCCCGCTGCGGCAGCCCGCTCGTACCACACCGCGGCCTGCGCATAGTCCTGCGGTACCGCGCGGCCTTCGGTCAGGATCGCGGCGACTTCGAACTGCGCGCGCGCGTCGCCGTCTGCCGCCGCCTGCCGCAGCTCCAGCGGGCCGATTCCCTCAGCCGGCATTTCGAACTTCACCGGGCTAACGGGCGACAGCGGTGCGACCTCGCTCGCCGGACTCGTCGCGACATCGCTCGCTGCTTTGAACGCGCTCGGCATCGCCAGCGGGCTCGTCGTGAACCCTTGCGCGCTCCCGCGATCGATCGACCCGGTTGTCACCGAGTCGGTAGCCATGTCGATGACGCGAGGTCCATCGGATTCGCTCGCGATCTCCTCGCCATCCCCATCAGTCGCGTCAGCCGTTGAGATATCGGTTGAGATATCGGTCGTCCCACCGTCGTCAACCTCGCCCGTGGTGATTGGGGCAGGTGGCGCCGCAGGAGTGGTGGGTCGCATGCGTTGTGCGACCAGATTCACGGCCAAGAGGCCCACGGCGAGCACCAGTGCCGCCAGCAGGATCACCCGCCGATTGCGCGCCAAAAACCCAGGCTGGCCAACGGCTTGCGCCTTCGGCCCATCCTCCTTGATCTGCGGTTCGAGCGACACGGGCGCCTCGACGGCGGGCTCCGGCGAGACGCTTGTGCGCGTTGGTTTGTCCCCCGCGAGCGCCCGCTTGGCCTTCTTTCCGCGCGCAGGCGCCTCCTGCACCGTCTCCGCAGACTGGAACCGCGATAGAGCTCGCCCGATCAACGAGTTAGACGCCGCTGGCACCGCAGTCGGCACATTCTGCCGCTGCGACATCCGTCGCGCCGCCTCAATAAATGTATTCGTACTCGCCCGCGCCTCCCCCGCCGCAGGGGCATCGAGAGCTGGCCCTGACGCAGGCGCACTCGCCACGGCGGGCTCGAAGAATCCCGCGCTCGGCGTCGGCGGTGGCGGTGGTTCGAAGCCCGCGCTCGGTGTCGGCGCCGGCGACGGGTCCCGGTGACGCGCGGCGAGCGGCACATCCTCCTCGAGCCCCGGATGACGCTTGCGCGCTGGCATCCGGGCTTCCGGGACCGGCTCGGGGAATGCCGGCGCATTGAGCGGTGCATCCTCCGTAGGACTGCGCGGCATCGTATCCCGCGGTCGTGCCGCGGGCGGCATTCTGTCGGCTTCCGAAATGATCGAAGCGATGTCGGCAGTTGGGGCACCTTCACGACCGGCGGGAGTCGAAGCCCGCGTCGTCAGCGACGACTCGAGCCGCTTCAGCCGCTCGTTCACCTCGTCAATTCCGGCCTGCATCCCCCCGATGTCGCGTGTCTCGCCTCCGTCATGCCGCATTTCCTGCAACATCGCGGTGATCCGCTGCTCGAGCCCGTTGAGCGTATCGCCGATCGAGGCATCGATGCTGTGCTTGCTCATGGCATCGGCGGCTCGGCTCGCAACCATGTCGGCCATGGTGTCGAAGTCGATTTCGGGCAACACGATCGGTGCCGGCTCGGAATAGAGCTTGGCGAGGCCGGTAAGCTGCTCGCCCGTCTGGTCCATACGCGCCACAAGCTGACGAACCTGCGTTTCAATCTGAGCAATATTGGGTGTCGGATCGACCATGCGGTCGCCCAACTCCCCGATTTGCCGGCCGATCTCTGCCATATCGGCACGCGTACCGACCTCGGCGCTCAGTGCCGAAAGTCTTTCGTCGATCGCGTCGAACCGTGGCGTAAGAGCAACCACCACCGCATCGCGCAGCGCGGTCAGGTCCTTGCGGAGGGCGTGGAGCATCCGGTCGCCGGATTCGATGTCCGAGATACGCGTGTTGAGCGCATCCACAAGCTCGACCAGATTGTTGGGCTGGTTGTGATCCTGCAGCGCGGCCGTGAAGCGGGCCATTTCGCTGGTGACGATCTCCAGATCCTGCGGTGTCAGCGACCGTTGCCGCTCGAGGGCGTCGATCCGGTCGTAGACGTTGCGCACGCTCTCCTCGATCGAGCGCATGCCGTCTTTGAAGGCTTCCGTCTCGATCGGATTCTGGACCTTTTCGGTGAAATGCACCTGAAGTTCGGCTAGCTTGCCGACCGTCCCGGCAACGTCGTCGAGCCGCCGTGTGAGCGTCGCAAGATCCATCTCGCGGCCCTGAGACATGATCTTGCCCAGGCTTGCAATCTGCCCTTCGAGTCGCTTCACTTGGCCGGTCTCGCCGACCGCGCCCGCCAGCAACTCGACCACGTGCGCCAGTTGCGCCACCTGGTCGGCGACATCCCGCACGTTGGCGCCCGACTTGAGCTCGTTCAGGATCTCGCCCTCGAGTCGCTCCAGCCGGCCCGACAACCCATTGACCGACTGTGCCAGCCGCTCGAGGACCTGCCCCTCAGGCGCGCGCGTCGAGGGCTGCGGTTGAGCAGCGTAGGTCTGCTGACGAGGACCGCCATGGCTGGCGCGAATCTGGCTGATGGCCGCTTGGAGGCTATCGCGCGGGTTTGGCGGCATCTGCGCCGGTTCTTCAAAACGCGAAATTTGACGCTGCACGGAGCGCAGTGCGTCGCGGTGGCGTGAGTTCGGATTTTGATCGACCTCGGTGACCTGGTGTCGGAGGTCCCGCACCCTTTCGCTCAGGCTGGATTCCCGCGTACGTGCAACTTGGCCATCGACCTGATCGAGCAGGGCGACGAGTTCGTTCCGCAGCGATTGCCATTCTGCCGGCCCCTCATCGCGGTCGTAATCGGATTGTTGGGACTGCTGAAACGCGCGGGCCATGGAGGTATCCCAAGCACCAAGAGAACAAGCACCGGCGCCGGACATGAGCGGTCGGTATCATCGCGCACTGTTTCAAGAACATGGTAAAGAACGCGTTAAGCATTGATGCATTTTGCAACGCGTCTCCACCCTAAGTGGGGGTTAGTCCCCGTGGCCCACACTTGCTAGAAGCACCCCATGACCCGCCGCATCATCATCGTTGACGATCATCCGCTGTTCCGGGCGGCCCTCCGACAGACACTGTCCGGCGGTGACGCGGTGGTCGAAGAAGCGGGCGATATCGAGGCTTTGCTCGCCGCCCTGGAAGCCGACCGTGACTGCGATCTGGTGCTGCTCGATCTGAACATGCCGGGCGGACACGGAATATCCGGTCTCCTGCTAGTTCGTGCGCAATACCCGGATGTGCCGGTCATGATCATCTCGGCAGTCGAGGACCACAAAGTCATCCGGCGCACCCTGGAATTGGGAGCGGCCGGCTACCTGCCCAAGTCGGTCGGCCCCGCCGACATCCGGGAGGCTATCGAGACGGTGCTCAGCGGAGGCGTGATGGTCCCTGAGGGCGTCAGGCTGGGGGCGGAAGATGAGCAGTCGGACTTCATCCGCCGGCTTTCGACACTAACCCCGCAGCAGATTCGCGTGCTCATGATGCTCAGCGACGGCCTCATGAACAAGCAGATCGCCTACGAGCTTTCGATCTCTGAAGCCACGGTGAAGGCCCACGTCTCTTCTATTTTGCAAAAGCTTGACGTGGACAGCCGCACCCAGGCTGTCATCGCGGCCAGCAAGATCGAGCAAGGCCAGTTCGAAGCCTTACTCGACCGCTAACCTCAAAATTGGACCGCGCGCGGAATGCCAGGGACAGGAAACCTAACGCCGCTTGACGGCCTGCCGCTGGCTCGCCAGCCCGCTGATGGTCGCTCGTAGCGCGGCCGGTTTCACCGGCTTGGTCACCACCGCAATCCCCCGTTCCTCGGCGAGCATTCGCACCTGTGGCGTTCGGTCTGCCGTCACCAGGGCGGCTGGCAGGTGACCACCCACATTGTGGCGCAGCCACTCGACCGCATCCAGCCCGGAGGTCTGGTCCAGGTGATAGTCCATGAGCACGATGTCGGGCAGCCAGCCCATTAGCGTGCCCTCCCTGTCGATATCCTTGAGCGAACGCGCTGAGCGTACGTCGCACCCCCATCCCCTGAGCAGCCCCTCCATCGCATCGAGGACGGCCTTCTCGTTGTCGACGCAAAGGATCTTGAGACCGGAGAGATTGCTTCTGACCTCAGGTGCTTCAGTTTCTGTCCCGGCCCGTCCGTCGATCTTCCCGCGCGGCATATAGAGAGAGAAGCGCGAACCTCTGCCCTCGACGCTCTGCAGGTCGAGGGTGAGGCCCATTGCACTCACGAGCCGCTCGACGATCGATAGCCCCAAGCCCAGCCCTTGCGCCATACGCGCGCCCTGCTCAAGCCGCGAGAACTCGGCAAACAGAAGAGCATGCTGCTCGCGGTTGAACCCTATGCCGGTATCGACCACATCCAGCCGAACGCGGTTGCCGCGCTGCCGGCAGCCGACCAAGACAGCACCGCCGGGGCGAGTGTACTTGATGGCGTTGGAAACCAGGTTCTGGACGATGCGCGCCACCATTGCCCGGTCGGCAATGGCGATCGCCGAGCTGTCGACCAGCGTCAGCCGGATCGATTTCTCTCTCGCCGCCGGGCCGAACTCGACCGCCACTTTCTGAATCAGGTCGCGGAGGCGGAAGGGCGCCGGTTGTGGTTTGAGGGTGCCCGAGTCGATGCGCGACATGTCGAGCAGAGCCGACATGATTTCTTCCACAGCATTTAGTGAGGCCTCGATCGAGCCCGCAAGCGCACCGAGCTCGGCACCCCCCGCCCGCTCCAACAGGGTGGCGGTATACAGCCTGGCGGCATTGAGCGGCTGCAGTAGGTCGTGGCTGGCCGCGGCCAGGAAACGGGTCTTGTCCCGGTTGGCGGCGTCGGCCTTCTTGCGCGCGGCATCGAGTTCTGAATTCACCCGCATGAGGGTAGCCGTACGCTCCTCAACTCGCCTTTCGAGGCTGGCCTTTGCCTGTTCCAATGCCCCCTCGGCATCTACCCGCGCCGATACGTCGGACAGTGTGACGACGACCCCACCATCGGGCAGCCTGGAAGAGTGGACTTCGAGAATTTGTCCTTGTTTTCCAATGCGTTGGGTCACCGTTGGTGTTGCGCCAGTCAATGCCTCAACACGCGCAGCGGCCAGTGTCGCCGGGTCGCCTTCCCCCATATCCCCGTGTCGCGCCACATAGAGCGCGATGTCATAGAGTGGTGTTCCAGGTGCCGTAAGTTCTGCCGTCAGTCCCTGCAAGTCCCGGTACCGCCTATTGCATGCAACCAGGTGCATGTTGGCGTCGAAGACGGCGAGTCCCTGGGGGATAAAGTCGATCGCCCGTCGCAGGGTAACTTCGGCTGTGGAGGTAATGTTCATAGTGGGCGTCCGGTCGCCATTCTAGAGCGACGAGGCTGGAACTATCCTCTGGAGTGACGTCGCGGGCAAGTTGACACTAAGTCGGACCATTGCATTTCGCCGCGAACTGCATGATTCTCGCGGCAATGCGAATCTGTTGATTTGCAGTACGTCACCGCGAGGGGCGGCGACGTAAGCGAGTGGACAGCAAACGAGGGTCTCCCAGTGTCCATGCTCAAGGAATTCCGAGACTTCGCGATCAAAGGAAATGTCATCGATCTCGCGATCGGTGTCATTATCGGCGCGGCATTCGGCGCCATCGTCTCCTCCCTCGTCGATGACGTCTTCATGCCGGTCATCGGTCTCATCCTGGGCAAGGTAGACTTCTCGAACCTGTTCGTCGTTCTGAACAACCCGAACAACGTCCCAGTCGCATCCCTCGCAGCTGCGAAGGACGCCGGGGTGGCGACGCTTAATATCGGTTTGTTCATCAATGCAGTTGTAAAGTTCACCATTGTTGCCTTCGTCTTGTTCCTCGTCGTCAAGGGCATCAATACGATTAGGAATAAACAGGCCGCGGCTCCGCCCGCACAACCACCAGCTCCAACAAAGGAAGAAGTTCTCTTGACCGAAATCCGTGACGCCCTCCGTGGCAAAACCAAGTCCATGCCGATGGCCGCTGCGAAGGCTCCGTCGGTTTCAGCGAAACCTGCCGCCAAGGCGAAGGCTGCCACCGCTGCCAAAGCGCCGGTGAAGAAGGCTGCCGCCAAGAAGGCTACGGCCAAGAAGGCCCCGGCCAAGAAGGCAGCAGCGAAGAAGGCTCCGGCTAAGAAGGCCGCAGCGAAGAAGGCTCCGGCCAAGAAGGCCGCAGCGAAGAAGGCTACGGCCAAGAAGGCAGTAGCGAGGAAGGCCCCGGCCAAGAAGGCCGCAGCGAAGAAAGCTCCGGCCAAGAAGGCCGCAGCGAAAAAGGCACCGGCGAAGAAGGCTGGCGCCAAGAAGGCCAGTGCCAAGAAGGCCGGCGCGAAGAAGGCTGGACGCAAGTAAGGGTTCAAAGCTGGCCCACTGGCCGGCCCTCGTCCCACATAGGACCAGTGTCCGAACGGGCACTGGTCCTACTCATTTCTGATTGCAGCCGTGGCGGCTCACCGGGAATCGATTGACTAGATTCCTAGGTAGGACTAGATACCTATATAGTTCGGCATGATGCTTAGGTAGTGCTCCGTCTGCAAAGTGACTCTGCTTAGCGCATCATCCGGAGGTGTTTCATCCAGCCGTTGCGGCAATTGG
>JBIQKK010000009.1:19747-26934 GCA_044506585.1 Hyphomicrobiales bacterium
GACTCTGCTTAGCGCATCATCCGGAGGTGTTTCATCCAGCCGTTGCGGCAATTGGGTGGACCGCTTTACATCCGTGAATTGCCACGGACGGGCCCACCTCGGAACCAAGTTCCGGTCGTCGCTACGGCCACATTTTAACGGCCAAAGCGAGGGTCCGCATGCCGGAAGAGATTTACTACCACGCCTTTCTAAATCGCGACCGCCTTGTCCACATTGTCGACCCGGAACTCCAGACGTGCGAAGCGCTGAGTGTTCTGTTTCGCCTGGAAGGCTTCCAGACCGCATTCTCGATTAACCTTGAGGGCTTCTTTGCGAGCTTAGACCGGCGCCGTCCGGACGTCGTGGTCGCAAACTTCGATCTCGCCCAGAATGGCGAGGGACTGGCGCTGCTACGCCGCGTCAAGACTCTGCGTATGGGAACGCCCGTCTTCATGCTTGAAAATCGACCGATGGTCGATGGGGCCGTGGCAGCGATGAAGGCGGGCGCGACCGATGTCGTCACTAAGCCCATCGACAACGAAAATCTGGTTCGCATCGTCCGTGACACCATGCGCCAAGACATCCACATCAGCGCCTTTTCGGCTGGCCGTCGAAACGTCGAGGTTCGCGGTTTCGCTCAACTCACACCCCGCGAGCGTGAAGTGCTTCAGCTGATCACCAATGGGCAGTCCAACAAGGAGGCAGGCCGCGAACTTGGCATTTCCCCGCGAACCATCGAGGTCCACCGCGCCCGCGTAATGGAGAAGCTAGGTGCCCGTAACACGGCAGACCTAATGCGTATCGTCCTCACCAGTTGACGTCGGGGAGGGCGGTGAGCCTCAATCCCCTGGAGGTCCATTTGACTTCCTGGTCGCACAAGAGGCGTGTCTTGGCAGAGTTCACGAAGGACTGGTTCAATCGCTATCCCGACTACTGGCGGGAATTGTTTTCCAAATATGGGTGGGGGGCAGACGAACCCCATACCGCCATCGAGATCGGCTCATATGAAGGCCGCTCGGCCCTATGGATACTCGAGAATCTGCTGCAGCATCCGGAAAGCCGACTCCACTGCGTAGACACGTTCCACGATCGGGATAATCCCGAGGCCTATTGGCATCGCTTCGAGAGAAATGTGCTGGGCTCGGCACACCGCGACAAGGTCATAGTCACGGCCTCCGCATCTTTGTCGTTCCTCCTGGCCTTCGTCGCGTCGGGTCAGCGTGCGGACTTTGTCTATGTCGACGGGGCCCACCGCGCAGCTGAGGTCATTGAGGACCTGATCCTCGCGTTCCACGCACTGCGTCCAGGCGGCATCATCATTTGCGATGACTATCTAAAGGCTGCGCCGGCGGACGACCTTTCGCTGGGTTCGCCCAAGCTGGGTGTCGATGCGTTCACCACTCTCTATCGCGACCGCCTCGACATTCCCTGGGGCCAGCCGCTTTATCAACTCGCAATGATCAAGACCGGCGACCGATCCCCTGATGACCCGGGTGCGCGTGGAGGTTGACAACCGACCCGAGGGGGTCTCTGCTCGATCCAGGCTAGTGCGGCCCGCCGCTCGCGCCCTTCGGGGAGAGGTGAATGCACTGAGGACGATCGCTGGGTTTGACCCCCGGGCAAGCTGTCGGCAATGCGAGCACTGACCTCATGACCTTGCCCCCTGAGAGGTTCAGACCATGCATTCTTTTCTCGACTCCAAGACTATGGCCAAGGCGCTTCGGACCGCCCTTGCCGAGCGCAAGATCGACATCACCCACTCCGATTCGCTTGAACTCATCGCGCGGCAGTTTGGTCTCAACGATTGGAACACACTTGCTGCCAAAATCGAATCCGCACGAAGCGGACTCCGTCTTCCCGCGGGATGGATCGCAGCGGGCACAAGGCACGAACTCTATCGCCTCGGCATCGATCCGAACATTCCGGCGACCGTCCGCATCGAGCGCATCAACGACACGGAAGCAGATACCTTATCGACGTTCGGCACTCTCATGCAGTCGATCGACGCCGCCAATTATGCCGGAAGATCACTCCGCCTTGCTGCGGAACTGATGTCGCGTCATGCCGGCAAGGGGTCCCTGTGGATCCGGGTCGACGCCCGCGGGGACGGTCCGCACCTCCAGTTCGACAATATGCTCCAGCGCAGCGTAGACGGACCATTGACCGGCGATGTCCAATGGACCGAGCGCAGCATCGCATTCCACGTTCCGCCCAACGCCGGTACGATCAATTACGGCATCATGCTGCTCGGTGCAGGCACACTGTGGGCGCGGGGTCTCAGGCTCGAAGAGATAGATCCTTCAGCCGTCACCCTGCCGAGAGGCTTACCTAAGCATCCGACCAACCTTGGCTTCGGCGAAGCTGCCTAGCCCTTGAACGTCTCCGCACGCGGATGAATGACGTCGCAGAAGGCGTCATCACTTTTCCACCCGGGCTCGACGAACTCCTCTCCAGCATGCGGCACGAATGGCGACTCGCTCACCAACTGCATGCTGGGGATGTAGCGGGGGCAATTGGGAAAGATGGCGCGTACATCGACGCGCACGATAATCTGCGCGCCGACGGTGGATGCCAAAAGCGGATCGTCCCGAACAATGCGAGCCGTTCCGTTCACGCGAATACGCCTCGGCCGCCCGTGCAATGCGATGAACAGCAGGCCGACATTGGGATTGATCTGGACATTGCCCAGGCTTTTGAACATGCCGTTCCCGTCGTAGTCGGGAAAGGCCAGTTCACTCGACCCCGTGACCCGAACGAAACCCGCAGGACCGCCCTTGAATGAGACGTCGGGCCGTCCTTCAGCGTCGGCTGTCGCAAGAAAGAAGTAGATCGAACTCTCGATGAAGGCGCGGTCGCCTTCGCTGAATTGCGCGTGCATCGTTACCGCTTCCAGGCGATCCGCGATCGGCCTGCTGTGAAAGGCGTCCTGTAGTGCACGATTGCCGTCATGGAAAAGCAGACTGTTCACTTGGTGACCTCCCGCTGTGAGGGGAAAGAGCTTACACCACAGCCTTGGGAGCACACAGCGTGGAACAGCGCGGTTTGGCAGGCGTTTAGCCCCGGTATCCCGTCCGGAGCGTCAAATGGATCAGGCGATCACCATCCTAGACTGGAAGCGGATGTTGCTCGGCGACGAGCCACCGCTCTACCTGCTCGAAATTTTCATCCGCACACTCATTATATATGCGTACACGCTCGGGCTCCTCCGCTGGCTGGGAAGCCGCACAATCGGTCAGCTCTCCACAGTCGAGTTCTTGCTGGTCATCGCGCTCGGTTCGGCGGTCGGGGATGCAATGTTCTACCCGGACGTGCCGCTCATTCATGCGCTGCTCGTCGTTACAATCGTGGTGTTAGCCAACAAGGGTCTCGACGTCCTGATCGCGCGGTTCAAGGTGGCTGAGCGCGCTATCGACGGGGTCCCCGAAGAGCTGATCCGCGATGGCGTATTCGGGCGTAGTTTCCTGGCGAGCACAAGTCTGGGTCCGAGCGAAGTCTTTCAACAGCTTCGGGAACGGGGGGTGGAACACATGGGACAGGTGGCCCGCGCTTACGTTGAAGCGGACGGCAAGATCACCGTGATGCTGAGCCGGCAGACACGTCCGGGACTTCCCATCGCCCCACCTTGGGAAATCGACAGACCTGAGGACCTTCGGGTACCTTCTGAGATGCTCAACGATGTCGTCGTTTCGTGCATGCAATGCGGCAAGACTGAAGAAATCAAAGCAGGAGGAGCCCTCGCTCCCTGCGCCCATTGCGGGCACCAGCACTTCACCTATGCTCGCAGCGAATTGCTTTTCGCTTCGATCGACCAGCAGTGACGGCGTTTAACCGCCGACGGTCGGCAGCGTAAGATCGCCGCTCGTCAGCTTGTCCGAGGTAATTTTCTTCGCAGGCCTCTCACGCTGCAGTTCGAGCTCTGCCCACACGCTGACCAGTGCGTGGCGCAAGGCGATGATCATCTCATCGGTGTGCAGCGGCGTAGGAGTGATGCGCAGCCGCTCGGTGCCTCTGGGTACCGTCGGATAGTTGATCGGCTGGATGTAGATGTTGTACCTTTCGAGCAGGAGGTCGCTCGCCGCCTTACAGAGCCGGGCATCCCCAACGATCAGCGGGACGATGTGGGTATCGGTTGGCATCACCGGCAACCCGGCTTCCCCGAGGATTTCCTTGGTCAGCGTCGCCTGCCGCTTATGGTCCGCGCGCTCGTCGCCCGAGACCTTGAGGTGCTCGATGGAGGCACGTGCCGCAGCACAGAGCGGCGGGGGTAGCGCGGTGGTGAAAATGAACTCCGGCGCATAGGAGCGCACGGCATCGACGATCGACTTGTTGGCAGCGATGTAGCCGCCCATCGTACCAAAGCCCTTGGCGAGGGTGCCCTCGATGATATCGATCCGGTCCATCGCCCCGTCGCGTTCGGCAATGCCGCCGCCGCGCGGCCCGTAAAGGCCAACGGCGTGAACTTCATCGATATAAGTGAGGGCGCCGAATTCGGCAGCGAGATCGCAGATTTCGTGGATTGGCGCAATGTCGCCGTCCATCGAATAGACCGACTCGAAGGCGATCAATTTGGGGCGCTTCCGATCGACAACACTCAGCAGTTCGCGCAGGTGCTCGGTGTCATTATGCCGGAAGATTTTCTTTTCCATGCCGCTCTGGCGTACGCCCTGAATCATCGAGGCGTGATTGAGCTGATCGGAGAGGATCACGCAGTCCGGCATCAGCCGCGCGATCGTCGAAATTGCCGCTTCGTTGCTGACGAAGCCGGATGTGAAGACCAGGGCAGCCTCTTTGCGGTGAAGGTCGGCGAGCGAGCGCTCAAGCTCGACCAAAGGACGATTCGTGCCCGAAATATTGCGAGTTCCGCCTGCGCCCACGCCGAGACGCGCTGCCGTCTCCTGCATCGCCGCAATCACTCTCGGATGCTGGCCCATACCCAGGTAATCGTTAGAGCACCAGATCGTGATTTCGCGCTGGTTGTCGGCAGCATCGCGGTAGATGGCCCGAGGGAAGCTTCCGGCAATGCGCTCCAGATCGGCAAAGACCCGGTAGCGCTTTTCGACCCGCAGGGAATCCACTGCGTCTTCAAAAATCCCGCGATAGTCCATTGAAAGTCCGGTCTCTGGGGTCGGTCGGCGGCAACCTAATTTCGCGGCCGCCGCCTTTACATAGGTCAATTCGACGCGCGCAGGCGCCGTCTAACCCATTGCCACTGCTATGATCCTGCTAGGAAGCTGGAGCCATTCTATGCTTCTGAGGCCGCGCCAACAACCCTCGGCCTCCCGTAAAGCCGGTCCGCTCTACCGCGGACGGGTGCATCGGCCTACGCCCCGAGCAGGTAGAGCCATGCCGTGACGGTGAGAATGGACGCGACCGTCGAAATGAGGACGGTGTTGGTCGCCACGTTTACGCCGCGCTCGTAATATGTCGCGAACACGTAAGCATTGATACCCGCGGGCATCGCGGCGAGCACGATTCCATAGCGCGCCACCTCGAGTGGTACGTGGAGGACGTGAATCATCAGCACGTAGGCGATGAGCGGATGGATGATGAGCTTGAATACGCTCATCACGCTCGCCTGCAGCCAGCTCTCCGATACTCGGTATTCATTCAGCGCCCCACCGAGGCCGAACAATGCGGCGGGCACTACCGCGGCCGCCATCATGTTCAAAAACGCGTCCGCTGCGGATGGGGGCACCCACTCGAAATGATTGCCGATGAGACCGAGGGCGACCCCCCAGAGCAGAGGGTTCTGCACGATACGCACGGCCGCAGCGCCGAGTGCCCGATGCAAGGGCGCACCGTCGCGCCGCATAAGTTCCATTGCCAGCATGCCGATGGTGATGAGCATCGGTGCATGAAACGCGATGATCGAAAAGGCAGTCGGCAAGGCGGCGTCACCATAACCGCGCTGGACGATGGGGATACCGATCAGCACGGTGTTGGTGAACATCGCTGAAAACCCTGAGGATACGGCCTCGCCCGGCCGAGTCTTGAACCAGCGCATCGCTATGATCGTCCCGCAGACCAGCGACGTCAGTGACCCTACATAGAAGGGTACGATAATCGCCGGGTTGAAAGTCGTGCTGAAATCGGACGTCAGCATCGCCTCGAACAGCAGGCAGGGCGTCGCGAAATTATTGACGAAGGCGACTAGTCCTTTGACGCCTTCGGCCGGGTAGAGCCTGAAGCGAACGGCGAGATAGCCTACAGCCAGGATCGCGAAGACCGGGATGACGACGTTGAAGACCTGCAGCATCGAGCTGGATTCTACCTTCGGAGCGCCCTAGGTGAACTGCGTTCAGCGCCCGGTCAAGTTGGACCATCCTGCAGCCGCCCCGTTGCGCAACTGGACAGCGGGCGATACCACCAAATCCAGAAAATCTGGTCGGCATGGCGAAGGGCGAGAACATCACGGACGTCTTCGTGATCGGCGGGGGGCTGAATGGGTGCGCCATCGCCCGCGACGCCGCCGGCCGTGGCTATTCAGTCTTCCTCGCGGAAATGGGTGATCTGGCCTCGGGTAGCTCCTCGACAACCACCAAGCTGTTGGATGGTGCCATGTGCCGACTCGAGCTTGGCCAAATCCGCCTCGCGCGTGAGGAACTTGTCGAGCGCGAACAACTTCGGGCAATGGCGCCCCACATCATTTCGCCCCTGCGACTTGTGTTACCCCATCACAAGGGTCTGCGCGGTCTCTGGCTGCGACGACTGAGATTGCTTGCCTACGATCACCTCGGCGCGAACAAGCTCTTGCCCAAGACCCGAGTACTCGATCTCCGCAATGACCCGCTAGGCCGACCTCTGAAGGACGGGCACACCCGCGCCTTTGCGTATTCCGGATGTTGGGTCGATGACGCGCGCCTCGTCGTTCTCACCGCGCGTGATGCGGCCGACAAGGGCGCGATTATTCAGGTTCGCACCAAGGTCACATCAGCCATCTGGGAGAATGGCCTTTGGACCATCCGCCTCCACGATTCCACGACGAACCTAAGGGGGACCGTCAAGGCGCGCGTGTTGGTGAACGCGGCTGGCCCATGGGCAGATGTCGTTTTGCGCGACTGCCTCGGTCGCGGCGACGTCCGTCATGTCGGGTTGAGCAAGACCACGAATATCGTGGTGCGCCGCCTGTTCGATCACGATCATGCGTATGTTTTTGAGAAGGCAGATGGACGCGTCCTTTATGCCATTCCCTATCAGCGTGACTTCAC
>JBIQKK010000009.1:27034-38703 GCA_044506585.1 Hyphomicrobiales bacterium
CTTCTCGGGACCGCCCGCCGAATGCAGGACTTGGGCGAACTCTTCGGTGTCGACCTCACTCAGCGCGAGGTCGAGTACCTCATCGCGCACGAATGGGCCCGAAGCGCCGACGATATCCTCTGGCGCCGTACCAAACTTGGCCTCAGGATGACGGCGGGCGACCGGAGCCACCTCGAAGCGTATTTTCGCAACCGCAGGGCTGGAGCAACGAAATGAGCGGTTACATCCTGTCCATCGATCAGGGAACGACCTCAAGCCGTGCCATCGTGTTCGACGATCGTCAGCAGATTGTCGGCATGGGCAAGATGGAATTCACGCAGCACTTTCCTGCTTCGGGATGGGTGGAGCATGTGCCTGAGGAGATCTGGGCGACCTCGCTATGGGCCACCAAGACCGCGCTGAAAAAGGCCAGGATCAACGCTGCCGACGTTGCCGCGATCGGTATCACCAATCAACGCGAGACGACGATTGTCTGGGATCGCGCAACCGGCAAGGCGATCCATAACGCGATCGTCTGGCAGGACCGCAGAACCTCAAAGATCATAGAGAAGTTGAGAGCCGCTGGGCACGAGAGAGTCGTGAGCCGAAAGACCGGCCTGCTTCTGGACCCCTACTTCTCGGCTACCAAGATCGCCTGGATCCTCGACAAGGTTCCAGGGGCCCGCCGCCGTGCCGAGCGGGGTGAGCTCGCTTTCGGCACCGTCGACTCCTACCTGATCTGGCGGCTGACCAATGGCACCTCGCACGCCACCGACGCGACCAACGCCTGCCGGACACTTCTCTACAATATTGAGACAGGCGACTGGGACGACGAGTTGCTCGATCTCTTTCGAGTGCCGCGCGCCATCCTCCCTACGGTCAAGGACAACGCCGACGACTTCGGAATGACCGACAAGTCGATCCTCGGCGCGGCTATACCGATCCTCGGCTCTGCCGGCGACCAGCAGGCGGCCACGATCGGCCAGGCCTGCTTTGATCCGGGCATGATGAAATCGACGTACGGCACCGGCTGTTTTGCGCTGCTCAACACCGGCACCGACATGGTACGCTCGCGCAACCGCTTGCTCACTACCGTGGCATATCGGCTTGACGGCCGAACGACCTACGCGCTCGAGGGCGCCATATTCATGGCCGGTGCCTCGGTGCAATGGCTGCGCGACAAGCTGCGGCTGTTTGAGGATGCCTCCGAGGTCGACACGCTGGCCCGTGCAGCGGACCCGGAATCGTCGGTCTATCTCGTGCCGGCCTTCGTGGGTCTTGGCGCTCCCTGGTGGGATCCCGATGCGCGTGCCGCCATTTATGGGCTGACACGCAATTCGGGCGCATCCGATCTGGCCCGCGCGGCGCTCGAGTCGGTGGCCTACCAGACCCAGGACCTGCTGGCCGCGATGCGCAAGGACTGGAAGGGCGGCCGCGATTTCGTCCTGCGCGTCGATGGAGGGATGGTCGCGTCCGATTGGACCATGCAATTCCTGAGCGACATGCTCGACGTGCCGGTCGACCGTCCCACCATTCTTGAGACAACGGCGCTGGGGGCTGCCTGGCTCGCGGGTTGGAAGGCCGGCGTGTGGCCCGATATGAAAGGTTTTGCTCGCCGCTGGGCGCTCGATCGGCAGTTCACGCCGTCGATGGAGGCCGCAACGCGAAAGCGCAAGCTCAGGGGGTGGGACGACGCCGTGCGGCGCACCCTTACAAAGAGATAACCGTGCGCCAGGCCTCGAAGGGCCCGCCCGCGATGAAGCACCAGTAGATTCCGTACCTGCTCTCGCGTTCGGCCGGCACGCGCGCGACCGCGAGCCCGAACTCCACGAACTTGTCGCTGAGCAACGTTGCGCGATGCCCGGGGGAGTTCAGCCAGCCTTCGATCGCCTGCTCGATCGTCTGCTGACCACCAGCCAAGTTCTCGCCCACAGCGCCCTTATAGCCCGCGGCTGTAACTCGATCACGCAGCCTGATCCCAAGATCGTGAGCGAGTTCGTCCTTCTCCACCATCAACCCAAGCTGCGTCTTGCACGCCGCTTCAAGTGCCACATTGTAAGTCATCGGCTTGTGCCCACCATTGGCCCTGCGCGCTGTATTCACGGCGCTCAAGATGCTGGCCTGTGTGAGCTGTGGCACAGGTGTTGATGTCCGGGGAGCGATCGTCGGTCCGACAGAAGCACAAGCGCTGAGCAGGACCGCGCCGGCAACGACAAGGAGGCGGCGGAGAAGGGTCGTCATTTTCTATCCGCAGAACAGGAGAGCCGGGACCTTATCCGTTGGGCGTCGGCGGAAAAATGGCGATCGCATTGCATTTGAACAAAATTAACGGCGAATCCAGGCTGTTCTCGCCAAGTCACTCCCTTCCGATCACTCTGTCCGAGGCAACCGGAGAGTGCTGCAATGGCACACATCGATCTCGACATCGCGGACATGAAGCCCAGCGCCCTCGTGCGCTATGAGATTGCTCAACATCATACCCGGGCGAAACGACTGCTAGTCGGGGCCGTGATCGCATCCGCGATGATCGTAGTCCTGGCCGGAATGTTTCTCACCGTCGCGCTCTGACCAGAAGGCCCTCGCGCCCCTATTGGCCCAACCAGGGCGCCCGATGGCCTCGTGACGGTGCCACCGAACTCATACAGGATCGAAAAAGGCCAGATCCTCCTCGGCCAAGTACTTCTTCGCGCCTTCAGCGTCGATATCCAGACCTAGGCCCGGCGCGGGGAGTAGGTCCACCATCGAGTCCGTCACGATTTGCTCCGGGAGACCGATGACGATGTCGGTCCACCACGGATCGGAGGCCGACGGGTACTCGAACGCAATATAGTTTGCGGGCAGCGTAGCGCAGACATTGATGAGCGCTCCAAGACCCAACAGGCCATTGGCCGTCCCGTGGGGCGCCATCAGAATCGAGTGCATATGTGCGTGTTCAGCGATCCATTTTAGTTCGGCAATGCCACCGACGTCTGCGGGATCCGGTCCCACAACCCGAACGGCTTGCGTCTCGATCAACTCCTTGAAGTTGTGCCGGAGATAAATCTGTTCGCCCGTGTGGATCGGCGTCGAAGTCGACACCGTAAGCTCACGGTACGCCTGCGCATTCACCCAGGGGGTGTAGTCCCCGGTCAGCATGTCTTCGAGCCACATGATGTTATGCTTTTCGACCGCCTGGGCGAAACGGATGGCATCAGGAAGAAACCAACCTGGTCCGCAGTCGAGCGCAAGGCCGACCTTGTCGCCGAGAACCTCCTTCATTGCGACAACGCAGTCGAGCATGTAGGCGAAGCCTCGATCGGTGACCGCACCCTGCACCATCGTGCCGTGATATGGGCTCTTCTTTCCCTGCACGCCGTAGTGGAAACCCTCGAACTCTCGTTTCATCTCCGAGTGGAAGCCGATGGGCATCTTCACCATGAAGAAGTTCTCGGGCTGCTCCATCATCCACCTGATATCGGCGGCGTAGGTTCCAGGCGTGGTTCCTTCGGGACTACGCCGATATGACCCGTTATAGACACGGACCTTGTCACGCACCTTTCCGCCCAGAAGTTTGTAAACCGGAACACCGGCCGCCTTTCCCGCGATGTCCCAAAGCGCATGTTCAATGGCACTGACGGCAGCGCCGTAGGGCTTGAAGCCGCCACGCTGGCGGATTTTCAGCATCACCCGCTCGACGTCGGTCGGATCCTCGCCCATCAGCGCCTCCCGAAAGTGAAGGACCCATGGCTTGAGATAGGGCTTGGTGTGCTCGACTTCACCGAGGCCGTAGATGTTCTCGTCGGTGACGATGCGAACGATAGGGTGGCGGCCGATAACGGCGCAACGGAGGTCTACGATCTTCATAGGCGGTACTGAAGCTAGAGGGGAGGGTGGCGCTAGAGCTCGATAGCGTTGGCTTCAAGATAGTCCCGATTCATTTCCACGCCGAGTCCGGGCTTCTTGGTGAGCTTCAGGCTGCCGTTTGAGTTGTCGAGCGGGGTGTCGATCATTGGATCGTACTTGTGAAGGTTCCACTCAGATGTCTCGAGCTTGTAGAAATTGGGCACGGTCATCATCACCTGCGCGCCTGCGACGACGTTGATCGGGCCCGCCGCGTCATGCGGGGAAACCGGGATGAAGTAGGCCTCACAGAGCGCGGAAATTTTCTTGAGCTCAGTAATGCCCCCGGTCCACGTCACGTCGGGCATGATGTAGTCGGCGAGTTTGTTCTCGAGGATCGGCACGAAATCCCACTTCGTATGTCCGCGCTCGCCCCAGGAAATCGGCGCGCTGACCTTCTCGCGCACCTGCTTGAGCGCATTGAAGCTCTCGGGCGGCACGGGCTCCTCAAACCAATCGATGTCGCCGGCCTCTTCCAGGGTACGGCACAGACGGATGGCCGTCGGCACATCGAAGCGACCATGAGCATCGATCAGCACCTCGATGTCGGGCCCGGTGGTCTCACGGATCAAGGCCGTCAGTTCCGCAGCCTCGCGCTCATCCTTTCGCGTCATCGATCCATCGAGGTAGCCGTCGCGCTGTTCACGTGCCTGACCATCCGGACCGCGCATGCCCTGATAGGAGAACGGATCGAACTTCAGCGCCGTGTGTCCGGACGCAACAATGTCCTTGATCTCGCGGACCACCGCGTCGCTGCTGGTGAACTTGCTCTGATCGGGGTGGGTGTAGAGCGCGATCTCGTCGCGGACGGCCCCTCCCAGCAGTTCGTAGATCGGCTTGCCGAGGACTTTGCCACGAATGTCCCAAAGAGCGATGTCGATGGCACTGACGCATTCCACGGCCGCACCGCGGCTGCCCATATAGGTGAAGCTGCGGAAGATCTTGTGCCACAGGTACTCGATGCGCGATGGATCTTCACCCGCGATCGACGCGCCGATGTGCTTGAGCATCGAGCAGAGAGCCCGATTGGCGAGTTTGGTCGTGGTGGTAATCTCGCCCCAACCGCTGACGCCCTCGTCGGTGGTGACTTCGATGTAAAGAAACTCACCCCAGTACGATCCGCTCGACTTGACCAGCCAGGGCTTCACCCCCGTTATTTTCATCTGTATTGCCTCGGTTGGAGATAGGAGCCGGCGGTCAGACCATGGCTCCGTGGTGCATCTTATGCGCGCGCATCTGCTCCACGATGTGCCGGCCGGATCCCGAGACATGCCGCGCAATCGTATCGGCGGCACGGTCTGCATCCTGGTCCTTGATGCATTGGAGAAGCTCGCGATGATCGCGGATCACGGCGGACCGGCGCGCCAGCGTATAGTCCATCCGCCGGGTGACCGCGCGCAGCACTTCACGATTCCGCCACCAGAGCTGCGCGACGTGCCGGTTGTAGTGTCGCTCGTACATCAATGTATGAAACGCCGTGTCGATCTCGCTGTGTAGAACCGGGTCCTTGAACGCATTCTCTTCGATGAGGGCCTGGATGCGCTCCAGCTCGACAATATCCTCTTCGGTCGCCATGCCGACGAACCAGCGCACGAGGAATGGCTCGATGAGGACCGTGACCTCGGTGATGTCACGTATGAAATCCTCGTCGATCGAGCGCACGCGCGCCCCTCGATTGGGTGTAATGATCACGAATCCCTCGCCGCGAAGCTGCTGAAGCGCCTCGCGAACCGGATTGGTCGAGGTCCCATGACGCTGTGCGAGGTCCGAAACGACCAGGCGCTCGTTGGCCTTTAGTCGACCTTCGATAATGTCTTCTCGGATCAGTTCGAAGACCGAGGGGCCATCGCCGGAGACACCGAGTGGCTCAAGGCCGGCAGGCGGTCTGGCCCTGAAATCACTCCTAACCCCCACAGCGTGCTCCTTGGTGTGCCCTTACGCGAGTTCTGACATTGCGCATCAGCTTCGTCAAACAATGTACGATCCAGTACGATTGACACGCAATCCTTGTTCTGAAACGCTGCATCTCTATCGGGGGAATACACAAACGAGAAGCCGGACCCCGCGGCCGTGGCGTTGGCCCGCATCGCGGGGCCGGGAGAATCTGGAGGATTCTATGACGAGGAAGAATGTCGTCCGCGCTGTCCTGCGCGGTGCGCTGGTTTCTACCCTTGCTGCGTCCATGATGGCGACGACGGCGCTTGCCGAACCGCCCGTGGACCTCAGCAAGTGGTCGCCGGAATATGTTCGCTCCATCGCGGGCACGGAGACCTTCGACACGGCGGAGGCCTGCGGAAAGGTCACGCCGCTCGACTACAAGGGGAAACTCACCTTCTGGTATCAGGGCGTGTTCGAGGGTGACCCCGATCTGCTGCGCCAGTACTACGCGGACTTCTTTGAGGCCTTCCGCAAGACGTACCCGAACATCGAGCTCGAAGAGCAGGCCCTGACCTATAATGACCTGCTGGACAAGTTCCGTACGGCGCTTGCGGGCCACGCTGGTCCGATGGCTGTGCGTCTGCAGATTCTCGGCGGTGTCGAGTTCGCCTCCAAGGGCGTGCTGGCAGAGCTGAAGCCAGAGGACGTTGGTTGGTCGACCGAGGATTTCTGGCCGGGCGCCATGAAGTCGGTCACTTGGGAAGGCAAGACCTACGGGGTTCCCACGAATAACGAGACCATGGCGCTCATCTGGAACGCCGACATCTTCGAACGCGCCGGACTCGATCCCGAGAAGCCACCGGCCACCTGGGACGACGTGGTCGCCTACTCCAAGCAGATCAAGGACAAGCTTGGCGTTGCGGGCTACGGCCTGGTTGCTCGCGTAAACGCCGGCAACACGCCGTACCGGTTCATGCCTCAGCTGTGGGCCTATGGCGGTGGTGTCTTCGACGAAGCCGATCCGAATCCGACCTACGAGGAAATCCGCCTCGACAGCGAAGCCAGCAAGCGGGCCCTGCAAGCGTCGTATGACATGTATGTCCGCGACCAGTCGGTGCCGGTCTCGGCGCTCACCAACCAGCAGGCGGACAACCAGCCGCTGTTCCTCGCCGGTCAGCTGGCCATGATGATCTCGCATCCGTCCGACTACAACGTGATGCTGGATCTGCAGGCCAAGGCCACGGGCGAAGACAAGGATAAGGCACAAACCGTCATCGACAACATGCGTTACGGCCTGATCCCGACCGGTCCCGACGGTCGCCGCGCAGCGGTGTTCGGTGGTTCGAACATTCACATCCTCAACCCTGAGTATGTAGAAGGCGGAGAGGTCGACGTACCTGCTGCCAAGGCCATGGTCTGCTTCTGGACGAGCCCCGAGTGGTCCCTGAAGATGGCCTATGCCGGTTCCAATCCGGGCAATCTCAATGGGTTCAAGACCGAGTGGATGAAAAAGCGTCTCGACGAGATCAAGTTCCTCGACGTTACCACGTCCATGCTGCCCTATGGCGTGCCGTTCCCGGCGCTGCCTGAGACGCCGGAGATCATGAACCACATCATCCCCGACATGCTGCAGAATGCCCTGACAGGCGCGATGACCGTCGACGAGGCGGCCGAGGATGCAGCAAAGAAGGTTGAAGGCATCAAGGAAGGCGGCGGCCTCTAGGCTCCTCCCCAGTGGGACCGGCGGCGTGATCGCTGCCGGTTCCGCAATGTTTCCGACGGCTAAGGGCAAGCCCAAATGACGATCATGACAGGCCAAGCTGAGTCGGTAAGCCAACAGCGGTCCCGGCGCCCCAGCGTGTTACGCCAGATGTGGGCCAGCCGCGCGGACTACCTCTACGTGCTGCCGGCGATCATCGTGATGCTGATCGTCATCGCTTATCCCATCTACTACACGATCGACCTGTCGTTCTATAAGACGCCCCCCGGCCTGCTGCTCGAAGACAAGATCTTCATCGGCTTCGACAACTACTCGGCGATCCTTGCCAGCGAAGTCTTCTGGAAGGTTACGATCAACACCTTCGTCTGGACGATCGCCTCGACGATCATTTCGTTCATTCTGGGCTTCGGAGCTGCGCTGGCCCTGCACAGGGACTTCGCCGGCCGTGGTGTTCTTCGCGCGATCCTGATCATCCCTTGGGTGATCAGTGCGGTGGCTGCGTCATATATCTGGAAGTGGATTTACCACTCCGACTTCGGGCTTATCGGCGCGATCCTCGTTGAGCTCGGCTTTCTCGACAGGCAGCCCAACTTCATTGACCGAACGAACAGCGTCCTGCCCTCGCTGATCGTGGTGAACATCTGGCGCGAATTCCCCTTCGCGATGATCATGCTCACGGCCGGATTACAGACAGTGCCGGATCAGTTGTTGCGCGCGGCCAAGGTTGACGGCGCGAACGCGTGGCAGCGGTTCTGGCACGTGACGTTCCCCTATTTGAGTGGGGTCTCCACCGTAACAATTCTCCTCCTCGCCGTCGCGAACTTCAATTCTTTCATCATCCCCTGGATCATGACTGGCGGCGGTCCGGCAAACGCCTCGCACATTTGGATCACGCACATCTACGAGCTTGCGTTCGGCCGCCAGCGCTGGGGCGTCGGCGCCGCATACTCGGTGCTCCTCTTCATCATATTGATGGTACTGGGCTACTTCTATGTCCGCGCCCTGAGCGGTGGAGAAAAGAAGGAGAAAGGCGCATGACCTCCACGGCCGACAACCTCCCGCGCGGCCGCCGGCGCGTCGATGGCTGGCGCTGGGGCGGACGCTTCTTCCTCGTCTTCATGCTGCTCTACACCGCCGTCCCGATGGTCTGGATGCTGCTGACCTCCATCAAGTCGGGCTTCGCGGCGATGCAGTTTCCGCCGCAATGGTGGCCGACCGAGCCCACTCTGGCGAGCTACCAGAAGCTGCTTGATCCGCAGAACAGCGTCGGCAAGGACTTCCTGCGATTCTTCTGGAACAGCTTCTATGTCTCAGTCCTAACAACGGTCCTTGCGGTGGTGGTGGCGGTCCCTGCCGCCTATGCCTTCTCGCGGTTCAATTTCCCCGGGCGCAAGTTCCTGTTCTTCTCCGTCCTGCTGCGCAACATGTTCCCGGCAGTGATCTTCCTGGTTCCGCTGTTCATTCTGATGCGGTGGCTGGGCCTGGTGAACACCCATGGATCGCTCATCCTCACGTACCTCACATTCGGCCTGCCGCTTGCCATTTGGCTGCTCAAGGGATTCTACGACAATATCCCGATCCAGCTCGAGCAGGCGGCACGCATCGACGGGGCCACGCGCTTTCAGGCCTTTGTGATGATCGTCACGCCGCTGTCGGTCCCCGGCATCATTGCAACAGCGATCTACTCCTTCATCGGGGCCTGGAACGAGTACATTTACGCCGCGACTTTCCTCACCAGGAACGAGCAGTTGACGCTTCCCGTCGGCATCCAGCGCTTCTTCTCGGAGAACACGACTGACTTTCCGGGATTGATGGCGGCGAGCTTCATGATGAGCGTTCCGGTCGTTGTCCTCTTCCTGCTGCTTCAGCGCTATTTCGTGCGGGCCCTCACCGAGGGCGCCGTCAAACACTAAGAAGGTTCGCGTATGGCCCAGGTGGTCCTCAAAGATCTCGTCAAGACCTATGGCAGCTTCGTTGCGGTCAACGACGTGTCGCTGACGGTCAATGACGGCGAATTCGTCGCGCTCGTCGGGCCGTCGGGTTGCGGCAAGACAACCACCTTAAACCTCGTGGCGGGCCTTATCCCGATCACGTCGGGAGACATTTCCATCGGCGAGCGAGTGGTGAATGACCTCGATCCCAAGGATCGCGACATCGCCATGGTCTTCCAGAACTATGCCCTCTATCCGCAGAAATCGGTCTATAAGAATCTCGCTTTCCCGCTGCAGATGCGACGCCTGCCTCGCGAAGAGATCGACCGCAAGGTGCGGGAGGCGGCCAAGGTTCTCGACATCACCCATTTGCTCGAGCGCCGGCCGCGTGAGCTTTCGGGCGGACAGCAGCAGCGCGTGGCGCTTGGCCGTGCACTTGTGCGCGATCCCGCTGTCTTTCTGATGGACGAACCACTTTCGAACCTCGACGCGAAGCTTCGCGTGCAGATGCGGTCCGAGATCAAGCGGTTCCACCAGGACCTCAAGGCGACCATCATCTATGTCACGCACGACCAGCTCGAGGCCGTAACCATGGCCGACAAAATGGCGGTCATGAACGGCGGCTACCTTCAGCAATACGACACGCCCGCGCAGGTGTTCGCGAATCCGGTCAACATGTTCGTTGCGAGCTTTGTCGGCAGTCCCGCGATGAGCCTCATTCCGCTCGAAGCCGAGTCCGTGGAAGGCAAGGCAGCGCTCAAGGGCGCCGAGGGTTGGTCGCTCGGGCTCTCCGACCTGAATGCCCGCAAGATCGAGGGTGCGAAATCCAAGCGTGTGGTGCTCGGTGCGCGACATTCAACGATCAGGCTGCATAAATCTGCAGTGCCATCGGCCGTGCCGGCGAAGGTCTATACGGTTGAGCCCACCGGCGACGTCACGTTCATCCAGGCCTTCCTCTCCGGTGCCGTCGTAAATATCAGTGTGCCGCCGACCGTTGCCGTTGCCCCGGACGAGCAGGTGTGGCTGGAGTTCGACCAGGATCGGATCCATCTGTTCGATGGCGAAACCGAGATGGCCCTCAAGGCGAACTGATCGATGGCGGACAGGCTGAAGATCGCGGCTATCAAGCCGTATGCCGTGCGGGTCGGCACGCGCAACCAGCTCATCGTCAAGGTCGAGACCGATCAGGGTGTGTTCGGCTGGGGCGAAAGTGGCCTCACCGGCCGCGAGCGCGCTGTAGTCGGCGCCATCGAACACTATCGCGAATTTCTCGTCGGCAAGGACGCGATGCAGATCGGCCGAATCTGGCAGGAAATGTATCGGAGCCAGTACTTTGAAGGCGGTCGTGTCCTTCAGGCGGCCATCTCCGCCATCGACATTGCTCTTTACGATATCAAGGGCAAGGCACTCGGCGTACCCGTCTATGACTTGCTCGGGGGCAAGCAGCGCGATCGCGTGCCAACCTTTGCCTCGACGGGCGACGAAGCGGAAGGCGATGTTGCAATCGCGCGCGCCAAGGAGCTGCACGCGCAGGGCTGGCAGGCCATCCGGTTCTTCGGCAAGGGCCAGAACAATCGGCAAACGTTCGAGCCGCGAGAGTCGATAGCCGCGACGGCCGCGATGCTCAATAAGGCTCGCGAGGAGCTCGGCAGCGAGTTGGTGCTGGGCATCGACTACCATCATCGGCTGTCGGTCGCCGAAGCCGCAAGCTTCTGCAACAAGCTCGACAAAGGCGTCATCGACTTCCTGGAAGAGCCGATCCGCGACGAGACGCCCGAGGCTTACGAGTCACTCCGTACGATGACCGAAATTCCGTTCGCTATCGGCGAGGAGTTTGCGAGCAAGTGGCAGTTCGTGCCCTACATTGAGCGCGGCATTCACCAGTTCAACCGGTTGGACATCTGTAACGTCGGGGGCTTCACGGAGGCCATGAAGATCGCCGGCTGGAGCGAGGCGCACTATGTCGACCTCATGCCGCACAATCCGCTGGGGCCGATCTGTACGGCCGCCACAGTGCACCTAGGGGCCGCGGTGCCGAATTTTGCCTGGCTCGAGACGCGCGTTCCCGAGCGCAATCTCGGCTTTGACAATTCCGATTTCTTCCCCGTGCAGCCACGCCTCGACGGCGCCGACTATCCCGTGAGCGATGCCCCCGGCCTGGGTATCGAAGTCAACGAGGCCCTCCTCGCCGAACAGAGCTTCGAATTCTGGGAAGCCCCGCACCTGAAGCGCAAGGACGGTTCAGTCACGAACTGGTAGGGCCGGTGCCCGCGGCGTTGGGC
>JBIQKK010000009.1:38803-55289 GCA_044506585.1 Hyphomicrobiales bacterium
AGCGCAAGGACGGTTCAGTCACGAACTGGTAGGGCCGGTGCCCGCGGCGTTGGGCAAGCCGTCCGCTGAGCTTGAGGCCCGACCCGGACATTGATTCCGGCGCCAGTCTCCTGAGAATTCGCCCCCTCCGGCGTTTGTTTCGCTCGCTTTCGAGTAGATTTCGATTGGGGCGGGGTTGAAGGGGCCGGGCGCCCGACGTATCGCTTTCCCCAATAATGTGAGCGGTGAAGAGCTCATTGCGTTTGCTGTGTCGGAGCGAAGGGGAAGAGGGTCGGAAGATGGACGTTTCCGAGCGGCACGACGCAATCATTGCTCGCGCCAAACTGACGGGGCGGGTGCTCGTGGATGACCTCGTCGCGCATTTCGGCGTGACGCCGCAGACGATCCGCAAGGACCTCACGGACATCTGCGCGACCGGTAGGCTGAAGCGCATCCATGGCGGGGCAGTGTTCCCCTCGGGGCTCGAGAACCTCCAGTACGAGTCGCGTCGCCGGATCGCGGCCGAGGAGAAGGACGCGATCGGGCGGGCGGCCGCGAGGCTCATTCCCAACAATGCCTCCCTGTTCATCAATATCGGTACGACCACCGAGGCCGTCAGCCAGGCGCTGCTGGACCATCGGGATCTCATGGTGATCACCAATAACATCAATGTTGCCAACAGGATGCGGGTCTACCCGCATTTCGAGGTGGCCATTGCCGGCGGTATCGTCCGGCCGTCGGACGGGGCCGTTGTAGGTGAGGCGGCGGTCGATTTCATCCGCCAGTTCAAGGTCGATTTTGCCGTGATAGGGACCTCGGCAATGGACGAGGACGGCGCGCTGTTCGACTTCGACTACCGGGAGGTGAAGGTCTCGCAGGCCATAATCGCGAACGCCCGGCACGTGATCCTGGTGTCGGATTCGACCAAATTCGACCGGACGGCGCCGGTCCGGATCGGGCATTTGAGCCAGGTCAACAGCTTCATTACGGATCGCCTGACGCGGCCGTCGATCCGTCAGGTCTGTCGCGATGCCGGCGTGACCCTCATCGAAGCCGTCGAGGATTCCCACGGAAAGAGCAACGGCTAGGTCGTGCGAGTGTCAGAAAGACATGCGCGGATGTCTTTCGGTTGACATTCGTTTGTCTTTCACATTAGCTCCTGTGGCTTTTCGTTAACCAGACACTGGGACGCAAAGCGTGGGAGAGGGCCAATGGCCGATGCGGTCATCTATGACATTTTCGTCATAGGCGGAGGAATTAACGGGTGCGGAATTGCCCGTGATGCCGCCGGGCGCGGCTATTCGGTTTTCCTCGCCGAAATGAACGACCTTGCGAGCGGTACCTCTTCGGCCGCGACCAAACTCATTCACGGCGGGCTGCGCTACCTCGAACACTACGAGTTCCGCCTGGTGCGAGAGGCCCTGATGGAACGCGAAGTCCTGTGGAGCATCGCACCTCACATCATCTGGCCGCTCCGCATCGTACTACCGCATCACAAGGGGCTGCGGCCGGCGTGGTTCCTGCGCCTTGGCCTCTTCGTCTACGACTTCCTCGGCGGCCGCAAATTGCTTCCCCCGACGCGCACGTTGAATCTGCGTGAGGATGTTGCAGGCAAGCCGCTGCGCGAGGGGTACTCGACAGCGTTCGAGTTCTCCGATTGCTGGGCGAACGATGCCCGCCTCGTCGTGCTCAATGCCCGCGACGCGGCCGACCATGGCGCGACGATCTGCACACGGACCAAAGTTATGTCGGCGAGGGCGGAGGGGGGCATCTGGCAGATCGGACTCCAGGACGAAGTGTCCGGTGAGCGCAGCCTGGTGAGTGCCCGGCTGCTGATCAACGCGTCAGGCCCCTGGGTCGATCGGGTCCTCGCGGTGACGCTGGGGCAGAACAGTGTTGGCAATGTGCGGCTCGTCCAAGGCAGCCATATCGTCGTCAAGCAGCTCTACGAGCATGACCGCTGCTACATGTTCCAGAACGCCGATGGCCGGATCATTTTCGCCATCCCGTACGAAGGCGAATATACGCTGATCGGCACGACGGACCGCGACTACGAGGGCGATCCAGCCGATGCAAAGATCGCCCAGGGCGAGATCGACTACCTCTGCGCCGTAGCGAGCGAGTATTTCAAGAAGCCCGTGCTGCCGAGCGAGATCATCTGGAGTTATTCCGGCGTACGGCCGCTCTATGACGACGGCGCCTCGCGGGCGCAGGAAGCAACGCGGGACTACGTGCTGAAGTCGTCGATCACCCCAGGCGGTGCGGCGCTCATCAACGTTATCGGCGGCAAGCTCACCACCTATCGGCGGCTGGCGGAGGTGACACTCGAGAAGGCGGCCGAGATCATCGGTACCAAGGGCAAACCCTGGACCGACCGCGTGCCGTTGCCCGGTGGCGACTTTGCACCCACCGGCTATCCCGAGGTCGTTGCGGGCCTCAAGCGCGACTACCCATTCCTCGATCTCGCCTATGCGCAGCGGCTCGTCCGGCTGTACGGGACGCTCGCCCGCAAGATCCTCGGCCTCGCGCGCAGCTATGCCGACCTGGGGCGGCATTTCGGCGACGATTTGTACGAAGCTGAAGTCCGCTACTTGATGCTGAACGAGTGGGCGAGGACACTTGATGACGTGCTGTGGCGGCGGACCAAGCGCGGGCTCCATGCCAGCTCGGTCAATGTCGCCGCGCTCGATGAATTCATCCAGTCGGGCGTGACCCGGCATGCGGCGGTAGGGTGATCCGATGCTGGAACTGAGGAATGTCAGCAAGCAGGTCGGCGGCGAGACGTACATCCGCGATGTCTCACTGACACTTCAGCGCGGCACGCTCAATGTACTCCTCGGACCAACGCTTTCGGGAAAGACCAGCCTGATCCGGCTGATGGCAGGCCTGGACAAACCAACGACCGGCAGCGTGTGGTTCGACGGGGCGGATGTCACCGGCGTCGTGCCACAGAAGCGCAACGTGGCGATGGTGTTCCAGCAGTTCATCAATTACCCCACGCTGACGGTCTACGAGAACATCGCTTCGCCGCTGCGCGTCGCGGGCGTTCCGCGCGCCGAGATCGAAGCGAAGGTGAAGCGGGCGGCCGATCTGATGCGGCTCGGACCCTACCTCGACCGCACACCACTCAACCTGTCGGGCGGACAGCAGCAGCGCACGGCACTGGCGCGGGCGATGGTCAAGAATGCGAGCGTGGTCCTCCTCGACGAGCCGCTGGCCAACCTCGACTACAAGCTGCGCGAAGAACTTCGTGCCGAACTGCCACGTATCTTCGCCGAAGCGGGCTCGATCTTCGTCTATGCGACCACCGAACCGATGGAGGCGCTTCTCCTCGGCGGCAACACCGCAACGCTTCACGAGGGACGGATCACGCAGTTCGGACCAACGATCGATGTCTACCGCAGGCCGGCAGACCTCATCACCGCGCGAACCTTCGCCGATCCGCCGCTCAACACGATTGTCCTCAACAAGCGTGGCAACCAGTTCCTCCTGGATGGTGGCGTTGGACTGCCAGTGCCCACCGAAATCGTCGTAGTCCCCGACGGTACCTATACGGTTGGCTTCCAACCCCACCATCTTTCTCTATCGCGCATGTCGGAAGATGCCGTGCCGCTCACGGCGCGCGTCGTCATCACCGAGATTTCGGGTTCGGAAAGCTTCATCCATGTGAACTTCGCCGATGTCCGCTGGGTCATCCTCGCGCCGGGCGTGCATCATGTCGAAGCGGACCAGATGATCGAGATGTTCATCGACCCCAAGCAATTGCTGGTGTTCGACCAAAACGGGCGCGCCGTCACCGCGCCGACGCTCGGAAAGGCGGCCTAGAATGGCGCGCATCGAGCTCGATCACATCCGCCACTCCTACCTCGCCAACCCGCGCAATGAGAGCGACTTCGCGCTCAAGGAAGTGAACCACGTCTTCGAGGATGGGGGCGCTTATGCGCTTCTCGGCCCTTCTGGCTGCGGAAAGACCACGCTGCTCTCGATCATTTCCGGGCTGGTAACGCCGAGCGAGGGGCATCTGCGGTTCAACGACGAGGACGTCACCGAGCGCTCGACCGAGCAGCGCAACATCGCGCAGGTGTTCCAGTTCCCGGTGATCTACGACACCATGACGGTAGCGCAGAATCTCGCCTTCCCGCTCCGCAACCGCAAATTGCCGGAAGCCGAGATCAACAAGCGCGTCGCCGAAATCCTCGAGATGATCGGGCTCAGCGAGCGCGCCAACCGGCGAGCGCGCAGGCTGACGGCGGATCAGAAGCAGAAGATCTCGCTCGGCCGCGGCCTCGTGCGTTCGGACGTCAATGCGATCCTGTTCGACGAACCTTTGACGGTGATCGACCCGCACATGAAGTGGCAGCTCCGCAGCCAGCTCAAGCAACTTCACCGCCGTTTCGGCTACACGATGGTCTATGTCACCCACGACCAGACCGAGGCGCTGACGTTCGCCGACACAGTGGTCGTCATGTATGAGGGCCAGATCGTTCAGATCGGTACGCCGAGCGAGCTCTTCGAGAAGCCGCGCCACACCTTCGTTGGCTACTTCATCGGCTCCCCGGGCATGAATGTGCTACCGGTCGCGCTCGAAGGACGGACGGCGCATCTGGGGTCGTCCGCGATCGAACTGCCCGGCAGTGCGGCAGTCGGCAAGGGCTCGACCATCGAGCTGGGCGTAAGGCCCGAGCATGTGCGGCTCGGCCGCGAGGGCCTGCCGGTCTCGGTGACCAAGATCGAGGATATCGGCCGGCGCAAGATCGTCCATGCCGAACTCGAAGGCCGTGAAATCGCGGCGATCGTACCCGAGCATCAGGAGATCCCGGCGGACGCGAAGCTCTCCTTCGATCCCAGGGGCATCAACCTCTACGCCGATTCCTGGCGCGTCGAGCTGGGGGCCTGAGATGGACAAGACCTGGAACAACAAAGCCTGGTTCATGGTCCTGCCGGTGCTGCTGCTTGTGGCTTTTTCGGCCATCATCCCGCTGATGACCGTGGTCAACTATTCGGTGCAGGACACGTTCGGCAACAATGTCTTCTTCTGGGCCGGAGTCGACTGGTTCCACGATCTCCTGCATTCCTCGCGCTTCTGGCAGGCCCTGCTGCGCAATCTCATCTTCTCGGCGATCATTCTTGCGATCGAAGTCCCGCTCGGCATCTTCATCGCGCTCAACATGCCGCGGCGCGGGTGGGGTGTGTCGGTCTGCCTCGTGCTCATGGCGCTGCCGCTGCTGATCCCGTGGAACGTGGTCGGCACGATCTGGCAGGTGTTCGGTCGCGTCGACATCGGACTGCTCGGCTACACGCTCAAGGCGCTCGGCATCAACTACAACTACGTCCAGGATCCGATCGCGGCGTGGATCACCGTCATTATTATGGACGTCTGGCACTGGACGTCGCTTGTCGTCCTCCTTTGCTATGCCGGGCTCGTATCGATCCCCGACGCCTATTTCCAGGCCGCCAGGATCGACGGCGCATCGCGCTGGAGCGTCTTCCGCTACATCCAGTTGCCCAAGATGAACCGGGTGCTGCTGATCGCCGTCCTGCTGCGCTTCATGGACTCGTTCATGATCTATACCGAGCCGTTCGTCGTGACGGGTGGCGGACCGGGCAACGAGACGACGTTCCTCTCCATCGATCTCGTCAAGATGGCGATCGGCCAGTTCGATCTCGGTCCCGCGGCAGCGATGTCGCTGGTCTACTTCCTGATCGTGCTGCTCGTCTGCTGGGCGTTCTACACGGTGATGACCAATGTCGGCGAGGAGGGCGCGCGGTGACCGACGAAGTGAGGAGCTTCACCGTGGTACGCGCCGACACGTCGCCGGACGCGCAAACGTCGCGCACGGCTGCGACCGAGCGAGCCGGCCTGCGTCGGGCGCGCCGCAACACACCGCGTGCTTCGTGGATCGTGCCGACGCTCTACATCATTTTCCTGATGCTGCCGATCTACTGGCTCCTGAACATGAGCTTCAAGAGCAACACCGAGATCACCTCGACCTTCACGCTTTGGCCGCGCGACTTCACCCTGCGCAACTACGAGGTGATCTTCACCGACCCCAGTTGGTACTCGGGCTACATCAATTCCATCATCTACGTGGTGCTCAACACCGTGATCTCCGTGGTGGTGGCCTTGCCCGCTGCCTACGCGTTCTCGCGCTATCGATTCCTGGGCGACAAGCACCTGTTCTTCTGGCTCCTGACCAACCGCATGGCGCCCCCGGCGGTGTTCGTACTGCCCTTCTTCCAGTTGTATTCTGCGTTCGGGCTGATCGACACGCACATCGCGGTGGCCCTTGCGCATTGCCTGTTCAATGTGCCGCTTGCGGTGTGGATTCTCGAAGGCTTCATGTCTGGCGTGCCCAAGGAGATCGACGAGACCGCCTATATCGACGGCTACTCGTTCCCGCGCTTCTTCCTTCGCATCTTCATGCCACTCATTGCCTCCGGCATCGGTGTGGCCGCGTTCTTCTGCTTCATGTTCTCGTGGGTCGAATTGCTGATCGCACGGACCCTGACGACGACGGATGCGAAGCCGATATCGGCCATCATGACACGCACCGTTTCAGCGTCCGGACTCGACTGGGGGGTGCTCGCGGCAGCGGGCGTACTGACCATCATCCCCGGTGCGCTCGTCATCTATTTCGTTCGCAACTACATCGCCAAGGGCTTTGCCCTGGGCCGGGTGTGAGGAGGTAGCGATGGACTTCTCATGGATGGCATGGACGTGGCCGACGGCCCTGTTCTTCGGGGTCATTGGCTTGCTCATCGCGAGCATGGCGGTGTGGGAATATTTCTCTCCCGGCGGGCATCCGCGCGTCGGCATCCTGCGCTTCGAAACGACTCGAGGCGACAGGCTCTTCATCTCGCTGCTGGGCAGCGGGTTCATCAACTTAGCCTGGCTCGGACTCGTGGGTCCGCAGCTGTGGTGGAGTCTCGCCCTTTCGGTGGTCTACGCGATCTGCGTTTTCCGCTTTGTTTAGGGGAGTTCAGGCTGGGAGCAGGCGGTGTACGAGACCGCCCGCTCCCATATCGCAGTGCAATCCAGGGAGGATTTTATGCGACGGCAACTACTAGCATCTACGGCGGCACTTGTCGTGCTGCTGGCTTCGGGACCTGTCTGGGCTCAGAGCATGGACGAGGCCAAGAAGTTCCTCGACGCCGAGATCGGTGACCTGTCGACCCTCAGCCGGGCCGACCAGGAAGCCGAAATGCAATGGTTCATCGACGCGGCCGCGCCGTTCGCCGGCATGGACATCAAGGTCGTGTCCGAAACCATCACGACGCACGAATATGAGTCCAAGGTGCTCGCTCCCGCCTTCTCGGCGATTACGGGCATCAAGGTAACGCACGACCTGATCGGCGAGGGCGACGTCGTCGAGAAGCTGCAGACGCAGATGCAGTCGGGCGAGAACATCTACGACGCCTACATCAACGACTCGGACCTGATCGGTACGCACTGGCGCTATCAGCAGGCCCGCAACCTCACCGACTGGATGACGGGCGAGGGCAAGGACGTCACCAATCCCAACCTCGATGTCGATGATTTCATCGGCAAGTCGTTCACGACGGCTCCCGACGGCAAGCTCTATCAGCTGCCCGACCAGCAGTTCGCGAACCTCTACTTCTTCCGCTACGACTGGTTCAACGACGAGAAGAACAAGGCCGACTTCAAGGCCAAGTATGGCTACGACCTCGGTGTGCCGGTCAACTGGTCGGCCTATGAGGACATTGCCGAGTTCTTCACCGGCCGGGATATGGGCGAGGGCCCCGTCTACGGTCACATGGACTACGGCAAGAAGGACCCCTCGCTGGGTTGGCGTTTCACCGATGCGTGGCTGTCGATGGCCGGCAACGGCGACCGCGGCATCCCCAACGGCCTTCCGGTCGACGAGTGGGGCATCAAGGTCGACGAGAACTCGCGTCCCGTCGGCTCGTGCGTGGCCCGTGGTGGCGACACCAACGGTCCGGCGGCCGTGTACTCGATCCAGAAGTATCTCGACTGGCTCAAGGCCTACGCTCCGCCGGAAGCCCAGGGCATGACGTTCTCGGAATCGGGTCCGGTGCCGTCGCAGGGCAAGATCGCCCAGCAGATGTTCACCTACACGGCCTTCACCGCAGACTTCGTCAAGGAAGGCCTGCCGGTGGTGAACGAGGACGGCACGCCGAAATGGCGCTTCGCTCCGTCGCCGCACGGCGTCTACTGGAAGGAAGGCATGAAGCTCGGCTACCAGGACGCCGGTTCGTGGACACTGATGAAGTCGACCCCGGTCGACCGCGCCCAGGCGGCCTGGCTCTATGCCCAGTTCGTCACCAGCAAGACCGTGGACGTCAAGAAGAGCCATGTCGGCCTGACCTTCATCCGTCAGTCGACGCTTGACCACCAGTCGTTCACGGATCGTGCACCCAAGCTGGGCGGCCTGATCGAGTTCTACCGCTCGCCGGCCCGCCTGCAGTGGTCGCCGACCGGCACGAACGTGCCTGACTATCCCAAGCTCGCTCAGCTGTGGTGGCAGGCGATCGGCGATGCGTCGTCGGGTGCCAAGACCGCCCAGGAAGCGATGGATTCGCTGTGCGCCGAACAGGAAGCCGTGCTCGCCCGTCTCGAGCGTGCCGGCATCCAGGGCGACATCGGTCCCAAGCTCGCCGAAGAGCATGACCTCGCCTACTGGAACGCCGATGCGGTCGCCAAGGGCAACCTCGCGCCGCAGCTCAAGATCGAGAACGAGAAAGAGCAGGGCCAGACGGTGAACTACGACGAGCTCGTCAAGAGCTGGGAATCTGCGCCGAAGGGCTAACCCTTCACCTCCCGCGCTGGAATGCCGGGGCCGTGTGGCCCCGGCATTTCGTTGAGGCGACCAAAAGTCGCCACGGCTGAGAGCCTGGACCTACGGCGAAGGAGGCCGCGCTGCTCGCGTCGGCGCTGATCGACTCCGTTGCTTCTACGAATCGAAAGATTGGGCGGAAGGGCCGACGACCTTGATTTGCGCTGAAGGGAATGGTGCCCGGGGCTGGAGTCGAACCAGCGACACGCGGATTTTTCAATAGGACGTTGCTCTAGAGCACTCTGTTGCAGGTCATTGCAACGGTACCGCAAAGCATTCACATCTTTTGCCAATTCGCTCCAGAATCATGACAAGCCGTCCGGGTCCGGCGCATTCAATCGCGCGAACATGAAAACCCAAATGAACGGGTAACGAAGCCCGGTGACCGCTCTAGGCTGCGATCGGTGCTCTTATGGCGGCGGATGTCAGGACAACCGTGGCGCCTCGCCCGGGGCGGGCGTGTAAGGATAGCTGCCCCGTTCCAATACCGCGTCGACGCCGCCGAATTCGCGGATCCGCTGATCCTGGGCGCTGAAGGCCTGTTCCGATACCTTGGCAGGATCGCAGATGGCTCGCAGCCGTCTCTCGCCCTCGGCGGCTATCGCGTCGTTCCCGGGCACGAGCGCCAGGTCGCGCGTCTCCCCGGGGTCGGCTTCAAGGTCGAAGAGTTGGGGCGCATAGCCCTCGTAATGGACGTACTTGTAGCGGCCGAAGCGCACCATGAAGATCCCGGTCATCGAACCGACGGCGTGATACTCGCTGAACACCGTCCGGTCCGTCTGGGCACCCTCGATCAGCGTGAGAAGCGACGTCCCTGGAAGATCGCGATCCTCGGCACTGTCCGCCTCCCCCACGGCATCGAGTATCGTGGGATACGCGTCGACCAATGAAACCGGAGTCGCGACGCGCCGTCCGGCGGGCACGCCGGGACCGGCGATGATCAGGGGGACCCCCACCGATTCCTCGTACATGTTGGACTTCCCCCAAAAGGTCCGTGTCCCGAGATTGTCGCCGTGGTCGGACGTGTAGACAACGACCGTTTCGCCCTCGAGCCCGGTCTCCGCGAGCGTCGCCAGCACTCGGCCGATGTTGTCATCGAGGAACGATACCATCCCGTAATAGGCGGCGATCGCCGTGCGGACGTGGTGGTCGTCGCGGAAGTGATCCTCGTAGTTCTGGACTTCGCGGAGACGTCTCAGGACCGGGTGATCGGGAAAGTCCAGGGGGTCGCGGAGGCGTGGGAGTGGAAGACGATCGAGATCGTAGAGGTTGAAGAACTCCGGTGGCGCGATCAGCGGGAAATGTGGGCACACGAACGAAACGAACAGGCACCAGGGTTTGCCTGGCGGCTCCGCTGCAACAGACTTGAGCCATTCCGTTGCCTTGTCGCGGATGTCGCGGTCGTACTGAAGATAGGTCGAATTGCCCGCGCCCGCGTCCCCGGCAAGCTGGCCCGTACTCTTGCTGACCGGCGGAGGCCGGCGCAGCATGCCCTTAACATCGCCCACACCCTCGAGCACATGGAGCGGCAGAATCTCATTGTCGAACCCGTTGGGATCGTCGCTGCCGCGATAATGCAGCTTGCCGATCGAATCGCAGCGATGGCCCGTCTCATGCAGGCGATGTCCCCACGATTGCGGCGTGCCGCGATAGGGGAACGCGTTGTCCCAGTAGCCGATGGAATGCACGTACCGGCCCGTCGCAAAGCTGGCGCGGCTCGGCACGCAGATCGGGCAATTGCAGTACGCGCTGTCGAACAGCGTTCCACGGGCGGCAAGTGCATCGAGCGTCGGCGTGCGGACAATGGTGTCGCCGTAGGCGCCCATTACTCGCCGGCTGTGCTCATCCGACATGATGAGAAGTACGTTCCGTCCTGCCATGGTGGTGTCCGCCGTTGCGCTATCATGAAGATTGGGAATGGAGTGTTTCGGTCGACTCGCTCATGAGTACGCACTCGGTGACGGGGACGGTCAGGACCACGTTGCTGCCGACGGGACGAAAGCCGCGTCGGTCACCCTGAACCCTGATGACAGCCCCGCCAATGTCGACCTGATAGTCGATGAAGCTGCCGAGAAAGATCGCCTCGGTGATCGTTCCAGGTAGCTGATTGTCGCCTTCCGCCCGAGCGTCGCCAGAGAACACGAGGGCCTCGGGACGAATGGTGACTGTCGCGGTCGTCGCGTCGCTCGGAAGCACGCCGATAGCCCGGAGCGAATGTCGACCGACCGTCACAACAGCGACGCCTGCCTGCCGTCCGGCGATGGTACTCGAGAGCCTGTTCACCTGACCCATGAAATCGGCGACAAACAGGTTGGCGGGCCGTTCATAGACGTCACGTGCCGTTCCGACCTGTTGGACCGTGCCCTTGTGGAAGACGACGATGCGATCGGACAGCGCCATGGCTTCCGACTGATCGTGCGTCACGTAGATGAATGTGATGCCTGTCCGGCGCTGCAGGCTCTTCAGTTCGGACCGCATGCGCTCGCGGAGTTTCGCGTCGAGGTTGGAGAGCGGCTCGTCAAGCAGGAGGATCGATGGCTCCACCACCAGCGATCGGGCGAGCGCCACGCGCTGCTGCTGCCCGCCGCTCAACTGACTGGGCTGGCGACTCTCGAGTCCCTCCAGCCCGACCGCGACCAGCACCTGCTCGATCCGCTGCTTGTGCTCACGCCGGTCGATGCGGGCATAGCGCAGCCCGAAGGCGACGTTTTCGAGCACGGACATGTGGGGCCATACGGCGTAGTTCTGGAAAACCATCCCCATCCGGCGCCGCTCGGGGGGCACGATCTCGCTGGGCGAGGAGATCACGTCACCGCCCACTGAAATCGAACCGCTGTCCGGGGTCAGGAAGCCTGCAAGCAGACGTAGCGTCGTTGTCTTTCCGCAGCCCGAGGGACCGAGGAAGGTGACGAACTCCTTCTCCTCGATCGAGATGTCGATCCCGCTCAGCGCCTGGAAGAGTCCGAAACTCTTGGCGAGGCCCTGGATTTCGATAAACGCCATGATCCGACCCCTAAACCCCTGTCGCGCCGTTTGTCGTCAGCCGACCGCGATCGGACAGCCAGTTGAGCGGCAGACTCACCACCAGCGTCACTGCGATCATGAAGACAGCCAACGCCGCCACCACTTCCAGTTGACCAAGCTCGTTGAGGCGGAACACCGCGACGGAGATCGTCTCCACACCGCTCGAGTAGAGCAGGATCGTCGCGCTCAGCTCGCCCAGCGACGGAATGAAGACCAAAAGGAAGGCAACGGCCAATCCAGGCCGGGCGAGCGGCAACAGGATGTGGCGGAGTGCCTGCAACTGCGTTGCGCCGACGACGCGCGCGGCCTCTTCGAGCGACACGTCGATTTGGCGCAGTGTCGCATTGGCGCTGCGGGTTGCCAGCGGAACGGCGCGGGCAATGTAGGCAACAAGCAGAATCCAGATCGTGCCGTAGAGGACGAGTGGCGGACGAATGAACGCAAGGAGCACGCCCACCGCGAGGACCGTTCCAGGCAACCCGAGCGGCAGGATCGCAAGGTAGTCGAGCAACCGCCGTCCCCGCATCGGCGTACGCAGGTCGACATAGGCGACCGTCGCGCCGATGAGCACGGCGACGATGCTGGCGCCAAAGGCCAGCATGAAGCTGTTGACGATGCCCCGTACCGCGATCTGGTTTTGGAACAGGGCCTCGTCGAAGTTCGACAGCGTGAAATTCGCCACCGAAAGGCCCTCGACCCAGCTACGGCTCAAAGACGCGATCACCAGGACCGCGATGGGGGCGATTGCGCTCAGAAAGACGACCGCCGCGCAGACTGCCAGAAGGCCCCATTTCCAACGTCCGTGCGGAATTGTTTCGAGCCTCAAGCCGCGCCCGCCCACGGTGACATAAGAACGGCGCTCCAGATAAGCCCGTTGCATGACGAGCCCCAGGGCGGTCAGCGCCACAAGGGTGAGCGAGAGCGCAGACGCGTCTGCCCAGCGCGGCGGATAGGCGCCTATTACCCCGTAGATGCGCGTGGGCAGGAATGTCACCTGTGCCGGCATGCCGAGCAGCGCCTGCGGGCCGAAGAGCGCCATCGACGCAATGGCCGAAAGCAGGGCCCCACCCGTGATCGCTGGCGCGACGAGTGGGAGGTAGACTCGTCGCAGCACCGCCCAGCGCCCCGCCCCGAGCAGGCGCCCAGCCTCTTCATAAGATGCATCGACCGAACGCAGGGCGCTGTGAGTCATGAAGTAGGTGAACGGAAAGACGTGCATGGCGATAACGAAGATCACGCCGCTCATGCTGAAGATATTCAGCGGTCCCCGCGTCATGCCGGTGAGTGCCTGAATGGGACGATTCAAATAGCCGGCCTCCGGCCCCAGCAAGATGATGTAGGCGATCGCGGTCAGATAGGGTGGCATGATGTAGGCGAGGGCAACCAGCGCCTGGACAGTGCGGCGAAACGGCATGTCGCTGCGCGCGGTGGCCCACGCGAGCGGGACCCCGAGGACCACACTCAGGACGCCGGCCCCGAGCGCGAGGATCAGCGTGTTCACCAGCGGCTGGACATTCTGCGCCCGGGAATAGACGCGAACGAGATGACTAAGCCCAAAGTCGCCCGGCACGCCCAACGAGGCAAGGAACAGCCACAATAGCGGATAGCCCACGATGACGAGCAGGAGGACGATCAACAGCCCGAAAATGATCGTGCTGCCGCCGATGCGGCCACGGGGGCGCCTGCTCCCCCTCCCGGTGGTCGTCATGCTTTTACCTCCACGCCGGCAGCTATCGACCGATGGGTCTCAGACGCCCCACTCGCCGCCAAACATGTCCGCCATCCGCTGCTGGATCTCCTGCTTGTTGTTCTTGTAGTCCTCGTAGTCGAGCGTCAGCAGCTTGATGTCGCCGAGCAAGAGGCTGCCCGTCGGCGGAGCCGCGTCCGTCCGGCTCGAGTACTTGCCGCCCTCGACGAGTAGCGCCTGGGCTTCCTTTCCCATCCAGTATTCGTGGAACAGGAACGCCGCATGCGGATGAGCCGCACCCTTGACGAGCCCAACGGCCCCAGGCTCGGTCGGTACGCCCTCAGCAGGATAGATGTAGTCTGTCGGCTTGCTCTCGCCCTTTGAGCGCCAGGCAATGTTGTCATTGGTCGCGAAGGCCGCTCCGCCTTCTCCACTTTCGACAATCTGCGAAATCAGCTGAGGCGTTGTCGTCCGGATGGGGTTGTTGGCGGCATAAGCCTCGAGCAACTCCCAGCCGAAGGCCTTCGCCAGGGTGTAGAGGCGCGGCGCGCCATCACCGTTGGCGCTGCTTGAGAAGACCAGCCGACCGTTGAACTCCGGCTTGGCCAGGTCTTGCCAGGTCTTTGGTGCCTTGTCGCCGCCGAACTCGTTCGTGTTGTACTGGATGACCGCCTGTGTCAGCCGATCGGCCATCCAGGTGCCGTCGGGATCCTGCAGAGCGGCCGGGACGACGGCCGCCGCGTCGGAACTCTTTTCAAGCAACAGCCCGCGCTCCTTCATCAGCAGCAGTGCCGCAAGATCAGATGCATCGATCATATCCGCCTGGATGCCGCCCGCGTCCGCTTCGGCGAGCACCTTGGAGGTCACATCGCCGGACGAACCGCGGAAATACTCGACGTCGATGCCGTGCGCTTGTTTGAATTTCGCGACGATCGCATCGACGATCTTGGTGTCGAGGCTGGTGTAGAGCGTCAGTTTGCCCTCCGCCTTTGCCTTGCCGATGTCCACCTCCGCCGCCGTCGTCGGCTGCCCATCAGCGGCCCAGCTTCTGTGGCTCGCCAGCGCCAGCGGCATGCCGGCCATGCCCATAAGAAGAGTGCGGCGTGACAGTTTTCCCATAGTCCCCTCCTCGCTGTGTGCGCGGGGCATGGTCTCCCGGCCCCGCGCACCAAGGATTGATCCCACGACCAAACCGTGGCAAGCACTATTGGGAAGACGAGCGATAACCAAAGGCTATCGATGTTCGAGCTGCGGACGATCGACTACTTCCTCGCCGTCGTTGCGCGGCGCTCGATGCGCGCAGCCGCGCTGGATCTCGGCATTACTCAGCCCGCATTGACCAAGGCCATTCGCCGCCTCGAGGACTCTTTCGGCGCGCCCCTGTTCGAGCGTCAGGCAAGAGGCGTGACTCCGACCGCTTACGGCGTTGCCGTCTTGCGGCATGCCAAGGACGTCAAGGCGGCGCTCGGGACGGCCTTGGAAGAGGTGGCGGCGCTCAAGTCGGGCAGCGAGGGTCTGATCAGGATCGGCGCCGGTCCGTCATGGCAGGAAACCATCCTGCCCGAAGCGATCGCCGAATTGCGATCGGTGCGCCCAAGGATACGCTTGCACATCACGGGCGGGGGAGACGATCAGCTTAAGGAGCAACTGAAGAGCGGCGCGCTCGACTTCGTCCTGGCCGCCGTGCCGGAGACGGCGCGGCTCGATCCGCAACTCGCATGGCAACCGCTGATGGCGGACCAGTACATCGTCATCGCTGATGTAAATCACCCCATCCGGCGAAAGGCTGAAATTCGGCCCGAGGACCTGCTCGGCTACCCGTGGATTCTGCCGCCCGCCACCTCCTACATGACCGGGCGACTTCATCACCAACTCAGGGTGGCTGGGCTGCCACCCCCGATCCCCTACATCGAGACCGATGTGATCGCACTCAAGCTAGCGCTGATGCGCGCCAGCGATTACCTCAGCTATCACGCCGAGGCGCATCTTGCGCGTTCGGAAGCAGGCTTCATCCAACCCGTCAACGTTCCCGAGTTGCGGACGCTCCGTCGTGCCGGGCTCATCTATCGACGAGGGATCGAACCGAACCCGATCGTCAAAGCCTTGCTGGACATCCTGGAGCGACATTGCGCGCAGGACTCAAATGCGGACGTCGCTTCGGTATAGCGCTCTCGAGATCCCCAAGCGGGTTAAGCCGCAGGTTTTCATAAGTGCAAAGGGTGGGCATTGAGTGATGGGTATCGCGCTGCGCCTCGCTGCTTTGCGATCGCCGTGCCGCATGTTTTTGTAGCGGGTAGCACGCCCTGGCGCTTAGGGGGCTTGCAGCGCAGGCAGCCGTCTCCGACTTCGTCTGTGCACCCTCCCGGCGCCCCGCCGGTGGGACAAAGTCCGCGCGTAGCTGGCTGAAGTGTGGCGACAAAATAAAAGAATGGTGCCCGGGGCCGGAATCGAACCAGCGACACGCGGATTTTCAATCCGCTGCTCTACCAACTGAGCTACCCGGGCATTCGCGACAACCCGGAACAGGTGCCGAAAGCCCGCGGTTTATAGGGGCTCGTTCCGGACCGTGCAAGTCGTCAAAATCCTATTCCTCGTCCTCGCCGGATTTCTCGGGCGGGCGCTCGGGTTCCTCGCTGGTGGGAATGCGATAGGCGTCCGAGAGCCAGCGGTTGAGGTCGATATCCTGACAGCGGGCCGAGCAGAAGGGATGGAAGGCCTGCACCGACGGCTTGCCGCAGATCGGGCAGGGGCGCGACGGTTTGAGGCGCACCACTTTGGCCATGCTAGACCGCCGTGAGCGTGGTCTGGTTGAGCCAGTTGAAATGGACCGGGTAACCTTCGCCGGCGAGCAGTCCGACCGTCTCGTTGAGCGGCAGGCCGACGACCGCCGAGTAGGACCCCACGAGCTTGACCACGAACGCGCCAGCGATGCCCTGGATGGCATAGCCGCCTGCCTTATCGCGCCACTCGGCGCTCGCAA
>JBIQKK010000089.1:0-1490 GCA_044506585.1 Hyphomicrobiales bacterium
GTCGTTTGGGTTGGCCACAACCTTGGGCAAATTCTCGAATACGAGCCGCACGCCCTCCGCGCCGATGCCGTCGGCGAGTGGATGATAGAAGGGGGAGCAATAGGCTTCGAGGCAGTGCGCCAGCGCGTCGAAGCCCGTGCCGACGGTGATGAACCGCGGCATGCCAACCGTCAGTTCGGGATCGGCGATGACGATGCGCGGCTGCATCAGGGGATGAAAGATGATCTTCTTGGAATGCGTCGCGGGGTCGGTGATGATGCTGGCACGGCCGACCTCCGAGCCGGTTCCGGCGGTCGTCGGCACCGCGACGATCGGCAGGATCGCCTTGGCATCGGCCCGCGTCCACCAGTCGCCGATATCCTCGAAATCCCAGATCGGCCGCGTCTGCCCCGCCATGAAAGCAATGGCTTTGCCAACGTCGAGGCCCGAGCCGCCCCCGAAGGCGATGACACCGTCGTGCCCACCGGCTTTGAGCATCGCGACGCCCGCCTCGACATTGGTCGCGGGTGGGTTGGGTTTCACGTCCGAGAAGAACCCGGCATCGATGCCGGCGTCAGCCAGTATCCTGCGGGCATTGGTCGTGACCGGGAGGTTCGCGAGACCCGTATCGGTGACGAACAATGGCTTCGTGATCCCGACGGCCTTCAATGCGTCGGGCAACTCGGCGATGCGGCCGGCGCCGAAGCGCACCGCGGTGGGATAGTTCCAGTTGGCTTTCGTCATGATGGTCTCCGGCGCGTTGCGCCTCACGCCTCTTTGAGGTGGTATGATTTGGGCTGTGTCAGATTGTGGTAGCCGATCTCGCTCAGAGCACCGCCCTTGCCCGTTTCCTTGACGCCGGTCCACACCAGCGCGGGGTCGAGATAGTCGCAGCGGTTGGCGAAGACGGTACCGGTTTCGATTCGTGCGCCCAGCGCCGCCACGGCATCGAGATCCGCCGACCACACGGACGCGGTCAGGCCATAGGGGCTGTCATTCATGAGCGTCACGGCTTCGTCGTCATCGGCGACCTTCATGATGCCGACCACGGGACCGAAGCTCTCTTCGCGCATCACCGCCATCTGATGGTTCACATCCACCAGCACCTGGGGCGCGAGGTAGGGTGAGCCCGGCTTGTCGTCGGCGTGCTTGCCATCCATCAGCCCCCTTGCGCCCTTGCGCAGCGCCTCGGCCGTCTGATCGCGCACGATGTCGGCAAATTTCGGCGCCGCCATCGGTCCCACGACGGTATCGGTCTCCAGCGGATGACCCAGCGTCCAGCCCTTGGTGGTCTCGACAAAGCCCTCGACGAAGCGGTCATAGACGTCCGCATGCACGTAGATGCGCTCGACGCCGCAGCAGGACTGGCCGGAATTGAAGAACGAGCCATCAACCAGATTCTCGATGGCGCTCGGCAGGTTGGCGTCCGGCCGCACGTAGGCGGGATCCTTGCCGCCGAGCTCGAGGCCCAGCGTTGCAAATGTTCCGGCCGCGGCGCGCTCGATGCGCCG
>JBIQKK010000089.1:1590-7492 GCA_044506585.1 Hyphomicrobiales bacterium
TGGGCGGGCGAGCCGAAGGTGCCAACGACTCTTCGGCGATGGCAATCATGTGCCGCGCCCGCTCTTCGACACCGCGGCGCTCGCCGCCATAGCGCACCGGGCGGCCCATCTGCCAGGCGAGCTCGGGCACGATCTCGTCATTTTTGGCCAGCAGCGCATCGACGAAGTGGCTGAGGAACTTGGCGCGTTCGCGCACGGTCACCTCGCCCCATGCCTTGCGCGCAGCCTTGGCCCTCGCCACCGCAGCCTCGATCTCGGCACCGTCGGCGACGGGACGCTCGGCATAGACGCTGCCGTCAATGGGAGAAATGATCTTGACCGTCTCGGCCATGGGTCACCTGTAAAGAAAGCAAGAGGTCAGGAGCGCTCGAAGCCGCGCTTGAGTTCCCAGTCCGTGACGCGACGGTCATATTCGAACTGTTCCCATTCAGCCGTGTGGACGTAGTGATCCACGACGTCCCGGCCCAGCGCATCTGCGAGCATCTTGGATTTCCGGAGCGCCGCTGTTGCCTCGCGCAGCGTTTTGTGAACCTCGCGGAGCTTCCTGCCGGCATAGGCATCGCCCTCGAACACGGGTTCGAGTTCCAGCTTGTCCTCGATGCCCTTGAGACCTGCGGCGATCAGCGCGGCGAAGGCGAGGTAGGGGTTAAGGTCGGCGCCGCCGATGCGACATTCGACGCGCACACCCTTGGTGTTCTCGCCGCAGACGCGGAACCCCGCCGTGCGGTTGTCACGGCTCCAGATGGCCTTGGTTGGGGCAAAGGTCCCAGCCTGGAAGCGCTTGTACGAGTTGATGTAGGGCGCGAGAAAGTAGGTGATGTCGCCGGCATAGGTGAGCTGTCCGGCCATGAACTGCTTCATGGTCGTCGACATGCCAAGGGGGTCCTTGCTGTCTGCGAAGACGTTCTTGCCCGCTTTGGCCAGCGACATGTGAATGTGGCTCGATGATCCCGCGAGCTCGAAATCCCACTTGGCCATGAAGGTCACGGCCTTGTTCTGCTGCCAGGCGATCTCCTTGGTGGCGTTCTTGATGACCACATGGCGGTCGGCCATCGTGAGCGCATCGGCATAGCGGACGTTGATCTCTTCCTGCCCGGGACCCCATTCTCCCTTCGAGTTCTCGACCGGAATACCCGAGGCCGTGAGCTGCTTGCGCAGCGCGCGCATCACGCCCTCTTCCTTGGTGGTCTGGAAGATGTGGTAGTCCTCGATGTAGTAGCCCGCCGTCTTGAGATTGCGGTGCCCCTTGTCGTGGATCGAACGAAAGTCTTCGTCGAACAGATAGAATTCCAGCTCGGACGCAAAATTCGCGGTCAGCCCAAGGGCATCGAGGCGGGCAAGCTGCTTCTTGAGCACGGCACGTGGCGAATGCGGGACGGGCTCGTGATGATGGTGGTCGACGAGGTCGGCGAGGATCAGGGCTGTGCCCTCGAGCCAGGTGCATTTCATCAGCGTGGCCAGGTCTGGCTTCATGACGAAGTCACCATAGCCCTGGTCCCAACTGGCGGCCGCGTAGCCTGGGACCGGCTCCATGTCGATGTCGTCGGCCAGCAGGTAGTTGCAGCCATGCGTCTCGTCGATCGCGCCCTCAAGGAAAAACTCGGCCTGGAAGCGCTTGCCGATCAGCCGCCCCTGCATGTCCGGAAAGGCGACGAGCACCGTGTCGATCGACCCGTTCGCGACATCGGCCTTGAGCTGCGCGAGTGAGTAGGCAGGCATGAGGGGAGGCTCCAGTGGTGGGCTTATTCCAGATTGTCCGGCCGCGGAGGAGGAGGAGGACTCCTCGCGGCCGGAAGGTGCTTACGCGCCGTAGCGGTAGGGCGGTCCTGCCTTCACCATGTCGGCGTTGTACTTCTTGATGATCTCGACGACCTTGGCGCTGCGGGGGCTCTGGGAGGCGATCTGGTCCCAGAATCGCACGGCCTCTTCTTCGACCTCTTTCCACTCGCTTTCGGGGATCGTGGTGAGTTCGAGCTTGCCGTTCAGGCGGTAGTTCGCCTCACCCGCCCAGTACCAGTGCTGTCGATAGTAGTGCGAGGTGTCGATCATCATGCGGTAGAGCTGTTGCAGATGGGGCGGAAGCTCGTTCCACTTCGCGGTGTTGACGAAGTAGGACCCCGCCCATGCACCCGACAGCGGGTTGGTAAGATAGTATTTGAGCACGTTAGCCCAACCTACGGTGTGCAGTTCGGTCGTGCCGCACCAGCAGATGCCGTCGAGTTCGCCCGTCTGCAGCGCCGGTTCGACATCTTCGTAAGGCAGCGAGACCGGCACCACGCCCCATTTGGAGAGGAACTGTCCGGCGGTGGGGAAGGTATAGACGCGCAGGCCGTTGAGATCGGCAAGTGACTGGATCGGTTTGGTGGTCCCGAAATTGCACGGGTCCCACGCACCGGTCGAGAGCCAGGTGACGTCCGGGATTTCGGCGTAGGCCTCTTCCCAGATCTCCTTGAGCCCGTGCCAGTGCCACAGCGCCGGCACGTCCAGCGAATAGCGCGAAGCGAGCGGGAAGTAGGCCCCGAACACCTTGACGTCCACCGGTGCCGCGGCCGAGTCGTCGTCGCTCTGCGCCGCATCGATCGTGCCGGTTTGCACCGCACGGAACAGCTCGCCATGCGGCACGAGCTGGTCGGCCGTATAGAGCTCGATTTCCATTTCGCCATTGGCGGCAGTGTTGAACCAGTCGATGGCGTTCTTGACCACGTGCTCAGCCAGCGCCGGGCCGGCATAGGTCTGCAGGCGCCAGCGGATCGGGCTTTGCGCTTTCACATGGGGCATCGCCAGCGTGGTGGCGCCCACGGCGCCCGCGGTGGCAAGACCGGCCTTCTTCAAAAAGCTGCGTTTGTTGAGAGTCTCAGTCATCTGCTTCCATCCCTGTTTGTGTTGTCTCCGGGAAGTTTGGCTCCTCCCCGAATGCTAGGTCGGTTTGACAAGGGTCAGTTCGGCTGGCGCCTCCTTCGTCCGTGCACGCTCGCTCGCAACTGGTGTCGCATTAGAGCCCCCGTCCGCTGTAGAGGCTGGGTAGCCACAGCGCGATCTGCGGGAAGACCATGAGGATGATGAGCGAAACTACCATCAAGAGCATGAAGGGCAGGATCGAACGGTAAATATCGCCCAGCGAAATCTCGGGCGGCGCCATGGCTCGCATGAGAAACAGGTTATAGCCGAAAGGCGGCGTGATGTACGCGATCTGGCAGGTGATGGTGTAAAGAATGCCGAACCAGATCAGGTCGAAGCCCAGCGTCCGCACCAGCGGAATGTAGAGCGGCGCGACGATCACGAGCATGGCTGTGTCGTCGAGGAACATTCCCATGACGATGAAACTCAGCAGCATGAGAATGAGGATGCCCCAGGGGTCGAGGCCAAACGTGTTGAGCAGCAGGTTCTCGATCGCCCGCACGGCGCCGAGCCCGTCATAGACGGAGGAAAAACACAGCGCGCCGAGAATGATCCACAGGAACATGCAGCTGATGAACAGGGTCTGCCGTGTCGTCGTCTCGAGCACTTTCCAGTTGAGCTTGCCCGAAAGGAGCGCGGCAATGGTCGCGAGCAGGGCACCCACGGCTGAGCTTTCGGTGAGGCTCGTGATGCCGGTCAGGAACAGGGTCATCATGATGGCAAAGACCGCCACCGGCATGATGCCCTCGCGCAGGAGGACGATCTTCTCGCGCATCGTGATCTGAGTGCGCTCTTCCTCCGACATCGGCGGTCCGAGCTCGGGCTGGATACGGCAGCGGATGTAAATATAGAGCCCGAAGATCACCGCCATCATCAGCCCGGGAAGGATCCCGGCAAGCCAGAGTTCGGTGATCGGCGCGCGCGCGATCATCGCAAACAGCACCAGCACCACGCTGGGCGGAATCAGGATACCCAGCGTCGAGCCGCCCTGGATCACACCCGTCACCATGATCTTGTCGTAGCCGCGCTTGAGCAGTTCGGGCAGCGCAATGGTCGCACCGATCGCCATGCCGGCGACGCTCAACCCGTTGATGCACGAGATCAGTACCATCAGGCCCATCGTGCCGAGCGCGAGGCCGCCACGTACAGGCCCGAACCACACATGGAACATGCGATAGAGATTGGAAGCGATGCCGCTCTCGCTCATCATGTAACCCATGAACACGAAGAATGGCACGGTGATCAGCGGATACCAGTTGAGCACCTGGAAGGCCTGGTTGAACGGCATTTCAACCGCACCCCTGCCCCACAGCCAGAGGGCCGCCGCCGAGCCGACGAAGCCGATGACGCCGAAGACGCGCTGCCCCGTAAAGAGCAGCACCATCATGGTGGCAAACATGAAGATGGTGATGAGTTCGGGGGTCATACGATGGGCCTACCGATCGCGTCTGCGAGATCCTTGAAGAACTGCGAGATGACCTGCAGCAGCATGAGGAAGATGCCGATGGTCATGGCAACCTTCACCGGCCAGAGGACCGGAGACCAGGCGCTGTAGTTCTTCTGGTTGTACTGCAGCGCATATTGCGTGCTCGACACCGCGCCCCAGAGCAGGGAGACGAGGAAAAATACGACGAAAAGGATGGTGATGGCGTCGAGAACGGCGCGGCCACGTGGCGAGAACCGGCCGTAGAAAAGGTCCATGCGCACATGCGCGTCGTTCTGCAGCGAATAGGCACCGCCCAGCAAAAAGTAGGCCGCAAGCAGGAACTGGGTGGTCTCGAGCGCCCAGTTCACCGGTGTTCCGAACATGGCTCGCGACAGCGTCGACCACAGCATCACCGCGGCCATCACGAAGAACAGCATCATCGCGAACCGCCCGACCCATTTGTTGAGCGTATCGACCCACAGGACGTAGAGGCGGATGGGCCTAGGCATGTGAGGTGTTCCTCGGACTGGTGGGCATCCGATCCGCCGCGCGCGTCATTGCATGTGCCTCCTTTAGGGTGCGGGCAAGAAGGGCGGCCCAGCGATCGGAACCCGCATCGTCCCTGATCCCGTCATTGCGGATTTCGATCATCGTAGACTCGATACCCCGGTTGTCGCCATGTTCCTCGAGCGTGAAGGTGACGCCGGTCAGTGCCGAGTAGGGCTCGTTCCAGCCGATGGTGAGAGAGGGCTCTGCCGCCGCGAGCGCGGCGCGCAGCCCCGCCGTGAAGCGCTCGTCCCGGCCATGGATCAGGCCGATCTCCCATGGCCGCGCTACGCCGAGAAAGACGGGCGTAAACGAGTGCAGGCAGACAAGGATCGTTTCGTGTTCCGACCGCTGGCGCCGCTCGAGCATCTCTTCGATCGCGGCGTGGTAGGGCCGGTAATAGGCATCGATCCTGTGCTGCCGCTCGCCTGGAGAGAGGTTCTCGTTGGCGGCGATGCGTGTCGCCTCCGACAGGGTCCAGATCAGCCGGGGAGACGCCACATCGCGGTTGGCGTCGATCACCAGCCGCGAGATGCGCGAGGCAATGAGCGGAGCATCGAGCCGTTCCGAAAGCCGGCGGCTGACCTCGAGCGCACCGGGATCCCATGCAATATGGCTAAGGCGTTCCTCCGGGGTCAACGCCATGTCGCCATAGCGTTCGGGGATGAAATGCGCAGCGTGATCGCAAACGAGGACGAAAGGCGAGCGCCCGCCCCCATTCGTTACCTCGACCGCTTCATCCCCCGGGGCGTTCATTTTTCGGGACGCCTGCGCTATTAACCTCTGTAACAGTAGTTCCACAGTTTGAATTTCTGTCAATCATGAAACGTAGGGTTCAGGCATGGACGGCAAGACCGTTGCGGCGCGGGTGCATGATCTCAACGAGGCCCTGACCGGGGCAGGGCGCCGCGCGGCGCGAGGCCTCCTGGGCAATTACCCCCTCCTTGGTCTCGCCCCGGTGGCCGAGTTCGCCGCTGGAGCGGGCGTCAGTCCCGCGACGATCGTGCGCTTCGTCGCCCAGCTTGGCTTCAA
>JBIQKK010000089.1:7592-9369 GCA_044506585.1 Hyphomicrobiales bacterium
GAGCGGGCGTCAGTCCCGCGACGATCGTGCGCTTCGTCGCCCAGCTTGGCTTCAAATCGTACCCCGATTTTCAGCGGGCGCTGCGCGAGGAATTGGAGGAGCGCTCGAAGTCTCCGTTGCAGCGTCCCGCGCTCTCTTCGGAGCGCCCCGGCGAGCAGAGCTTTCTCGGCGCCTTCCTCGAGCAAGCGGCAGAACGCGCACAAGACACGCTCGATCTCATCCCCGCGTGGGAGTTCGACGCAGTCTGCGAGCGTATCGCCCTGGGCAAGAGTGGCTGTTACCTGGGTGGTGGCCGCTTTACCGACTTCCTCGCCGGTTACATGGAGGCGCATCTGCGCCTCGTCCGGCCGGGCATACGCCGGCTAGACGGGCGACCTGCTACCCGTGCCGATCAGATGATCGACGTGCGCGCGGGCGACCTCGCCATTCTGTTCGATGTGCGCCGCTACGATCCATCTCTTCTCGAAACCGCCACCGCGCTCAGTCAGCGTCGCGCGCACATTGTGCTCATCACCGACGAGTGGGTGAGCCCTATTTCCCGCTACGCACGACACGTGCTCCCCTGCCGAACCGAAACCGGCCGCACCTGGGACGCCAACGCGTCACTCCTCGCGGTTGCCGAAGCGCTCATCGCCCGGGTGACTGAAATCGCCTGGCCCACCGCTAGCCGTCGCATCAAGAGTCTCGAGCAGTAACTGGCGGCGATCGAGATCCGTCGTGTTGATTAAGCCTCCCAGCCGACACGCGTATTCGATGCCTGGCTGACGTGGTCGCCCAAGCCCCCTTTTCCCAGTATCCGTTATGCCGAATTATGAAGAAGCTTTCGGTTGGGCTCGCAGGAGCGCGATCATCGGCTCAACTCCTCTGAGCTGCTCGAACGCGCGTCCGACTTCCAGGATTTGTTCGACCTTGTCCGAAGGAGTTCCCGATTGTGAGATCAAGGTTCGTGCCTTTCGGTCAATGTCGGCCCAGTCGATCCCCCTGGGGCCTGAGCCCTTGGGAGCGTTGACCGTGCTCGTGCAGCGCCGTCCATCGCGCAGGATGATCGTGACGGTAGCGCCCCACTCCCAGCTGTGACGCGAGGGGTCAGCATCGGGGACCGCCTCGACCAGATCTTGCAGGCTTGCGATCACAGGATCGAGGATTTTGTCCATAGAGACGTGCGACCAGTTGAAATCGCGGTCGACGATTCCGGCTGCGAGATAATACGCGGTACTGTGGACCGCGGCAGCGAGGTCCCTGGGGTGACGGTAGCCGTAAAGCGCAGCAAAGCGCGGCCCCGCGATCTCGATGCGAACGACTTCCGACGGTCGCACGTCGCCTTCTATCGCCGCATTGATGGCGGCTTCGACCGCCGCGGCAAGCGGCATTGCGCCTGGCCATATTTTTACGGCCAGTTGCCTGCAGATGTCCCAGTCCCGGCCAATACCCTCAAGGATCGCGGTCGATGCACCGCTGCGAGCACCGAAAACTTCGAAAAATCCGCCAGCGGATTCGAATGTGTCAGGATTCGCCGCGAACCCCTTGCGAGCGGCGAGAACCGCATTGGTCGCCGTCAGCGCAGCGTTTCCCGCATGATATTCCCGGGCCCAACTGTGGGTGGAAACGGTCATGCCGCCCACGCTCGTCGCGACAAGCGACAGGGCCTCCGCCGTCTGCCCAACATCGAGACCGAGGAGGCGCGATGCGGTGACGGCTCCGCCGAATGCGACGACAACGCTGGCGTGGAAGCCGCGTTTGCCGAGGCCGGGCCACAGCACCCCGCCCAGACGCCCGG
>JBIQKK010000090.1:0-3433 GCA_044506585.1 Hyphomicrobiales bacterium
GTCGTTGCCGCGCCCCGTCGCCACAACCTTGACCGTAAGCGTATTCCGCACCTTGGCGGGGATGTCGCCGTCCAAACTCTCGTCAAGGTAGGAACGCACGATCCGGAAGCCCTCCTGGATTTCCTCGACGCGCTCGAGGGGCACATCCGCGGCGACATCGAACTGGAAACCGCTGGCCATGTTCTCCTGCTCGACCGCCGACCGGTGCTCCTCATAGGCGGCGCGCGCCTGTGGAAAGAGCCCGGGGAGCTCGGTGCACCAGGCTGCCGAATTGTCAGCGCTGAGCGGGTTATCGAGAAGCTGCGGGAACGTGCTGCCAGCCCCTTCGGCAAGCGCCGAGAAGGCGGCACTGGTCTTGCGCCCAAACGCGCCATCGACGGGGCCGGGGTCGTGATCCAGCGCGACCAGCTCCGCCTGTACGCAGCGTACTGCTGCCGAGGCAAGTGCCGTTGCCGGCTGCATCGCCAGCGGCGCCGCCACCAGCGCCATCAGAGCAGCCTTCCGCAGTCTCGCCCTTGCGGCCATGGCACCTTCCCCCTCAGGTTCGCCGTCCTTGTGGGTGAAGCCTATGGGCAGGCGGCGGCAAGACGCCAGTTCAGCTTTGTTGCGACGCTCCAAGTGACTTGGAGCCAAGGATCCGGTTCCCGTATCGCCGCCGCGGCTGCCGGAGGCCCATAAGCTCTTGCCTGCGTGAACCGGGCATGTTTTCTGCCGCAAGAACACACCGCGCGAAGATGAAGAGACAGGTGGAACAGCCCGACCAGCCAGAGGAAATTGCGGCGGACCTGTATTTCATGGAAACGCTGCGGCGCATGAGAACGCGGTTCCTGTCGGAAATCGCGCGGGCGTCCGTTTCTTCAGACCATAGTGGGCTTCGCCAGGAAAGTTTCTTCCAGTTTGCCGAATTCTTCTATGCGCTGCGGACATATGGCGTGAACGATGCGGCCAAGCTGGAGCGGCTTGCCGCGCTCCACAATGAGCACCTACGGCAGATCGGGCAGGATCGCGATCGCATGCGCCGATACGGCTTGACGACGCAGCGCCTGGACGGGGCCGTGTTCACCGAGGAGAAGATCAGGAAGCTGGTCGCCAATTTCTCGGGTCCTAGCCGTGGCATCGACCAATCGGACCTTGCGAGATTGCTCGTTACGGTCATGTCCGACGAGACCTGCCGCAAGCTCGTCGTTGTTGCAGACAATGCGGGTTTCGTCGAACGCGTAAAATCCCCCTTTGGCGCCGTGCTGGTTTCGAGCCGTGGCATCATGGAGCAGGTTTATGGAGCCGTTATCAGGGAGGCACGGCGTGAAGCGGTCCCGGGTTAGAAGCAGGTGGATCTTGGCTGCTGTCGTGAGCGGTATTCTCGTGGCAGGCAGCGTGAGTGCGCGGGGAGGCGATGCAACGGAAACGGGGCCGACGCTGAGCGAGCGGGGGCAGGCTTGGCTTCAGAACAATCCTGCGCTGGAGCATCTGGCTGTCGCGGCGCCCGAGATGCTGCCGGAAATTCTGGAGAAGCTGGCTTTCGCCCTCGACAATCCCAGCACCAGCCGGGGCAGCCTGGTGCAGTTGGAGCCCGACGCGGCCGACCTGCTGGAGTCAAATCCTGCGCTCATGCAGGCGTGGCGCAGTTCGCCCGAGGCCTCCGCAGATCTGCTCGAACTGATCCGGATCGCCGCAGGCGGGGGCAAGCCGCGAAAGTAACGAACGGGGGGGTTATGCGCCGGTTATTCATCCTGCTTGCTGCCATGGCTTTGGCCGCGGCCCCGGCTCAGGGCGCCCGGGTCGCCCTGGTGGTCGGCATCAACGACTATCAATCGATCCCGCCGCTCGAAAAGGCGGTTGGCGATGCCGAGGCGATGTCGGCCAAGCTCAGGACTCTTGGGTTCGGCGTGACGACACTCGTCAATCCGGACCGCAGAAGCTTCAACCGGGCGATCAGCACCTTCAGCAACGCTCTTGCGCCCGGGGACATCGCGTTCTTCCACTTTTCCGGGCATGGCGTCGAGGTTGACGGCAACAACCTGCTGCTGCCCAGCGATATTCCCCTGCCGACCCGCGACGGTCAGGACTTCCTCATCGGGGAGGCCATCGATCTGTCCAGCCTGATGGACCGCGTTGCCAATGGGGAACCGGCGATACGAATCTTCGTCATCGATGCTTGCCGCGACAACCCTTTCGATCTGAAAGGCGTGCGCGGCCTTGGAGGGCCCGGCGGCCTGGGACCGGTGGTTCCCTCACGCGGCAGCTTCATTCTCTACTCGGCCGGCTATGCGCAGACGGCACTGGACCGCCTCGGGCCGGACGACAACAATCCGACATCCGTCTATACGCGCGTGCTGCTCCAAAAGCTCGGTACGCCCGGCGCCTCGATCAGCCAGATTGCCCGCGACGTGCGAACCGAGGTCGCAACGCTCGCGCGGGCGGCCGGGCACGATCAGTTCCCTGCGTACTACGATGAACTCACCGAGGATATCGTCCTCGTTTCTCCGCTGCAGAGCGATGTTCCAGCAGGCGAGGGCGGCGCGGTCTCAGTCGCCGATCTCCCGCCGGAGCCCGGCGCGATCGTCGATGCATTCTCGCAGCGACGCCGGTTGGAGAAATTGTGGCAGGAGGGTTCACAATTCGAGAAGGCAGGTGACAGCTTGCGGCATCTCCAGCGTACCGACGAAGCGCGACGTCTCGCCACCGACTATTTCGGGACGGACAGCCTGGAGTACGCCGATGCAAACAACATGATCGTGGGGGCCCTGACGAAGATGGGCCGAATCGACGACGCGATCGCCGCGTCTCGCGAAGCGATCCGTGTTTACAGCGCCATGTTCGGCTCACAGGATCTGCGTGTACTCAACGAGAAGAGCAATCTTGCCTCGCGGCTGGCGGCCACCGGCAAGATCGAGGAAGCCACAAGCCTGTTCGCGTCGATCACGTCGGCCTATGACGAGCTGCGACCGGAGGGGTGGGCCCGGGTGCTGCACGCGCATGCGCTCGAGGGTTATGCGCAACTGGTCATGACGAAGGGCGACGGAGCCACCGCCGAAAAATATGCCGCGCGCGCGTTGGAACTGGTCAAGCAAGCGGGATTCACCGATCGGATCGACCATGGCTGGATCGCCGCTGCCTATGCACGGGTGCTCGAGGAAAGCGGCAAGTGCGAAGCCGCGCAGGCCGTGTACCGACAAGCAGCGGAGGCCATGCGCGCCGCCGAGGTGCCGGTCACGCAACACGATCATGCCGAAATCCTGGCTCAGCTGGAGACAGGCTGCAGGTGACCGTTCTTACCGACCGTTCGTAGTCGATGCGAGCGTGCCTGGACCGGTAGCGTGAGCCGCTGGGCCACCCGCGCCGGCTCGTCATGCCGGCGGGCCGAACCATTTGGTCAGAGCGACGGTGAGGTCCTGCCGCGTTTGCTCGCTTGTCCAGGCGACGTGGCCGTCGG
>JBIQKK010000090.1:3533-5458 GCA_044506585.1 Hyphomicrobiales bacterium
ATCGAGATCGGGCATGCGGCGTCCGAGGAGGGGGTGGCCCTCCCCGAGGTCGTAGTGCACGTCGAGACCCGACATGATGCCGGCGATGCGTCTGGTGGGCTCTTCCATCCCCACGAGTTCGGTGACGATCGTGCTGAGGGCCCGGGAGCGGTCATCCTGCCGGCCGAGCGCGACGGAGGCCATAGTGTAGCGCAGAACGCGCGCGGCGATGGGATGGCGCTCGGCGTGGTAGGTATCGAGCAGGTCGTCCGGCGCGGTGCCTTTCACCACCTGGGCAAGCTTCCAGCCGAGGTTGACGGCATCCTGGACACCGATATTCAGGCCCTGGCCGCCGGCGGGGTAGTGCACATGCGCGGCGTCGCCGGCGAGGAGGACGCGGCCTTTGCGGTAGGTCTCGGCTTGCCGGCTCATATCGGTGAACCGTGAGATCGAAGTCGGGCTATGGACGCCATAGTCGGTGCCGTAGAGGGCAATGAGCGCGGCACTCAGGTCGGCCAGGGTGGGTTCCGCCGTGTGGCCAGGCTGCGCTTCAGTCAGCATGATCCGCACCGGCCCTTCGTCCTTGTAGACGACCTTGCCGTCCCGGATCTCATATTCGAGGCGACTGAAACCATAAACGCCATTGGGTCCCTGATGCATGCCGAGTTCGGGCGTGGTTGTCACTTCGACTTCGGCGATCAGGTGGCTGATGGTGGGGTCCGATCCGGGGAAGGCGATATCGGCGGCCTTGCGTACCGCGCTGCGGCCACCGTCGCAGCCCACGAGGTAGAGTGCGCGGATGAAGCGTCCGTCGGCGAGTGTGACGTCGATGCCGGCATCGTCCTCGATGAAGCCGGTCACCTCCTGGCCGCGATAGACCGGCACGCCGAGCTCTTCGACCCAGCCCGCGAGGATGCGCTCGATATGCTTCTGCCACAGGGCGAGGCCATAGGGATGGCGCGTGGGGAAGCCGCTGAGATCGAAATGTACTCCCGCGAAGCCTGCCACTTGCGCTATCTGTCCTTCGCGCAGGAAGCGTTCGACGATGCCGCGCTGATCGAGCACTTCGAGAGTGCGGGAATGGAGGCCGCCGGCACGCGAGCCAAGAATGTCCTGATTGGTGCGCCGCTCGACGATGGCCACGTTGGTCCCCGCCAGCGCCAGTTCGGCAGCCAGCATCAACCCGGTCGGTCCACCCCCGGCGATCACCACTGCATGTTCGCTCATCTTCGCGCTCCCATCATCATGGACCGATCCCCAAACAGAGGGCGGGTTCTAGCCGAAGGGGCGGGGCTTGAAGCAACCCCGTTGCGCGCTACATATCAGAATGGAGGGAACGCCGTTTCGCCGGACGCTTGCCTCAGCGGGCCTCACCGCTCCATATCACAAGACGGAACTCAGCCGCCGGAACGCGTTGGCGCGGACATGTCCTTCGTCGAGGCGTATTCGAGCTCGGTGTTGATCACGGCGCCAAAGACGAAAATCTGCGCCGAGTTGTAAAGCCAGAGCAGCATGACGATGGCGGCGGTGAGCGAGCCGAAGGTGGCCTGATAGTTGGAGAAGTTCTCGACATAGATCGAGAACAGGGTGCCGGCGAGGATCCATAGGGTCGATGCGACCAGCGCGCCGGGCCAGATATAGCGGAACCTGCGAGGGTGGCGGTCCGGCCCCCAGCGATAGAGTCCCATCAGTGCTCCGAGCGTGAGCGCAAAGAGGATCGGCCAGCGTACCACCAACAACAGCCACTTTTCGCTCGTCGGCCATGGAAAGAGCGCCGGCAGGCCTGCAATCGTCACAAGCGCGATGAGCAGGAACACCGATCCCACCAGTGTCAGTGAAATTGAGATGAGTGCGGCCTTGATGAAGCTGCGCCGCTCCGGCTCGCGCCGTACCCGCGACATCGCATAGAGCAGGGAATCGACACCGCGCGATGCGCTCCACAGAGT
>JBIQKK010000090.1:5558-9320 GCA_044506585.1 Hyphomicrobiales bacterium
CAACGCAGCGATGTGTCGTGATCGGCAAAATTGCGGAAGCAGCGGACGGCGAAGGCCCACAGGCGATTGCGGAGGGAGTGGGGTTGGTCGGCGAGGAGTGCAGGCATCACAAATTCTGTTTGCGAGCGCCGAATGTGGGCGCCGGATATTAAGCCGCACAGGAACGGAGAGTTCCGCGAGGCGCGCAGCGCGACAGGCGCACATGGCGAGGGCCATGGGATTCCGCGCCGATGTTTCGGGAACTCGAAATTTTCGAACAATTAACCCCAGCGCCGGAAAGTCGGGAAGTATTCGCCAGTATTAAAATGGCCGCTGATTAACTCCCATGCGGGAGCGGATAAGCAGCGATGTCTCGTAACGCCGGAAATCTCAGATTGCCCGTGGCGGGGGAAAAGCCGGAGACCATCAGCGATCTGCTGCGGGTCAACGAGCGCCTTTGGCAACTGGTCAACGATGCGCTGGAACAAGAGGAACGCTGGCAGGCCGAGCGCCGCGAGTGGACCGAGGAACGTGCCTCGCTGAGGGCGATGATCGACCAGGTGCCCGACTATCTGTTCGTGAAGGATCGCCAGTGCCGCTTTGCCATCGCCAACCGCGCGGTTGCCGCTGACCTCGGCGCCGAGCCGCGCACGATCCTGGGCAAGACCGATATGGACCTCCATCCGCCGGATCGGGCGCGGGAGTTCATGGAGGACGAGCAGCGTGTCCTGAGCACGGGCCAGCCGATGATCGACAAGGAGGAGTTCGTCCTTCTCAAGTCCGGCCAGCAGCGGTGGCTGTCGACATCCAAGCTCCCGCTTCGCGACGAGGCAGGCAACATTACGGGCCTCGTGGGCATCGCGCGCGACATTACCCTGCGCAAGCGGGCGGAGGAGCAGGTTCGCTTTCTCGCCTATTACGATCCGCTGACGCGGTTGCCGAACCGGGCAACCTGCGAGGCCAAGATCGAGGCGCTCACGCACGCACTGGGACCCGGTCAGGAGGCACGGCTGATGCTGATCGACCTCGACCGGTTCAAGCAGGTGAACGATACGCTCGGTCACGGCGCGGGCGATGAGCTGTTGCGCAAGGTCGCCGACCGGCTGTCAGAGCTTGCCGGCAGCCGCGACGAGGTGTCGAGGCTGGGCGGCGACGAGTTCGTCATCGTGCGGTCTTTCGCAGACGAGCAGGAAGAGACCGCGTTTTACGATTCGATCGTCCGAGCGCTGGAGGCACCGTTCCCGGTCATGGGCAACTCGGTGCATGTCGGCGGCAGCGTCGGCATCTCGAAGGTCCACGCGACGACGACGTCGTTGTCGGCCCTGCGGGAAGCCGATATCGCACTTTACGAAGCCAAAGCAGGCGGCCGTGGGCAGTGGCAGCGCTTCGAAGAGGCGATGGCTGCCGAACTCGAGCATCGGCAGCAGCTGGAGACCGATCTGCGCCACGCGGTCCGGCGCGCTCACGAACAAATCCAAGTGTACTACCAGCCGGTCTACGACACGACCGGCACGACGGTGGCCGGACTCGAGGCGCTGGTGCGATGGATGCATCCGAGCCTGGGCCTGCTTTCGCCGGACCAATTCATCCCGCTCGCCGAAGAGCGGGGATTGATCACAGCGCTTGGCCAGATCGTGCTGCGGCAGGCCTGCGACGTGCTGCGCAAAACCCACCTGCCCTGGGTGGCTGTGAACGTATCGCCCCTGCAGCTGCGGGAGGCCCGTTTCGTCGAGCAGTTCCTCGAGATCGTGCGTAGCAGCGGCATTGCGCCGGAGCGCATTCAAGTCGAAATCACCGAGGGTATGCTGGTCGAGGAATTCCAGGAAACGAACGCCCTGCTCGACCGCTTGCGCTGGAATGGCGTCAAAGTCGCTCTCGACGATTTCGGCACCGGGTATTCCTCCCTCAGCTATCTGGCGCAGCTGCAGGTCGACAAGATCAAAATCGACCGCTCATTCGTCTCCGGCATCGGCAGCGCGAGCGGCAATGCCATTGTCCAGGCGATCGTCGCCTTCGCAAAGGCACTCAACGTCACGGTCACGGCGGAAGGCGTCGAGACGGAAGAGCAACGGCGGTTCGTCGAACTTGCCGGGTGCCACGAAATACAGGGCTATCTCTTCTCACGCCCCTGCGCAGAACCCGAGCTGACGAAGCTGCTGAGCCACGGCCCGCGTCGCGCGACCGGCTAGACTTGCTCGCCTCAGCCGGCGGCAGGCGGGCGGGACTTACGGTCCATAGCCGCCAGCGGGATCGCATCGCTTTCTCCGGCGACCAACTCCATCGGCCAGACCTTGTTGACGATGCCGTGCGGATACGTCTCCGCGTAACCGGGCATCGCCGCGAGCAGGGACTCGGCGAGGCCAATGCCAAGGTCGCGTAGCGACAGGCGGAAGCAGGTGAGGGCGGGGGAGAGGAATTTGGATAACGGGGATTCGCGAAACCCGATCACGGCGAGGTCCCGTCCGGGCGTCATGCCAGCCTCGTTCAGCCGGCGGTAGACGCCGATCGCCATCAATTCATAGATCAGCAGGATCGCGGTGGGGCGGTCCTTCATCGCCAGGACCTGGTGCGCGATGTGATAGCCGCCCTGTTCCGACGAGGCGGCGCGGACGATCAGCGAGGGATCGAAGCGCAGCTTGTGGCGTTTGAGCGCTGCTTTGACGCCGTCGAGGAAGACGAAGCCCAGATTGATGTCATTGCTCGGCAGGCCGACCGCGATGCGGCGGTGGCCGTGCGCGACGAGCCGATCAATTGCGCTGGTGGCCACGCCTTCAAAGTCGAGATCGACCCAGGGATAGTCCCGGCCTGAAGTCGAGCGGCCAAGTGCGATGAAGGGGATGCGCGCCCTGGCGAGCAAATCGATGCGGGCGTCCACCCGATGGGTAGCCGAGATGACCATGGCATCCACGGCCCGGCGCGCCACCATGCGCTGAAGGTATTCGGAGGGATCCTCGTCGCCGGCACAAGGCAGCACCAGCAGGTCCAGATGGTGGCGGGTCAGCACGTGCTGCATGCCGTCGAAAACGCCGAGGAAGAAGTTGTCGCTGTTGCCCGCGGTGTTGATGCCGGACTCGATCATGAAGCCGACAGCGTTGGTCGTTCCCTGCCGCAAATTCCGGCCGGATTGATTGGCGACGTAACCGAGTTCCTTTGCAGCGGCGAGCACACGCTTGCGCGTCACATCGTTCACGTCCGGCCGGCCATTGAGCGCGCGCGAGACCGTGCCGATCGACACGTTCAAATGCTCCGCCAACCGCCTGATACCCACCATGCGACGCACGCCCTCTCCCCTGGCCGCTCAGTAGCCCAGAACCGCACACGAGGCCAGTTGACTCGTAAACGTTTTCGATCCAACGTCGTAAACGTTTACGGGTCGCGCGGTTGTCGTCGCCCGGAGGGGATCGGCGTGTGCGGGGACGCACGCGTCGTCGGGAGGAATACAAGCAGTGTTTCGCGCGGTTATTGCCGGCTGTGGAGCCATGGCGCGTGGCTGGATCAAGGCGCTGAGCGACCCCCGGTTTGCGGGCAAGGTCGAGATCGTCGGGTTGGTGGATACCGATCTGGCGGCAGCGGAACGGCTGCGGGATGAGGCCGGGATGACCGTCGCGATCGGTTCGGACCTGCACGCGATACTGGCGGAAACCAAGCCCGACATCTTGTGCGACGTCGTCGTGCCCGGGGCGCGGCGAGATGTCGTCACGAGCGGACTTTGGCACGGGTGTCATGTGCTCTCCGAAAAGCCGATGGCTGCCTCGCTCGAGGAAGCGCGCGAGCTGGTGAGGC
>JBIQKK010000091.1:0-6439 GCA_044506585.1 Hyphomicrobiales bacterium
GCCGGATCGACGTTCTTTTCGATGAAGCTCTGGCCGATGCCTCGGGTGAGGATGAAGGTCAGGGCGCCGCGCACGACCTTCTTGTCCTGCGCGATGGCGTCCATCAGATAGTCCGTATCCGGTAGCTCGCCCGGGATGTCGGCGAGCCGCGTCGGCAGGCCCGAGCGCTTGAGGTGCGCCTCGACGCGCCCGGTATCCTGGCTCGGCGCGAGCCCGAGTCTGGCCGAAAATCCGTGTGCCAGCACCATGCCGATCGCGACACCTTCCCCGTGCAGCAGGCGATCGGAGTAGCCCGTCGCTGCTTCGAGGGCATGGCCGAACGTATGGCCGAGATTGAGCAGCGCGCGCACGCCCGTCTCCTTCTCGTCGGCGAGCACGAACCGCGTCTTGGCCTCGCAGGCCTTGGCGATCGCCTCGGCACGCGCCGGCCCCCCCGCGAAAATCTCCGGCTGGTGTTCCTCGAGCCAGAAGAAGAAGGCCTCGTCGTCGATCAGCCCGTATTTCACCACTTCGGCATAGCCGGCCGCGAACTGCCGCGGCGGCAGCGTTGCGAGCGCACCGAGATCGGCGAGGACAAGTTTGGGCTGGTGGAAAGCGCCGATGAGGTTCTTGCCGTGCGGCGAGTTGATGCCGGTCTTGCCGCCCACGGAGCTATCGACCTGCGCCAGCAGCGAGGTCGGGATCTGGACGAAGTCCATGCCGCGCCGCGTCACCGCGGCGGCAAAGCCCGCGAGGTCGCCGATCACGCCGCCCCCGAGTGCCAGCACGATATCGCCGCGCTCGAGCCGCGCTTCGAGCAGGCCTTCGACGACGTCGTTGAGCCGCGCAATCGATTTGGTCGCCTCGCCGTTGGGAACGACCACCGCCGCATGGCGCGCACCGGCAGCATCGAGCGAGCGGGTCAGCCGCGGCAATTGCGCCTTGGCGACTTCGCTGTCGGTGACGATGCCGAAGCGGCGGCCGGGGAACATCGCGGTCAGCCGCTCGCCTGCGCCCTCCAGCAGGTCGTCGCCGATCACGATGTCGTAGGCGCGGTCGCCGAGCGGCACGTGAACGCGGATCGGCTCAGCCATTGCGGCCTCCCAGATGGTTGAGCAGGGCATCGATGACTTCACTCGCCACCTGGTCTTGCGGCACGTCGCGGCTCACCACGGTGACATCGGCCTGGGCATAAGTGGGGTAGCGCAAATCGATCAGGTCCTGGAGGGTCTGCCGCGGATTGGGCGTACGCAGCAGCGGCCGGTTGGAGCGGCGTTGCACTCGCGCGAACAGCAGGTCGAAATCGGCCTTGATCCACACCGACACAGCCGTGTCCTTGACCAGTGCCCGCGTGTCCGCATTCATGAAGGCGCCGCCGCCGGTCCCGACGACGACATCGCGCTCCTTGAGCAGCCGCGCGATGACGCGCACTTCGCCGGCGCGGAAATCGGCCTCGCCATGGGTTGCGAAGATGTCCTCGATCGACATGCCCGCGGCTTTCTCCACTTCTTCGTCGCTGTCGACGAAGTGACGGCCGAGCCGCGTGGCCAGCCGCCGGCCCACCGTGGTCTTGCCCGCACCCATCATGCCCACAAGCACGATCGGACGGCCCGCGAGCAGGCCGTTCAGCTCATCCTTGTGCGCATCCTTGTGCGGTGCTGCGGCGCTCATGCGGCCCTCCCCAGGCTCGCGCGGTTGAAGCGTTAGGGGAGGGTAAAGTCAATCCTGCTATCAAGCCGCCATGCCGCGCCCTTGATCGTGCCACAGAATGGCGGGACAAGGTCTTAGCTGACTTCGGGGACTCGATGCCGACACTCATCCGCCTCTTCCTGGTGCTTGCCGTTCTTGCCGGTCTCGGCTTTGCCGGCATGATTGCGCTCACCATGATGGTCGATCCGGGCGAGAAGGACATCACCATCAAGATTCCGGCGCGGGAGCTCGCGCCCGCCGGCGGCAGTGGCGGCATCATCGACCTCAACAACCTGCCCGACCCCGTCAACGTCATCTCGCGCGCAAGCGCGCCGCCATCATCGGAACCGGCTGCGGAAAGCCCGGCAGAAACCGAGTCCGGGGTCGAGACGGTCGAGGCACCGGGCCGCGAATGAGCGGGCTCGATCTCGTCGACGCCTTCCTCGAAATGATGAGCGCCGAACGCGGCGCCGCCCGCAACACGCTCGAGGCCTATCGCCGCGATCTTGCCGACTACGATCACTTCCTCGGCGCGCGGCAGCGCTCGCCGCAATCGGCCCAGCGCGAGGATGTCGTCGCCTACCTCGCCTCGCTCGATGCACAGGGGCTCGCGGCAGCCTCTGCCGCGCGACGCCTCTCGGCCCTGCGCCAGTTCCACAGATTCCTCTGCGCCGACCAGATCCGGCCCGACGATCCTACGCGCATCGTCGCCAGTCCCCGCGCCAGGCGCCCGCTGCCGAAGGTGCTGTCCGTCGCCGAAGTCGATCGCCTCCTGAGTGCAGCGGAGGCGGAAACCGAGGCCGGCGCGACGCCCGCGAAGCGGGAAGCGGCGCTTCGACTCTACGTCCTGCTCGAGCTGCTCTATGCCACCGGCATGCGGGTCAGCGAGCTTGTCGGGCTGCGCCGCGCCGCGGTCATGCGCGATGCCGCCTTTCTCACCATCACCGGCAAGGGCAACAAGGAGCGCGTCGTGCCGGTCAACGATCGGGCACGCGATGCGGTCAAGGCCTGGCTCGCATTATTGCCCCCCGGCCCGTGGCTGTTCCCCGCCAACGGCGAGGATGGCCACCTCAGTCGCCAGGTCTTCGCCCGCGACCTCAAGGCGCTTGCCGCACGAGCGGGGATCGCCTCGGCGCGCGTCGCCCCGCATGTGCTGCGGCACGCTTTTGCCAGCCACCTGCTGCAGGGCGGAGCCGATCTTCGGGTCGTCCAGACGCTGCTCGGGCACGCCGACATCGCGACGACGCAGATCTACACCCACGTCCTCGACGAAAAGCTGCGCACTCTCGTCGAGACGCACCACCCGCTCGCCGACAAATCCTAGCGCCGGCGCCAGACCTGCAGCCGCACGCCGGGGTCGAACAGCTCGCGGGCGACGATGTGGAGGCCCGCCCCCGCCAGTACGTCGTCGGGCCAGCCGCCCGAAAAACAGGGCACACCGTCCGGCAGCAGCAGGCCGTCGACCGTCACCAGGTCGAACTGCGTGAACCGGGGGAGGAAGAGGTCGAACACCGCCTGTCCGCCGGTCACCGCAATATCGCCCTCGCGGATGCCGAGTTCGGCCAGCACCGGCTCGAACGCCATTCCCGCCGGATTCCACAGCGTCACGAGTTCATCCACCGGCTCGAAAGCGGCGACGCGGCTGGTCACCACGAGCCGCCGGCGGCCCGGATTGGGATGCGCCTCATGGCCGAGCCGGCCGAGCACGACCAGCGCCGCCCGGTCGAGCGCGGCCTGAAACCGCATCCAGTCCTTGTCATTGCGCAGGGCAGGGGGCATTTGCCGGTTGCTGTCGGCAATCCGGCCGTCGGCGCTGACGATCGCATGGCCGATGATATCGATCGTCATGCCGGCTCCCATTCACCTTGAGTTCAGCGGCTGATAATTACCTGCAATTGTTCAGGCAATTGCCACAAAGGCTTTGTTAGTAGCCGCCATAAACCAACGCACAACAAGATCAGAGGGACTCCATCGTGCTCAATCTTTCCAGGGCGGCCCTGCTCGCCGCAAGCCTAAGCCTTGCCGTGCCTGCCGCCTTTGTCGTCGTTCCTGCCTATGCCCAGGAGACGCAGGCACCGGTCTTCGAGCTCAAGATCCCGAGCGTCGTGGCCGTCGATTCCTCGATGTCCGAGGATCAGATCAAGGACGTCTTCACCAGCAAGTTCCTGTCGCAGGCAGACGCGCTGGCGCGCCTGACCGCAAGCAGCATCACGATCCCCGAGATCAGCCTGACGTTCGATGCCGATGGGGCGACGGGGATGCCCGCCTCGGTGGTCACCTATCGCGATATCGTGCTGACCAATGTCAGCGACGGCTTTGCCGAAAAGCTCAGCATCGGTTCGGGCGAAAGCAATTCGCAGGGCGAGACGGCGGTCTACAAGACGATCACGATCGACCAGTTCGACCTCAAGCGCCTGCTTGAACTCACCGGCATCGTGAAGGGCGACGCCGGCGCGCCGCTCAGCGCCGTCTTCACCGCCGCCACCGCCAATGGCGGGAGTCAGACCGGCCCGCTCTACAGCTGCACCTTCGGTCCCAGCACCACGGCGGCGCTCGAAGCGCGCCCGGCCAAGGTGCCGTTCTCCGATGTGCTCGCGGTCATCGAGAAATACTCGGCGGCCGACGAGCCGCCTCCGGAGGCGCTTTCCACCATCGTGAGCTGGGCCACCGATATTTTCCGCGCGGTCCGCGGCGGCGCCGGCACGGTCGGGGCGATCGATTGCACCATCCCGGGCGAAATGCCGGTCAGCATCAAGGTCGGCGGCGCAACGACGAACGGGTTCGAGCCGGGCATCTATCCCGAATTCAAGGTCATGGGCATCGCCGTCGATGCCGGTCCGATGGGCAATGGCTCCCTCGGCGAATTCGCCCTCAAGCCCATCGACTTCACGGGCACGCTCGAGGCGCTGGACTCGGCCGCGGGCGAGTTGAGCGAGGCATGGATGGAAGCCAACTGGCGCCGCCTCATTCCGGCCTTTGGTGGGTTCTCGCTGTCGAACTTTGCCGTCGATACGATCAATCCCGACAAGCCCGATGAGCGCATCGCCGCCAAGATTGGCGGATTCGATCTGAGCCTTGGCTCCTACTTCAACGGCATCCCCACCGACGTCTCGGCCTCGCTGCAGGGCGTCGAGGTTCCGCTGCCGCAGGACACCACCGATCCGCAAATGGCGATGCTCCTCGCGTTCGGGCTCACCAACATCAATATGAGTGCCGACGTCGCCGCATCGTGGGACCAGAACGCCAGTTCCATCGCCCTCGAGAAGGTGGCCCTGTCGCTCGCCGATCTGGGCAGCATGTCGATGAGTGCCGATCTCGGCAACGCCACCGACAAGCTGTTCGACGCCGATCCCAATGTCGCCATGGTTGCCTCGATGGGGCTGACCGTGAAGCAGCTGGTCATCAACGTCACCGACGAGGGAATGGGCGAACTCGCCTGGCCGATCATGGCCGCCCAGGAGGGCATCAGCGATGTCGAGGCGTATCGCACGCAGCTGGCCGGCACGTTCGAAGGCCTGCCCGTCCAGATGCTGGGATCGACCGATCAGGCGCGCGCGCTCGGCGTGGCGCTCGGCGACTTCATCGCCGGCCGCAAAGCCTCGCTGACCATCACCGTCACCTCCAAGGATCCCAACGGCATCCCGCTGCCGCTCTTCCAGGCGGCGTCGGAAGACCCGTCGGTGCTTGTCGGCCAGGTCGACGTGGTCGGCACCGCCAGCTAGGGCGTTCTTGACTCGGCGGGCCCCGCTCGCCACTTTCCAGCCACGATGCGCGGCGACATCGCCGCGCATCATTCATTTCTGGCGGTGCGATGCAGTCCTATCTCGATTTCGAAAAGCCCGTGGCCGATCTTGAAGGCAAGATTGCCGAGCTCAAATCCCTCTCGGGCGACGACCGGGCCGTCACCATCGACGACGAAATCAGCGGTCTCACCGCGCGGGCCGACCAGGCTCTCGCCGACATCTACCGCAAGCTGACGCCCTGGCAGAAGACGCAGGTCGCGCGGCACCCGCAGCGCCCGCACTTCTCCGACTACATCAAAGCCCTCATCAGCGAGTGGACGCCGCTCGCCGGCGACCGCAAATATGCCGAGGATCCCGCCGTCCAGGCCGGCTTCGGCCGGTTCAACGGCACGCCGGTCGCCATCCTGGGCCAGGAGAAGGGCAATACCACCGAGACCCGCCTCAAGCACAATTTCGGCATGGCGCGCCCCGAGGGCTACCGCAAGGCCGTCCGCATCATGGACATGGCCGACCGGTTCAACATTCCCGTCATCTCGTTCGTCGATACCGCGGGTGCCTATCCGGGCATCGGCGCGGAAGAACGCGGTCAGGCCGAGGCCATCGCCCGGTGCACCGAGAAATGCCTCGAGATCGGCGTGCCCAACCTCGCCATCATCATCGGCGAAGGCGGTTCGGGCGGCGCCATCGCCATCGCCACCGCCAACCGCGTCCTGATGCTCGAAAACGCCATCTACGCCGTGGCGTCGCCGGAAGCCTCGGCCTCGATTCTGTGGAAGGACGCGGCGCGCGCCCAGGACGCCGCCAACAATATGCGCATCACGGCCCAGGATCTGCTGGGCTTCGGGGTCATCGACGGCATCATCCCCGAGCCGCCGGGCGGCGCCCACCGCCACCCCGATACCGTGATGAACTCCACCGCCGACGCCATCGCGACCTTCCTCAAGGACTTCCCCGGCACGAGGAGCCGGCTCGAAATCCGCGAGCAGCGCCGCGAAAAATTCATGGCGATCGGCACCGCGCTGAACTGA
>JBIQKK010000091.1:6539-9314 GCA_044506585.1 Hyphomicrobiales bacterium
ATCCGCGAGCAGCGCCGCGAAAAATTCATGGCGATCGGCACCGCGCTGAACTGATTTGCGCAACATTATGCGCATCTATCATTGACTAGACGATCTTTTATGTCCAAATATTTGCACATGGCATGGTCTGATGAACCACGAAACGAACACCGCCAAGGTGATCGCGCGCCTTGAACGGGAAGGGTGGGAGGACGTGGGCGGCACCAAGCACGCAAAGTTCCGCAAGCCCGGCTTTCGTCCTGTCCTGGTACCGCGCCACCGTGTGTTGACCACCGGTGTCGCAGCGTCGATTGCAAAAGCGGCCGGATGGACGAAATAGGGACGTCGAATGGCAAGGTATCTGGCGATCATCGATGAAGCTGGCGGTATGTTTGGCGCTGTCTTTCCCGACGCGCCCGGATGCACGGCGATGGGTCACACACAGGAAGAAGCGATCGACAACGCAACCGAAGCACTCGCTGAATGGGCTGCTGATGAGATTGCCGATGGCCGCCCGCTACCCATACCGAGCACTTACCAGCAGATCTTGAAATCAGCTGAGCACCCCGAGATCGGTAAGGGGAGCATAGTTGCGAGCATCCCTCTCCTGCGCGAGACGGGCAAGCCGGCACGCGCCAATATCTCACTCGATGCCGGGTTGCTCGCCGACATCGACGAGGCGTCTGCCCGACGCGGTGTCACCCGGTCGGCCTTCCTCGCAGCTGCAGCCCGAGAGAAGATCAAAGCGGGCGCCTAACCAGCCACACATCCACCACCTTCACATTGTCGTGGTGTTGCGCCGCGGTGACTGTGCGGTAACCTTGGGGCGTGTAGTCATGTCCCCACTCTATTCGGGGCAGACTCGTCTCTATGGCCGTGCCGTTTTCCAGGTTGCTGGGGTTTGCGATGGTGATCGTCGCAACCCTCGCCCTCGCAGGTTGCGGGGGCATCATGCCCAAATCCAGCTCGATGCGCGCGCAGCAATCGCTGAAGCAGGCGACGCTGACCAAGCTCGAACAGATGGGGTCGTCGCCGGGTCAGGCGATGATGATCCGCATCTTCAAGCAGTCCAACGAGTTCGAGGTGTGGAAGCGCACCAAGGCGGGCGGCTACAAGCTCTTCAAGACCTATGAGATCTGCGCCTATTCGGGCGACCTGGGGCCCAAGATCAAGGAAGGCGACCGCCAGTCGCCGGAGGGCTTCTACAACATCACCCCCGGCCTGCTGAATCCCAACTCGAACTTCTATCTCAGCTTCGACACGGGCTTCCCCAACAAGTTCGACCGCGCCCATGGCCGCACCGGCTCCAACCTGATGGTGCACGGCGATTGCTCCTCGCGCGGGTGCTACTCGATGACCGACGAGGCGATCGCGGAGATCTATGCGCTGGTGCGCGAGAGCTTTGCGGGTGGCAATCCCGTCGTCCAGCTCCAGATCTATCCCTTCCGCATGACGCCGCAGAAGCTCGCGGCGTATTCGGACAGCCCCAACATCGATTTCTGGATGAACATCAAGGAAGGCTACGACCGCTTCGAGCTCGCCAAGGTCCCGCCGGCCTGGGACGTGTGCGAGAAGAAGTACGTCTTCGACCTCAAGCGCGAGGACGAGACGCCGCTCGATGCCGCCGCCGCCTGTCCGGTGCGCGTGAACGACCCGCTGCTCACCGCATTGAGCGCCAAGCAGGCCGCCGACAGCCAGCAATACCAGATCGAAGTCGCGGCCATTTCGGACCGGCAGGCCAAGGCTGCCGCCGCTGCCGAGGCGGAGGCCGCCGCCAAGGCCGCGGCCAAGGCGCGCGGGGAAGCCATGGGCGGTCTCGTTTCGGGTCTCTTCGGCGGCCAGGCGGCAGCGGCGGAAACCGCTCCGGCCGAACCGGCGCCCGCGATCGTGGCACCCAAGCCGCTGCCGCGGCCAAAAGGCACCTGAGCCGCCTCCATTTTTGACACGATCCCCGGTAATGGTTCCCCCATGTTTCGGGGCGCTTTCTCTTGAACCGCCGGTATGTCGGGCTCATGGCCGCACTGACCCTGTGCGGCGTGCTGGCCATCGGCGGCCTCGTCTGGCCGGTCCTCAGCGGCTATCTATCGGGCAGGCAGGGAGATCGCCCCATCACCGATCCCGTTTTCGACCGCACGCAGCTCAATGCCGACCTCGCCGATGCCGGCTTCGCGCTGGGCGACGAGGCTTATGTGCGCATCTTCAAGCGCGAGCACCTGCTTGAAGTCTGGATGCGCAAGGCCGGCGGCGGCTTCTCGCTCTTTCGCGCTTATGAGATATGCAAATATTCGGGCGGGCTCGGGCCCAAGCTCGCCGAGGGCGACCGGCAGGCGCCCGAAGGCTTCTACCGGGTAGCGCGCAAGCAGCTCAATCCGAACTCGCGGCATCATCTGGCCTTCAATGTCGGCTTCCCCAATGCCTTCGACCAGCAACTGGGCCGCACAGGGTCCTTCCTCATGGTTCATGGCGGCTGCACCTCGGTCGGTTGCTACGCCATGACCGACGCGCAGGTCGATGAGATCTACGCCATCGTCGAAGCCGCGCTGGATCGCGGGCAATCGCAGGTCGATGTCTCGATCTTCCCCTTCCGCATGAGTGAAACGGCGCTCCAGGCGGAAGCGGCCAGCCCGTGGTCGGCGTTCTGGCGCAACCTCAAGCAGGGCTTCGACCTCTTCGAAGCCGCGCGCCTGCCGCCGAAGGTTGCGGCCTGCGAGGGCGCCTATGTGTTCGGTGGCGAGGCGATCGGCCCCGGCTGCAAGCCCATCAGCGGGTGGGTGTGATGGACCGGCTGATTGCGCT
>JBIQKK010000092.1:0-9302 GCA_044506585.1 Hyphomicrobiales bacterium
GGCTTGCCGCCGATGTCGACGATATGGGCCTCGCCCTTCTCGTTGAGATGGGTGAGGCGGGGGCTCATCGAGAAGCCTGGTCGCCGTGGAGGAGGAGTCGGGTGGCCTGCGTGACGTCGTCCTGCCGCATCAGGCTCTCGCCCACGAGGAATGTTCCGATGCCGGCCTTGTCGTGCAGTTTCTGGACATCCTCGAAATTGGCGATGCCGCTCTCGGCGACCAGATGGACGTTCCGCGGAACGCCCGCCGCGAGATCGACCGACGTCTGGAGCGTCGTTTCGAACGTGCGCAGGTTCCGGTTGTTGATGCCGATGAATTCCGCATCGAGCGCCAGCGCGCGATCGAGTTCGATCTGGTCGTGCACTTCGACGAGGGCGTCCATGCGCCATTCCTCGGCGGCGTCGAGCAGATAGCGCGCGGTGTCGTCACCCACCGCCGCAAGGATGATCAGGATGCAGTCGGCTCCCCAGGCGCGCGCTTCGGCCACCTGGTAGGTCTCGAACATGAAGTCCTTGCGCAGCACCGGCAATTGCGTCGCACCGCGCGCTTCGATCAGGTAGTTCGGCGCGCCCTGAAAGCTGGGGCGGTCGGTGAGGACCGAAAGGCATGCGGCGCCGCCGAGTTCGTAAGCGCGAGCCAGCTCCGCCGGATTGAAGTCCGCGCGGATCAGCCCCTTGCTTGGGCTCGCCTTCTTGACCTCGGCGATGAGCGCGTACTCGCCGGTCTCACGCTTCTTTTTGAGGGCAGACAGAAAGCGCCGGACGGGCGGCGCGTCGTGTGCTTCGGCGACGACCTCGTTCCAGGGGCGCAACGTCTTTGCGGCGGCGATCTCCTCGCGCTTATAGGCTTCGATGCGCTGCAGGATGTCGGACATCAGCTGTTCGAGACGCGAATGAGGGCGTCGAGGACTTCCCGCGCTCGCCCGGAGTCGATTTCGCGCGCCGCCAGCTCGACGCCCAGTTTCAACGTGTCGGCGCGGCCCGCGACGATCAGCGAAGCCGCGGCATTGAGGACCACGATGTCGCGATAGGCATCGCGCTCGCCCTCGAGCAGGGCCTGCAGCCGCTGCGCGTTGTAGACCGGATCGCCCCCCTTGAGGTCCTCCAGGCTGGCGCGCGGGAGCCCGGCGTCCTCGGGGGTGATCTCGAAGCTCGTGAGGCTGCCGCCCTTGATCGAGGCCACGAAGGTCGGCCCGGTGGTCGAGATCTCGTCGATCCCGCCATGGCCGTGCACGACCCAGGCCGCGATGGCGCGATTGGCGAGAAGGGCCGCGGCGACGGGTTCGACCCATTGCTTGGAATAAACGCCCATCATGTAGCGGCGGGCGCCTGCGGGGTTGGCCTGCGGTCCCAGCAGGTTGAACATCGTCCGCGTTCCCATCTCCACGCGGCTCGGGCCGACATGCTTGAGTGCGGGGTGATGGGCCGGTGCGAACATGAATCCGATGCCCGCTTCCCCTATGCAGCGCGAGATCGCCGCGGGCTCGAGGTCGATCTTGACGCCAAGCGAGGTGAGCACGTCGGCGGCGCCCGATTTCGACGACAGCGCGCGGTTGCCGTGCTTGGCCACCGGAATCCCCGCCGCCGCCACGACGAAAGCGGTGGCGGTCGAAATGTTGAGGGTGTGCGAGCCGTCGCCGCCCGTGCCGACGATGTCGATCGCCTCTTCGGGCGCTTCCACGGCCACCATCTTTTCGCGCAGGATCGAGACGGCCGCCGCGATTTCGCCGACGCTCTCGCCCTTGACGCGCAGGCCCATCAGGAAGGCGCCGATCTGGCTCGGTGTCGCCTGACCCTCCATGATCGCGGACATGACTGCGCGCATCTCCTCGCCGGTCAGGTCCTGGCGGTTGGCGATCTTGTTCAGGGCGACCTTGATATCCATCAGGCGGCCTTCCGCATGCCGAAGTCGCGGGCAAGGGTCAGGAAGTTCTGCAGCAGCGCGTGGCCGTTCTCGCTGGCGATGCTTTCGGGGTGAAACTGGACCCCGTGCAAGGGCAGGGCGCGATGCTGGACGCCCATGATCAACCCTTCGTCGGAGGTCGCCGTGATTTCGAGGCTGTCGGGCAGGGTTTCGCGCTTCACGATCAGCGAATGATAGCGTGTCGCCTCGAAGCCGGAGTTGAGGCCCCGGAAGAGGCCCTTGCCCGTGTGGTTGATACGGCTCGTCTTGCCGTGCATCAGCTGCGGCGCGCGGATCACCTCACCGCCCATCGCCTGTCCGATGGCCTGATGACCGAGGCAGACCCCGAGGATCGGGATCGTCTCCTTGAAGCGGTCGATGAGGCTCAGGCAGATCCCGGCTTCATTGGGCGTCGCCGGACCGGGCGAGAGGACGATGCCCTCGGGGTTCAGAGCGGCGATCTCGTCGAGGCCGATCTTGTCGTTGCGGAACACCGCGGAGTCGGCCCCCAGCTCACCCAGGAAATGGACGAGGTTGTAGGTGAAGCTGTCGTAATTATCGATGACGAGGAGTTTCATTGCCCGACCCGTGCCTCTCCGGCGTAGCGTAGAGCTTCTTCGGCCGCGCTGAAAAGGGCGCGCGCCTTGTTTTCACACTCGAGCTGTTCGAGTTCCGGTTTGCTGTCGGCGACGATCCCGGCCCCCGCCTGCACGTAGATCTTGCCGTCCTTGATGATGGCCGTGCGCAGCACGATGCAGGTGTCCATGGTGCCGTCGGCACCGAAATACCCCACGCATCCGCCGTAGATGCCGCGGCGGTCGGCCTCGAGTTCGTCGATGATCTCCATGGCGCGCACCTTCGGCGCGCCAGAGACCGTCCCCGCCGGAAAGCCCGCGGCGAGGGCGTCCACGAAGTCCTTGCCGGCATCCAGTTCGCCGACGACGTTCGAGACGATGTGCATCACATGCGAATAGTATTCGAGGAAGAACTTGTCGGTCACCCGGACCGTGCCGATCCGCGCCACGCGGCCCACATCGTTGCGGCCGAGGTCGAGCAGCATCAGGTGCTCCGCCAGCTCCTTGGGATCGGACAGGAGCTCGTCGGCCAGTTCCTTGTCGCGCGTCGGGGTGGCACCGCGCTTCCGCGTCCCGGCGATGGGGCGGATCGTCACCTCGCCCTTTTCGACCTTCACCAGAATTTCCGGACTGGAGCCGACGACAGCAAAGCCGCCGAAGTCGAGCAGGTACATGTAGGGTGAGGGGTTGGTGCGGCGCAGGGCGCGATAGAGCGCCGTCGCGGGCAATCCGAACTCGGCCTCGAAGCGCTGGCTGAGCACGACCTGGAAGATGTCGCCGGCGCGGATGTATTCCTTGGCGCCGTCGACCATGCGGTCGTAGTCGGCAGCCGATGTGTTGCTTGTGATCGCGAGCTTGTCGAGTTCGGCGGCGACGGGAACGTGGGGCAGGGTGCGGCTCAGCCGCGCGACGGCTTCGTCGATGCGCGCGCGGGCACTTTCCCAGGCCTGCCGGGCGCTGACGCCGGAGCGGACATAGACCGGGGCGGTGAGGTAGAGCTCGTCCTTGAGCGTGTCGAAGATCGCCAGCACGGTCGGGCGCATCAACAGCGCATCGGGGAGACCCAGGCCCGGGCCGTGGCGGTCGGGGAGGCGCTCCATGAGGCGCACCATTTCGTAGCCGAGATAGCCATAGATCCCCGCGGCGGTCGAAGGCAGCCCCTCGGGAATGTCGGCCTGGCTTTCCGCCACGAGACCGCGCAGCACCTCGAGGGGCGGATCGCCGACGGCGGTGTAGTCATCGCCGGCCGCGACGTTGCGGTTGATGCTGGCCTTGCCGGATTCGACCTTGAGGATGATGTCGGGGTCGAACCCGATCATCGAATAGCGGCCCTTGGTGGCGCCGTCCTGCACGCTTTCGAGCAGGAACGTGTTCTGGCGCCCCTCGGACAGCTTCAGATAGGCGCCAACCGGCGTTTCGAGGTCGGCGACGACGCGCTGAAAGACGATCTGGGCACGCCCAGCGTCATAGCCCTTGGCGAAGCGATCGAAGTTTTGATCCGCCATCGCATCACGGCGCCGTCGTTGTCAGGAGCGAGAGCATACGCTGGTAAGCCGCAGCGCGAGCACTAGGCGGCCAGTATTCGTCGGTCAGCCCGGCGATGAAATCGGCATAGAGGGCATCGCGGTTGGCACCCTCGAGGAAGTCGGTGATTTCCTTGCTGGGGGGCTCGGTCGGCTGCGTCACGCCGGTGACCTGGTAGACGAGGTACTCGCCGTCGCCGTTGACTGCCCAGCCGTGGCTGTCCGGCCCGGCGGAAAAGACGTTCGTTGCGACCGCCTGATTGATGATCGGGCTGCCATCGCCGTCGCGCGTGAAGGGTGCGCTGGCGATGGCGAACTGGCCGCGCTCGGCCGCGACATCGGCCAGGCTCTTGCCCCCGTCGATATCCTTGATGATCGCGTCGACCTCGGCCTTGAGCATCTCTTCCACCCTGGCGTCGGTCCAGGCCGTGCTCACGGCATCGCGAACCTCGTCCAGCGTCTGGTCGCGCGCCGGTTCGATCTTGCCGAGTTCGAACCAGAGGTTGTTCGTCGCTCCGTAGGCGACCGTGGGCGACAGCTTGCCGACTTCGCCTGCGAAGATCGCCTCGGCGGCCCTGGCACGGTCGGCTTCGGCAAGGCCGGCGACCGCCGACAGTTCGGCGCCCCCGGCGGTGACATCCACCGTTGCCACGGGCAGCTTGAAGCGCTCGGCGATCTGCTTGAGCGGCTGGAACGCCGCGCGCAGCTCCTCGATCTGATCCTGGATTTCGGCATAGTCGGCGCGCGCCTTGTCGGCCGAGAGGCGCTTGGCGAGATCCTCGCGTGCCTCCTCGAACGGGACCTCGCCGCCCCCCTCGATGTTGGTCACGGCGACAACGCGCTTGCTGCCGATGCCGGCGATGATCGTGAAATCGCCGGCCTCGGCGAGGCCGAAGGCAGCATCCGCGAGCGCGGGGTCCGTCACTTCGTTCCTCGCGAGCGTTCCGATGTCGATGGCCGTCAGGCCCGAGGCGGCGAGCGCTTCATCGAAGCTTGCGCCCGCGGCCTGCTGGTCCGCAAAGACCTTCTCGGCGGCGGCATCGGGCAGGAAGACCTGCTTGATCGTGCGTTTTTCGGCCTGGCCCAGCGTGTCCTTCACGCGCTCATACTCGGCGCGAAGTTCCTCCTCGGTCGGCTGGTACTCCGCAAGGGCGCCCAGGGTCTCGAGGCTGAGCAGGAGGACATCCGCGGTCCGGGTTTCCTTGGTCCGGAACTCGGCTTGATGCTCGGTGAGGTAGGCCGCGAGGTCGGCATCGGTCGGCGTCGGGATCGAGGGAAGGCTGGCCGAATTCAGCGTGAAATAATCGATCGTGCGCAGGTCGTTGCGATAGCGATTGAGGAGGTCGGCGCTGGTCCTGGGGGTCGCGCTGCCGGCAAACAGTCCGATCGCGATCTGCTGGCGCCGCGCGGCTTTGCGCTGGGTTTCGAAATACTGCTCGCTGGTCAGCCCCTCCTGGCGCAGGGCTTGATCGTAGACCGAGCGATCGAAGGTTCCGAGCACACCGAAGAAGGTCGGGTCGGAACGCACGAGTTCGGCCAGCTTGGTGTCGGACACGCCGATGCCGTTGCGGATGGCGAACTGGTTGACGGCCGCGCGCGTGGTCAGCTGGCTCAGCACCTGCGTGGGAATGCCCATCTGCAGCGCCTGTTCGTTGGTCGGCATCTGGCCGGTCTGCTGCACGAAGGCGTTGAGGTTCTGGTTGTAAAGCCGCTGAAAATCGAGCGCGGTGATGTCTTCGTCGCCCACGCGGGTGATCGAATTGGCGTCGAGCGTCGCGAGGATGGAGGGCACGCCGAAGGCGGCCATTGCGACGACCAGGGCCGCGCCCAGGATTTTGCCGCCCCAGGAGTTGGCGAAGCGGCGCATAAAGTGCAGCATATTCAGGCGTTCCGGCCGGTGACGTTTCGGTTGAGAGGGGTTATGGCAAACTCCCTTCCCGCGCAAGAGCAAGGATTTCGCGCAAGTGGCTCAACACATTACGCCCCTGATCGCCGGCAACTGGAAAATGAACGGCCTCCGGGCCGCCTTGGGCGAGGTCGAAAAGCTGGCCGGGCTGCTGGCGAAAACCCGGCCGAACTGCACGGTGGCTCTGTGCCCTCCGGCGACGTTGATCGCGCAGATGGCCGGTGCTGCCTCGGCCGCCGGCATCGTTGTGGGCGGCCAGGACTGTCATCCGGCCGTCGCGGGGGCGCATACGGGCGATCTGAGCGCACAGATGCTTGCGGACGCTGGCGCCCAGCTGGTGATCGTGGGGCACTCGGAGCGTCGCGCCGATCACGGGGAGAGCGACGAACTCGTGCGGCGCAAGGCCGGGGCGGCGCTCGCGGCAGGACTGACGCCGATCATCTGCGTGGGCGAAACGCGGGCTGAGCGCGAGGCCGGGGAGGCGGCTGCCGTCGTGTCCCGGCAACTTGCCGCGTCGGTGCCCGATGAGGCGGCAACCCTGGATGTCGTCGTCGCCTACGAACCGGTTTGGGCGATCGGAACGGGACTGACGCCCACCGCCCAGGATATCGCGCAGATGCATAAAAGCCTGCGGGATCAATTGATTGAGCGGTTTGGCGGGCGGGGAGGCTCCATTCGGTTGCTCTATGGAGGATCGCTCAAACCTGCCAACGCACGCGAGATTTTGGCAATCGCCAACGTCAATGGCGGCCTCGTTGGGGGCGCCAGCCTGCTTGCGGACGACTTCTTCGCCATTATCTCGGCGGTGTAAGAGCACGCCGGGGTCAAACTATTGGCGCAAGCGGCTGGCAATTCGCCAAGACCGCGTGTATGACGCGCCCCGACCTGCGGCGCGCCCGCGCGCAACTCGTAACTGCCGAAAGACCGCCCCGTAATGGAAAACGTCCTCCTCGTTGCGTATCTGCTGATCGTTCTCGCGCTGATCGCTGTGATCCTGATCCAGCGCTCCGAGGGCGGCGGGCTCGGCATGGGCAGCGCGACTTCGAACGGACTGATCTCGGTTCGCGGTCAGGCGAACCTGCTGACCCGGACGACCGCGGTGCTCGCCGCGTTGTTCTTTGCGACGGCCATCGGCCTGACGATTATGGCCGAGCTCAACCGCTCAACCACCGACATTCTGGATTCTGTTTCCGCGCCTGGCGCCGACGACCCCACCACTCTTCTGGATGCCCTGAGCCGCGCCGCCGGCGGCGCCGATGCGCTGCCCCTGCCCAGCGAGGCCAGCGCGCCCAGCGCAGCGCCCAGCACCACAACAACCGACGTGGCCCCGAGCGCTCCAGCGATGGACGCGGGCGCGGCCTCCACCGACCCGGGCCTGGCCCTTCCGACCGAGCCGGCCGCGAGTAGCGCGCCGGTTGAGGAGAGCGCTTCCAGCAGCGCTCCGGCACAGTAAAGGTGCCTCACATACGAACCTTGGGGAGGGGATGGAAACATCCCCTCCTTCGTTTTTGGCAGACGAAAGTGCTCGGCGACGTCGGGACCTCCGGTCGCTGAGCTGCGCATTGAGATTGTGGATCGCCAGGCTGTGGGCGCGGCCTGGCGGGCCTTCCGAATCATTGTTTCGCCCCCATAAGGTCAAGGCCCATGGCTCGGTACGTTTTCATCACCGGTGGCGTGGTTTCCTCTTTGGGCAAAGGTCTCGCGTCGGCGGCGCTCGGCTCCGTCTTGCAAGCGCGTGGCTACAAGGTCCGGCTGCGGAAACTCGACCCCTACCTCAATGTCGATCCGGGCACGATGTCGCCGACCCAGCACGGGGAAGTGTTCGTGACCGATGACGGCGCGGAGACCGACCTCGATCTCGGCCACTACGAGCGGTTCACCGGCCGGCACGCCAACAAGCGCGACAACATTACGACCGGACGCATCTATTCCGACCTGATTGCCAAGGAGCGGCGGGGCGAGTTTCTCGGCGCCACCGTGCAGGTCATCCCGCACGTAACGGATGCCATCAAGGAGTTCGTGCTGGAGGGCAACGAGGATTTCGACTTCGTCCTGGTCGAGATCGGGGGCACGGTCGGCGATATCGAGGGTCTGCCGTTCTTCGAGGCGATCCGGCAGCTTGGGAACGATCTGCCGCGCGGACAGGCCGTTTACGTCCACCTGACTTTGATGCCCTACATCCCGTCGGCGGGCGAGCTCAAGACCAAACCGACCCAGCACTCGGTGGCCGAGCTCCGTTCGATCGGCATCATGCCCGATATCCTGCTCGTTCGCTGCGACCGGCCGATCCCCCCGGGCGAACGGCGCAAACTCGCGCTCTTTTGCAATGTGCGCGAAACGGCCGTGATCCAGGGGCTCGACGTCGCCTCGATCTACGACGTGCCGCTCGCCTATCACAAGGAAGGGCTCGACCGCGAAGTCCTGGCCGCGTTCGGCATTTCCGATGCGCCCGAGCCGGACCTCACGGCGTGGGAGGAGGTGTCGTCCCGCCTCCACAACCCCGAGGGCGAGGTCAATATCGCCATTGTCGGCAAGTATACCGGCCTCAAGGATGCGTACAAATCGCTGAGCGAAGCGCTGGTCCATGGCGGGATCGCCAACAAGGTCAAGGTCAACCTCAACTGGATCGACAGCGAGATCTTCGAGCGCGAGGATCCCGCGCCCTATCTCGAGCATATCCACGGCATCCTCGTCCCCGGCGGCTTCGGTGAGCGCGGTTCGGCCGGCAAGATCGCCGCGGCACGCTTCGCCCGGCTCAAGGACGTGCCCTATTTCGGCATCTGCTTCGGCATGCAGATGGCCTGCATCGAGGCGGCCAGGAACACCGCCGGCATCAAGAACGCCAACTCCACCGAGTTCGGCCCCACCAAGGAACCGATCGTGGGCCTGATGACCGAGTGGACCAAAGGCAACGAGAAGGAAACGCGCAGCTCCGAGGGCGATCTGGGCGGCACCATGCGCCTGGGGGCCTATCCCGCGCAGCTGACGCGCGGCTCGCGCGTGGCCGACATCTATGGGACGACGCGGATCAGCGAACGCCACCGGCACCGCTACGAAGTGAACATGGAATACCGCAAGGTGCTCGAAAAGAACGGCCTGTTGTTCTCGGGTGTCTCGCCCGACGGCACGCTCCCCGAAATCGTCGAGCGCACCGACCACCCCTGGTTCATCGGCGTGCAGTTCCACCCCGAGCTGAAATCGAAGCCGTTCGAGCCCCATCCCCTGTTTGCCAGCTTCATCTCGGCCGCCATGGAGCAGAGCCGTCTCGTTTAGCGGCGCGTCCGCCTGGGCCGAGCGGCTCCGGTCATCCTGGTCGCCGCCCGCAGCCCATTGAAACGGCTCGCAAATCGCACCGGCGTAGAAAAGATGCGCCACATGGTTTGGGGCGGGGGTAAT
>JBIQKK010000093.1:0-9000 GCA_044506585.1 Hyphomicrobiales bacterium
CAAGGTGCGGAATACGCTTACGGTCAAGGTTGTGGCGACGGGGCGCGGCAACGACTCGCCCGAAGGCGGCGGCGGCGTCGCCACGGCGTTCGCCAGGGGGTACCCGCTGGCCCGTCCGTTCTTCGACGTCGCCCATCCCGAATGGTCCCAGGCTACCCACGGACGAGGCTGGACGACAGCCACCGACAACATGAAAGCGGCGGCCCACGAATACACACATGTATGGCAGGCCAGTCTTGGTGGAATCTCGCTCCATAAGCAGGAGCTCGGCGACTGGATGAACGAGGGTCTGGCCGAATATATCGCCTATCGCGCGATGGCCGAGGTTGGCCTGGTCCAGTGGCCCGATGTGGTCTCCTTCATGGCGCGGGGGGCGATGGGAGACGAGACCGACCATCCCCTCAGGGCCTTCGGCGCCACCGGCTCGCCCGCCTGGGCTGGCCACGTCGGATTCCTTGCAATCGACTGGCTCGTTTCCGAAGCACCGGGTGGATTGATGGCGTTGCGGACCGCGGCGACGGAAGTTGCCAAAGGGCGCTCGCAGGCGCGCGCGTTCCGGGCGGCCTTTGGCATCGAGCTGGATGACTTCTACGACCAGTTCGAACCCTGGCGCGAGGCCCTTCGGCAGAATCGGGTGGCAGCAATATTGAATCGGCCCAGGCTCGTCGTCGGTCCTTCGTAAGTGCGCTGCCCTTGGGAGAAGCAACCATGAAGTTCATTGTCGGCGCGACCCTGGCCCTCTTGGCTACACCGGCGGCTGCTGCATTTGACGTCGCCGTGGAAGCGCCGGCCGGTTACTCGGTTCAGGTGTCATTGAAGGCCGGCGACAGCGAGGCGACGGCAAAGCAGGTCTACAACCATCACGAAGCGATAACGAATCGGTTTCAGGACCGGTGGTACGTCGTCAACGTCAACGACCTGCAACTCCAAAACATCGGGCAGGTCTGCGCGGTCGCCACGCGACGCGCCAAACAGGTGGCGTCCCTCTGCTCCCCCTGGAACGAACCGGATTTTGTTCCGGGAAACCGGCAGGCGGTCCTCCTGAAGCTCGACTTGCCGGAAGTTCCTCCGAGTACTCCGTTCGATGTAGCCGTTGAGGCTGCAGGCGGGCTCGAAATGGTCTTCATCCTCGGGACCGACGACGAAACGGTCATCTTCAACAATGTAGAGGATCCGATCCGCAACCGGTGGGAAGACCGCTATTACGTAGTCAACGTGCGTGACGCCTCATTGGATGAGGTTTCCATCATCTGCGTTACTCACCGGCTGCCCGAGCCGAAATTCATTTGCGTTCGGCAGGGAGAGTACAAATTCCTGCCCGGCTATGACGGCCAAGTTGTGCATATCGTCTACCCCGATCCACGATGAGTGGGCTGCCGTACTGGCAATGGGGACACGCGCCTTCGCTGCCACCCGCAACTTGAGTGCATGAACTATGTCCGGCCGATTTCGGGCCGTCGTTTGGGAGATACCGCAATGAAATCCTTTGTCGCCATTGCCGCACTTGCCGCTCTCGCCGTCCTGGCGCCTGCAACGCACGCCTGGGCCGAGGCCGGATCGCACTTGATCATCTCGAACCTCAAAGTGCCAAACCGTAGCCAGTTGCAGGCCGGCGTGCCTTACGAAGCGTCCCTCGACATCCGAACGCCCGGAGAGAGCGTTGCAATCCGCCAGTTGTGCTTCTTCTGGAACAAGGACGGCCCGTATTGTTTCCCGTTCAAGATGCTCAAAGGCGCCGACGGCAAGGTCCGCCCCACAACCGGGCTGAGAACCGGTAATCCCGGCAAGTACAAGCTCACAGCCGTCATGACCTACAGCTACGATGGCAAGCGATACGAAACGAACCAGACCTCGATAAACATCACGGTCCGGCCCAGATAGCCGCCGGCGCCTCTCTTCGCCCGAAACATCATCCCTTCACGCCGGACATGGCGAAGCTTTCAACGATCTGGCGTTGGGCGATGAGATAGACGCCCAGGATCGGCAGAACTGCGAGGCTCGTGGCCGCGAGCTGGAGATGCCAGAGCGGTGCCCCGTAGGGATCGGTGAAGTTGCTGAGTGCCAGCGGCAGGGTGAACATGTCGAGTGAGCTGATGAAGACCAGCGGCTCGAGAAACAGGTTCCATGAATGGAGGAACGTGATGATCGCAACGGCCGCGAGGGCCGGGCGCGACATCGGCAAGGCGATCCGCCACCATATTCCCACGGTGGTCAGGCCATCAATGCGGCCGGCTTCTTCCAATTCCTTGGGAAGGGCGAGAAAGAATTGTCGCATCAGGAATGTGGCCATGACGCCGTGCGGCCCGAACACCGGCAACAGGATGAGCGGCACATGCGTGTCGGTCAGCCCCATCCAGCCCACGAGGAAGAAGTTGGGAATGATGGTCACTTCTTCGGGCACCATCAGGGCCGACACCAGACCCAGCATGACCAGGCCCGATCCGGCGAATTTCAATCGTGCCAGCGCGTAGCCGGCCAGGGACGAAATCAGCAGCGTCAACGCGGTCACGGTTGCCGCGATGTAGAGCGAGTTGAAGTACTGTCGTGCGAAGGGCTGATACTCGAACACCTCGATGAAGTTCCGCCACTGCCAGACGTTGGGAACGAGGCTGGGCTGGCCGAAAATCTCCGAGGCGGACTTGAATCCCGACGTCACCATCCAGAGGAAGGGGAAGACGAACGGGACCGAGACGACGGCCAGCGAAACGAACCAGAGGACTTGCTTGAGCCGCTGCAGGCTGACGGAAGTCATGCTGCCCCCTTCTGTCGCAAGAACACTTGCACGAGGGTCAGGGCCAGGACGATGGCGAACAGGATGATGGCCAGCGCCGATGCGTAGCCGACCTCGAAGAACTCGAAGGCCTGCTGGTAGATGTAGAAGGCGAGGACCAGCGTCCCATTCTCCGGCCCGCCTCCGGTCATCAGGTAGATGTGGTCGAACACCTTGAACGAGCCGATCGTGGTGAGCACCATGATCACCAGCGTCGTGGGAGCCAGGAGCGGGAACGTGATGAGGCGGAAGATCTGCCAGCTCGACGCACCATCCAGGCGTGCTGCCTCCTCATAGTCGCGGGGGATGGCCTGCAGCGCCGCGAGGTATAGAATCATGTTCAGTCCGACCATCTTGATGACGCGGGTAACGATCACCGAGACCATTGCCCAGTTGGGCTCACGCAACCAGTTGGGTCCGTCGATTCCAATGCTGGCGAGCAGCATGTTGACCCCACCGGCCTCGCCCTGGAGCAGGAACTTCCAGACGATCGCCCAGGCGACCGCGGACGTAATCACCGGTGCAAAGAACACCGTGCGAAAAAAGATCACGCCGCGCCTGGGGCGTGAGAGCGCGACGGCCAGTGCGAGGGCCAGCGCCATGTTCATGGGAACGAGGCCGATCGCGAAGACCGCGGAATTGCCCATGACGGGCCAGAAATCGGGATTGCGCACAAGTGCGTCGGCGAAGTTCTCGAGACCGACGAAGGTGGACCGCCGGGAGAGAAGGTTCCATTCGGTGGTGGCGTAATAGACTACGGCGAGGAGCGGACCCACGAAGAAGACCAGGAACCCGGCCGCCGTGGGGCTGATGAACAGCCAGGCTGTGAGCGCTTCGCGCCGCCGCAGGGACAGGAAGGGCGCACCGGTCTGGCGCGCCCTGGCTGCGGGTGAGGTATCGGCCTGTGCCACCCGTGTCTTCCCGTCCTAGAGCTCGGGCTGGATTGCAGCACACAGGTCCTGCAACGCCTTGGTGACGTCCGCATCCGCCCGCATCAGCGCGTCCGAGCGCGGCTTGATGGCGGCCAGGATCTGCGGCATCCGCTCGTGCGAAGGAAGCACTTTGCCGTTGTTGATCGCTGCCTTCACGTTCGCCATCTGCTCGGCCGGAATGGCGGGATTGGCGTCCGTGAACACGGTGCCATCAAGGACCGATTGCCGCGCTGGAGGGAAGTACTGGGCCATGGTCTCGACGTTCTTGGCGTTGGTCATGTGCGCCACGAACTCCGTGGCGAGTTCCTTCTGGTCGCCCTGAGCGAACACGACGACGCCGGCCTGGCCGACCACCGGTGCTTCGCCGGCAGGGCCTGCGGGCAGCGGCGCGATGCCCCACTCGAAGCCTGCCTCTGTCAGTCGTGACGCGCGGGAGATCTGGTTGATCGTCATGGCGGAGTCTCCGGCGAAGAAGTCTCCGGTCTCGCCGGGCGGCACGATGGTCTTGTCCTTGAAGATCATGTCGTGAAGCAGGGTCACCGCGGCGATGGCTTCGGGCTCGTCGAAGCCGCATTCTCCATCCTGCCACGCATATCCGCCATAAGCACGGATCGGTGGCATCAGCGCATGCATGATGCGCGAGTCGTAGCCCTCGCCGTCCTTCAGCTCGAAGCCCCATTTGCCGTTGGCCTCAGAGACCTGTTTGGCCACTTCGCGGAGCTTCTCCCACGTCCACTCGCCCTTTTTCGACAGGGTGAGGGGGTCCTCGGCGCCTGCCGCGTCGAACATGGTCTTGTTGTAGTAGATCATGAAGGGCGAGGTTGAGAACGGGATGCCGTAGACGGCTTCCCCATCGACCCACAGCCCCATGGCTTGCGAAGAAAAGTCGTCGAAATTGTAGTCGGCGTTGGCGCGCAGCGCCGGACCAATGTCCTCGAGCACGTTGGCATCAACGAAGGTCGGCGCCGGTTCCTCGCCCAGCCACCCCAGGTCGGGCGCGTTGTCGCCCGCCAGCTGGAAGGTCAGCTTCTGGACATAGTCGGCCGCCGGGATGGTCTCGAAGATGACGTTGACGTCCGGATGAGTCTGCTTGAAGTCATCGGCGATGGCATTGAACATCTTCAGATGCGCTTCATTGCCGGTCCACAGCGTGAATCGCAGGTCTTCAGCGGCAACCGGCGTGCCCGCCAGTAGCGCCAGAACCAGCGCGGATACCCTTGTATTGAACTTCATCTCTCACTCCCTTGTGATGCGGCCTGAATTGTTGGTGCGGCGAGCGCTCAGGCGGGCGCGTCGCCGATACTCCATCCTCCGTCCACGATGATGTCGGCGCCTGTGATGTAAGAGGCTTCTTCCGAGCACAGCATCAGCACCGGTGGGACGACATCGTCCGGTGTGCCGGGACGACCGGCCGGTATTTTCGCAATGACTGACGCCCGGAATGACGGGTCGGCATAGCGCGCCGCGTTGCGAGAGGTTTCGATGGCGCCCGGCGACACGACATTGACCGTCACACCGCTGCGAGCGACCTCGCGGCCGATCGCCCGGACCGCGGTCAGCTGGGCGGATTTGAGCGCGGCATAGGCAACAGTCTCAGCGCGGGGGCGGCGCGCCATTATGCTGCCGAGGCAGACGATCCTCCCCCAGCCGCGCTCTCGCATTCCGGGAATGGTCGCCTGCATCAAACCGATCGACGCGACGAAGTTGACCTGGAAGTGCTCGGTCATCGTCGACTCATCGAGCTCGAGCCATGGCCCGCGCCGCTCGATGGCCGCATTGGCGATCAGGATGTCGATGGCGCCCCAACGCGTTTGTGCCTCGGCGACGACATCGCTTGCCGCGCCTGGTGCAGCGAAGTCCCCACTCACGACATGGCCGGTCGCGCCTGTACCCGCGATAAGCCTGGCCGTTTCCGCCGCGGCATCTGCCTGGCCATGATGATGCACAATGACTTCCGCACCGCGAGCCGCCAGCCCGACCGCGATGGCCCGGCCGATATCACTGTCGCCACCGGTGACCAGCGCCCGGCGACCGGCGAGGTCAGCGGTACTCATGGGCGTCTTTCAGATCGTCTGCGACTTCGAGCGTAGCAATGTCGGCCGCAGCGTAGTGTTCGCGGATTCGCTCGGCGGCCGCCGCTTCGTCCCCAGCCTCGATGGCCGCCAGTAGCGCCTCGTGCCGGGCAATCGTTTGCTCCCAATCCTGCGCGGATCGGCGCGACCGGCGCGTGAAGAGCTCCGACACCTCGCGCTGGATCGATCCCAGGCCCTCCATTTGCACCACGACCATGGAATTGCCTGTCGTCCTGGCCATCCCAAGGTGGAACGCGATGTCGCATTCGGTGAAGCGCTCGGGTTGCATCATGGTCGCGCGCATCTTCTCGGCCGCGGCCTGCATTTGCCGCAGCCCGTCTTGCGCGCGCCGTTGAGCAGCCAGCTGCGCGATGCCTGTCTCAACGAGGCGCCGCATCTCGTTGGCCTCCTGCAGGCGCTTCAGGCTGGAGCGGACGGCAAACCCATAGAAGCGTTCCAGCGGCTCTCCATTGAGCGCCTTTGCACGAGCAACCTTGCCCTGGCGCGTGTGAATGAGACCGACGCCGGCGAGCTGACGCAGTGCCTCGCGGGCGATGGGCTTGGAGACGCCGAAGCTCTTCGCGATTTCTCCCTCTGAGGGCAGGGCCTCGCCCGGCGCGATCCGGCCATCCAGAAGCGCCCCCGCGATGGACTGGGTGACCGCATCCGCAAGGCGGGCCGCCGGCGGCACCGCATCGAACAGCGATCGATCACCAGCTTCGTCTTGCATGGCTCGTGTCTCCCTTGACCACCAATGCTAGCTAACGCCTACCAACATAGCAACTATGTTTTTTAGTTGTCTAGTTGGCCGATCTTGCCTAGGAATGCCTGGAACGAACAGCGGAGAAGCTGGATGGCGTCGGAACACGACCACCGCATTGCAGAGATTAGGTTTTTCCCGTTGGTCCAGCGCCTGCCCCAGCCGACGAGGACGTCCTGGGGAACCAACGAAACCGCCTCCATCCTGGTGGTGGAGGTGGAGACGCGGTCGGGTCTTCGCGGTGTCGGTGAAAGCTTGGCGCGTTTCGGGCCCGAGGCTTACGCCGAAGTCCTTCGAACGGCGATGCCACGGTTGATTGGGGCGGATGCAACTGCCATCGCCGCGCGGTGGAAGGAGATGCGCCGGACCTTGTCCGGCCGCGCCGGCGGCATATTGATCGAAGCCATCTCTGCCGTGGACATCGCGCTGTGGGACATCCTCGGCAAGGCCGCGGGACTGCCCATCTGGAAGCTGCTTGGCGGCGTGGGGCGAACGCACGTGCCCGTCTATGGGGCGTCGATTCGTTGGGGAAGCGACGACGAAGCAGACGGTGACCTCGATCACATGCTTGGGCTCGGCCTCAAGGAGATCAAGGTCAAGATCGGTGGCCCGCCGGCCGCGGCGTGTCGGCGCATCGCGCGCTTGCGAGAACGTGCTGGCGACGGCATCAGACTGACCGCAGACGCCAATTGGGCGTTTACACTCGACGAGGCCGAGACCGTCGCGGCGGCCCTGAGCGCGAACAACTACTCCTGGTTCGAAGAGCCCGTCCGCCCCGAGGACGAGGATGGTTATCGCCGTCTACGCGAGCGATGCTCGGTGCCGCTGGCCGCAGGGGAAAGCAACTACACGGTGGATCAGGCCCTGCCCCTGGTTGCAGATCGGACGCTGTCCGTCCTCCAGCCGAACGTCACCCGCTCTGGCGGTATTACGGAAACGCGTCGGATGGCCGAAATGGCCGCCATCTACGACGTCGGGTATGCACCGCATGTGGGGATGTCGGGCATCGTCTGCGAGGTAGCGAGCCTGCATCTCGCGGCCGCCATGCGCAACACGCGCACCATGGAGTGCGCTTTTGCGGCCAACCGGTTCCGCGATGACCTCGCCAATATCGCGCCGGCCAACAAGCGGCTCGAAGAGGGAACCGCGCCCGTCCCGCAGGGCCCGGGGCTCGGCATCGAAATGAACTGGGACGCCGTTCGCGAGATGGCCGCATGAGTGACGCCATCATCGCCGATGTGATCGCACATCCCCTCACGCAGACCATGACGCGCCCCACAACGACATCGTGGGGCACCTACAACCAGGTTTCCATGGTGCTGGTGGAAGTAAGAACCGATGCAGGTGTCACCGGCATTGGCGAGACCCTGGCTCGCTTTGCACCCCTCGCATACGCGCGCGTGATCGAGGATCTCTTGAAGCCGCGGCTCGTCGGCCAGCCGGTCTCCACCATCGCCGCCCATTGGCAGGTCATGCGACGGGCACTCTCCGGGCGATCGGGTGGAATGCTGATCGAAGCCATTGCCGGAATCGACATTGCCTTATGGGACATCATGGGCAAACAGGCCGGTCTGCCGATCGCCCAGATGCTGGGCGGCATGAACAGGTCGGAGATCGAGGTCTATGCCGCGGCGGTCAATTGGGTTGGCGACAGCGAGGCGGACGCGGAGCTGGATCGCCTTCTCGCAAAGGGCTTCACGAAGATAAAGATCAAGCTGGCCCACCCGGTCCAGGCGTCCTGCCGTCGGATCGAACGCATGCGCAAACGGGCCGGCGACTCTGTTGGGCTGTGTGTCGACGCCAACTGGGCCTACGACCTGGACGAGGCGACCGAAGTCAGCCGGGCTCTCGCGGAGAACGGCTATTCCTGGTTCGAGGAACCGCTGCGCCCCGAAGACGAACTGGGCTATGAGGCGCTGCGCCGGAGGAGCGACGTTCCACTTGCCGCCGGCGAGAGCAATTATTCCGTCGATCAGGCGCGCCGCCTTGTCGCCAACCGGACCTTGTCCGTACTCCAGCCCGATGTCGCGCGCGCGGGCGGCATCACCGAAACCCAGCGCATGGCCCTCCTCGCCGATGCCTTTGACGTCGCCTATGCGCCGCACATCGGGATGTCGGGCATCGTCTGCGAGACCGCCAGTGTGCACCTGTCGGCAGCGATGCCGAACTTCCGGGTAATGGAATGCGAGGGGGACGAAAGTCCGTTCAAGGTGCAGATCGCCGACCTGCGACCCGCATGCCTTCGCCAGCACGATGGCAAAGTGTCGGTGCCACGGGGACCGGGGCTCGGCCTTGAGATCGACTGGGACGCGGTGGCTCACCTGCGGTGCCGATAGACGATGCCGCGCAATAAGGAAATGACATGACCGACTCGTTGGAGACCCTGCGCTTGATGCGTTTGGCGGACCCGGCTCTGAGCCGCTTCGATCCTATGCGCAGGATCATTTGCCACGACAGTTTTTCGCG
>JBIQKK010000010.1:0-5216 GCA_044506585.1 Hyphomicrobiales bacterium
GCGGCCAGCGGCACGCCGGCAAGGATCAGCACCAGGACTATGATGGTCTTCATCTGCCCCATGGCGGGGCACTCTGTCAGCGCCGCCGAGTCGGGCCTATGGCGAGCATGGGCAATGCTTAAACGAGCGTTAGGAGCCTCCACCATCCGCACGAAAGCGGAGCCGGAGGCAGCCGCCGGCGTTCGGCCCTACCAGGGAGGCAGCGATGTTCGACCATTTCCTTGAGGCGCAGGCGCCCGTCTACGACGCGGTCGTCACCGAGCTCGCCGCAGGCAAAAAGACCAGCCACTGGATGTGGTTCATCTTCCCCCAGCTCGAAGGCCTCGGCTCGAGCCCCATGGCGCGGCGTTTCGCCCTGAGCGGGGTCGATGCCGCGTCCGCCTATCTCGCGCACCCCGTGCTCGGTCCGCGCCTCATCGAGTGCACGACGCTCGTCCTCGCGGTCGAGGGCCGCACCGCGCACGAGATCTTCGGGTCGCCCGACGATCTCAAGTTCCGCTCGTCGATGACGCTCTTCGCCCGCGCCGCGCCGGGCCCCTCCGCCTTCGCCGGTGCGCTCGGCAAATATTATGGCGGCATAGAGGACCCGCGCACCCTGCGGCTCCTCGGACAATGAGCCGTCTTGTTCTGGGCACGATCCGCTGCTCTTATGGCGGTGCGGCGTGAGAGTGGAGGAGTTGAGTTGAAGCACCTCATCGGCGCCGCACTGGCCGGCGCCCTGCTGGCCGCGCCCCTGCCCGCCTTCGCCGTCACGAGCCTTGCCGCCTATGATGCGGTGCGCGAGGCCCTGGTCGCCGTCTGGGACGAGTTGCCCCTCACCGTTCGCAACGTCACGCTGGTCGAAGGCACGCCGGCCGGCCTCGGGCAATACCAGCGGCGGGTCGGCAAGGCCTTCAAGCCGGACGAACCCGTCACGGTCTATGCCGAGCTCCTCGGCTACGGCATGACGCTGCCCGCCAATGGCGGCTATCTGCGCGAGCTCAGCGCCGATCTGGCGCTGCTCGACGCGACGGGCGCCGTGCGCGCCAACCAGATCGGCTTCTGGAGCACCGCGGAGCGGTTCACCGTCCGCCCGCTCGAGATGCATCTGAGCTTTTCGGCAACGCTCAGCGCGTTCGAGCCCGGCGACTACACGCTGCGCTTTACGGTGCACGATCTGTCCGGCGAAGAGGAAACCAGCTTCGAGGTGCCCATCACGCTGATCGGAGAGTGAGCGGGCTGGCGCGGTGGGCCAAATCGCCCTACATGCCGGCCATGGTCCTCAAGCCGTTCTCCGCCGTCGTTTTCGATATGGACGGCACGCTCCTCGATACCGAGCTGGTGTTCAAGGATATCGTCTGGGATGTGAGCCGCACGCTCGGCTTCACCATGACCGACGAGCTCCACCTCGCCATGATCGGCATGAGCAACGAGGCGACAGAGGCGCTGCTGGTCGAGTCTTACGGCGTCAGCTTCCCCTATGCGCAGTTCAACGCCGAATGCCGCCGCATCATGAAGGGCCGCCTCGCCGACTCGGTGCCGGTCAAGCCGGGCGTGGCCGAGTTCATCGCCGAGCTGCGGGCCCGCCGGATTCCGATGGCGGTCGCGACCTCCTCGCGCACCCATCATGCCATCAGCCATCTGGGCACCGCGGGGCTGCTCGAAATGTTCGAGACCGTCATCACGCGCGACGACGTCACCGAGCCCAAGCCGCACCCCGAGCCCTACCTCCTGGCCGCCCGGCGGCTCGCGATGGCGCCCTCCGACTGCCTCGCCATCGAGGATTCCCACGCGGGCGTCCGTGCCGCGTACGGTGCGGGCCTCCAGACGGTCATGGTGCCGGACCTCCTCCCCCCGTCGGCGGAAGTTCACGCTCTCTGCCAGGCCGTCATGGGCAGCCTCCACGAGGTCCGCGCGGCCGCCTTCGGACCGGTTGGTGCGGCACGATGATGCGCGCAATTTGAATTAACTACGTTGCGATCGGGCAACGCCGCGCTCACCACCGCTAAATGCAAGCAAACTCAGGGCTTTCGCGCCTGCGATCGAGCCATTAACCTCAACTTAGGAACCTAAGGAGTATGGTTAAAACCAGGTAAATTTCGGTTCCATCCGCGGAGAAGCTCGTCTAGGGTGCCTCCGCTAACGGCCACAAGCCGGGGCTGCCAAGGGGGCGGGTCCGGGGGAAGGACGGGGGATTGAGGGCGAACGCGCTACCTCGCGCGCTGTTTAAGCTGATGACCATGGGCGCTGCCGCGCTCGTGGTTTTTTCTGCTTCCGCACCGGCCCAGGCCGTCGACCTCCACGTCGCCTACGTGACCCCCGCCGAGCTCACTCCGCAGATGGCCGCCGCGCGGATGCAGCCGCCGCCAAAACTGCGCCCGAGCTTTTCGGCCAGCCAGCCGGAACTGACCAACGACCTGCTCGCGGCCTATGTGCAGCGCCAGCAGCAGCTCAAGTCTTTTGATGCGTTCGAGCCCCCGCCGGTCGAGCTCACCCAGGATGTACTCCTGAGCTACATCGATCGGACCCGTGGCACCAACCACGCCCTCGAGGCCATCGATTCGCTGACCTCGCAGCGGGCGCTCAATCCGTCATTGCTGGAGACCTACGCGCAGAAGTCCTTCGTGCCGACGGTCAAGAAGGTGAAGCTCTCCAAGGAAGAGCAGCTCTGCCTCACCCAGGCGATCTATCACGAGGCGCGTGGCGAGAGCGAAGCGGGCCAGTGGGCCGTGGCGAACGTCATCATCAACCGCGCCATGAGCAAGAAATTCCCTTCGACGCTGTGCGGCGTGGTTTTCCAGAATGCCGACCAGGGCCGCTACAAGTGCCAGTTCACCTTCGCCTGCGACGGGCGTTCGGACTACGGCACCGAAATGGGCGCCTGGCGCCGGGCCACGAAGATGGCCGAGGTCGCCTACCGCGAGTACCAGGAAGGCGAGCGCCCCGGCGTCGTGCCGAACTCGGCGCTCTACTACCACACCACCTCGGTGGCCCCCAGCTGGTCCAACAAGTTCCACCGCGTCGCGGCCATCGGCTCGCACCTGTTCTACGCGGCGAACTGAGTAGCGTCCCAGTCCGTCCCCCGATCACCCGCTGCGGCGGGTTTTTTGTTGGCTACTCCGCCGCGGCGGCGCGGGGCTGCTCGAGCCGGCGCATATTGCCCTCGAACATCTGCGCCAGGCTCCGGGCCGCCACGTCATAGGCGTGCGGATCGCTCCAGTTGGCCCGCGGATCGAGCAGCTGCGACGGCAGCCCCTCCACCGCCAGCGGGACCTCGAAGCCGAAATTGGGGTCGGTCCGCATGGGGGCATCGTCGAGTTCGCCCGAGACCGTGGCCGCAATCAGCCTGCGCGTGGCCGCAATGTCGATGCGTTTACCGACACCATACGCACCGCCGATCCAGCCCGTATTGACCAGCCAGACCCGTGCACCGCTCTCGGCAAGCTTGCGCGAGAACAGCTCGCCATAAACCTGCGGATGATGCGACATGAAAGGCGCCCCGAAGCAGGCCGAGAATGTCGCGCTCGGCTCGGTGACACCACGTTCCGTACCCGCGACCTTCGCGGTGTACCCCGACAGGAAATGATAGACCGCCTGCTCGGCATCCAGCCGCGCGATCGGTGGCAACACCCCGAATGCATCGGCCGTGAGAAACACCACTGTGCGCGGCACCGGTCCGACGCCCCCGGGCGCCACCTGACCCAACGCATCAAGGGGATAGGCCGCTCGTGTATTTTCCGTCAGTGAAGTGTCGTCGAAATCCGGCTCGCCCGTCACCGGATCGAGGACGACGTTTTCGAGCACGGTCCCGAATTGCCGGGTGGCCGCATAAATCTCCGGCTCGGCGGTCGCGCTGAGTTTCACCGTCTTGGCGTAGCAGCCGCCCTCGATGTTGGCGATGCCGCGACTGCTCCACAAGTGCTCATCGTCGCCGATCAGGGGCCGCGCCGGGTCCGAGCTTAGCGTGGTCTTGCCCGTACCGCTCAGCCCAAAAAAGAGAGCGGTGTCGCCATCCGCGCCGATATTGGCCGAGCAGTGCATGGGAAAGATGCCTCGGAGCGGCGCATGGAAGTTGAGCAGCGAGAAGACCGATTTCTTGATCTCGCCCGCATAGGCGGTGCCGCCGATCAGAACGATGTTTCGGCTCATGTCGAGTGCAATGACCGTGTTGCTTCGCGTTCCATGCCGCGCCGGATCCGCCTCGAAGCCGGGCAGGTGCAGGATCGTGGTCGTCAGCGGCGCGCCCTCACCCGGGTCCCGGATCAGCAGGTTTCGGATGAAGAGTGCATGCCAGGCCGTCTCCGTGATGACCTCAACGGCCGTACGGAACTCGGGGTCGGCGCCGGCAGACAATTGTTCGTGATAGAGCGACCGGCCCCGGGCGTAGTCGATCATGTCGTCGAGCAGGCGATCGAACTGATCCGGAGACAGTGCGGCGGTATTGTCCCACCAGACATGGGCGGCCGTCAGGGGGTCGCGGACGATATACTTGTCCTTGGGAGACCGCCCGGTATGCGCGCCGGTCGTGACGGTAAGGGCTCCGCTGTGGCTCAGTTGCCCTTCGCCGGCCGCAAGTGCGGCGGTTACCATTTGCGCCCGATTGCCGCCCCGGCGGATCGTCGCAATACCTTCAAGCCGACGCAGCAGCTCCGCACTTTGAGCCATTTGCCCGCACATCCTCACCATTGAAGCGTGTGAACGGTATGGCGCTGAAGGGGTTATGGGGACAGCGAGCAATCGGTCGTAGAACGGAAGTTCTAGGAAATATGGCGAGGCCGCCCAAGGAATGGCGACGCGCGACCGTCTAGTGTATAGCGGTTGGGCGCCTTACTTTGTGCGCAATTGTGGCAATCTCGTTCCGCCACATTTGGCAGGCCCGGCCGAGTGCCAACTGACCCAAAGAAAGGGACTTGGATGCCTAAAATCGCCCTGGTGGACGATGACCGCAACATCCTCACTTCCGTGTCGCTGACGCTTGAAGCCGAGGGGTACAATGTTTCCACCTATACCGATGGTGCCTCCGGACTCGAAGGCCTGACCACCGACCGGCCCGATCTCGCCATTCTCGACATCAAGATGCCGCGCATGGACGGGATGGAGCTGCTCCGCCGGCTCCGGCAGAAATCGGACCTGCCGGTGATCTTCCTCACCAGCAAGGACGAGGAAATCGACGAGCTTTTCGGCCTCAAGATGGGCGCCGACGACTTTATCAAGAAGCCCTTCAGCCAGCGGCTGCT
>JBIQKK010000010.1:5316-8506 GCA_044506585.1 Hyphomicrobiales bacterium
GACCGGACGATCGACAGCCACATCAAGCGCCTGCGCAAGAAGTTCAAGGCGGTCGACGAGGAGTTCGAGATGATCGAAACCCTCTACGGCGTCGGTTACCGCTTCAAGGAACAATAATCTCTCATGGCCGTCACCGGACAGGAACTGCCAGGGCTGCGCAAGCAGGCCACCCCGGCGCGGCACGGTAATGCCGCGCTGGCACGGTTCTGGGACGGCCTGAGGCGAGCCGCCGATCGAGTGGCGTCCGCGATCCAGCGGATCCTGGCTCAGACGGTCTTCTCGAGCCTCACCTGGCGTATCGTCACGCTCAACCTCGTGGCGCTCGCCGTGCTCGTGACGGGCATCGTCTATCTCAACCAGTGGCGCGCCGGCCTGATCGACGCCCGCATCCAGTCGCTCCGCGTGCAGGGCGAAATCATCGCGGCGGCGATTGCCGCGTCCGCCACGGTCGATAGCGACGTGATCCAGGTCGATCCCGAGCGGCTGCTGCAGCTCAAGCTCGGCGGAGGTGCGCCGCTTTCCTACTTCGACCCGACGCTGGAATTCCCGATCAATCCCGAACGCGTCGCCCCGCTGCTACGCAACCTCGTCACGCCCACGCGCACGCGCGCCCGCATCTACGACCAATCGGGGTTCATGATCCTCGATTCCGCCTCGATCTATTCACGCGGTGAAGTCATCCGGTCGGGCAAGGAGGCAGAGTCTGCCGGCGACTGGTGGACGACCGTTCTCCGGTGGGTCCCCGGCGACGATTTCCCGCCCTACCAGGAATTCGGCGCGAGCGAGGGCAAGCGCTACCCCGAGGTCGCAGCAGCGCTCAATGGCGCACCGGCCGACGTGGTTCGTGTCGATGCCGACAACCAGCTCGTCATCTCGGTCGCGGTGCCGGTGCAGCGGCTGCGCGCCACGGTCGGCGTGCTGCTGCTCTCGACGCAGCCGGGCGAAATCGACTCGATCGTCGCCAGCGAGCGTTGGGGTGTGCTGCGCATCGCCCTCGTCGCGGCCGCGGTGACCATTATTCTCTCGTTGCTCCTTGCGAGCACCATAGCGGGCCCGCTCCGCCGGCTGTCGGAAGCCGCCGAGAAGGTGCAGACCTCGATCACCTCACGCGAAGAAATCCCGGACTTCAGTTACCGCACCGACGAGGTCGGCCATCTCAGCCGCGCCCTTCGCTCCATGACGTCGTCGCTTTACAACCGGATCGAAGCGATCGAGCGCTTTGCAGCCGATGTCGCGCATGAGCTCAAGAACCCGTTGACCTCCTTGCGGTCGGCGGTCGAGACACTCCCGCGCGCCAAGCGCGAGGAAGACCGGGAACGGCTCAACGCCATCATCCAGCACGATGTGCGCCGGCTCGACCGGCTGATCTCTGACATTTCGAACGCCAGCCGCCTCGATGCAGAGCTCGCGCGGGAAAGCGCCGACCGGGTGGACTTCGAAAAGCTCGTCGACGCCATGGTGTCGATCCAGCGCGATCTCGCAGCCAGCCGCAACGTGAACGTCGTTCTGGAAAAGCGGCAGGGAAGCAACCCCGCGGTGACACTGGGGCACGACAGTCGCCTGGCACAGGTCATCAACAATCTCATCGACAACGCGGTCAGTTTCTCGCCGGAGGGCGGGACCGTTTCTGTCGCGATCCACACGACCGACCGGGAGATCGTGACGACCGTAACCGACGAGGGACCGGGTATCCGCGGCGACATCAGCCGGATTTTCCAGCGCTTTTATACCGATCGCCCTGATGGCGAGCATTTTGGCGACCATTCGGGCCTGGGCCTGGCGATTTCGAAACAGATCATTGACGCTCATCGCGGTACCATCACCGCTGCCAACCGGCGGGACAGGTCAGGAGCAATCTTCACGATCACCCTCGCGAGGGCACCGAACGACAGGATCCAAAAGCCGAGGAAATAGACGATGCCGAGGACGAATATCCACGCAACCGGGCTGGTCCTGGGGAAGAAGGGCATCATCTTCAGGGGCCCCAGTGGTTCGGGCAAGTCGATCCTCGCCCTCCAGTTCATCGATTTCTGGGAAGCGCGGGGGCTCGAAGCCAAACTGGTTTCCGACGACAGGATCGATGTCGAAGCGACCAAAAATGGGCTCGTCATGTATGCACCCCCGGCCATCGCGGGCCTGGTGGAGTTGCGGGGACGGGGTATCGTCAGCCGGCCTTACGTCAGCAAGGCCCCGGTCCATCTCGTGGTCGACATGGTCGATACGCTTGAGCGCATCATCGAGGAGGACGCGCTTGTTACCGAACTCGAAGGTGTGACGCTTCCTCGCTGTCCCGTGCCCCGTGCCGGAATCGTCGATAGCCGGCATCAGGTGCTGCTGATCCGGGAGGCTCTGCGAGCGCTCGGAGCGGACCCGGTCCGCGGCAAAAAAACCGCTTGAATCACCCCCGTACAGGGGTGAAGTTCCGCTATTGTTTGTCCAGGCGGACCTATCAGGGGAATAGTCTATGATCGGTCTCGTTCTGGTGACGCACGGCGCTCTCGCCGTCGAATTCAAATCCGCTCTGGAGCATGTCGTCGGTCCGCAAGAGCAGATCGAAACGGTCTGCATCGGGCCCGATGATGACATGGAGGCACGGCGCGACGACATTATTGCCGCGGTCGGCGCGGCAAACACCGGCGACGGCGTCGTGATCCTCACCGACATGTTCGGTGGTACGCCCTCGAACCTCGCAATATCGGTGATGAAGAATGTCGGGGCCGAGGTCATTGCCGGGATGAACCTGCCCATGCTCGTCAAGCTCGTGCGCGTGCGCAATGAGCTCGAGTTGAGGCAGGCGGTCAGCATGGCGGCCGAAGCCGGGCGCAAATACATCAACGTCGCCAGCGAGTCGCTTGGCGGCTAACGCCGTTCGTGATTACATTTCAGCCATGGACTCTGCGGCAAATGCCGGCCGCGCGCTGGCTCAACAAATGACCATCGTCAACCGCAAGGGCCTCCATGCGCGGGCCTCGGCCCGGTTCGTTCGCACGGCTGAATGCTTTGACGCCGAGATCAAGGTGGTCCGCGACGGCCAGGCGGTGAACGGCAATTCCATCATGGGCCTGATGATGCTGGGGGCGGGTCCCGGATCGACCATCCTCGTTCAGGCCACCGGCCGCCAGGCTCGTGAAGCACTCGACGCGATTACCACCCTCGTCGAAAACGGCTTCGATGAAGACAGCGAAGGTGC
>JBIQKK010000010.1:8606-20615 GCA_044506585.1 Hyphomicrobiales bacterium
CAGTTTCCGCAATACGCGCAGCAATACGAACAACGGTTGGGCGGTGCAGTCGATGAATTGCGTATCATCGTGGACGACTTCGACCGCGGCGCCGCATCGTTCGGGCTTACACGGGAACAGGCGCTGCTGCGCTACTCGATTTCACCCGACGAGTTCATCAACGATCGCGGCCTGAGCATGAGGATGACCCTCGCCCGCTACGAGCGTCTTCGCAGGGACCTCGCCGACCTGCAGCAGGCGAACGCGCTGCAGCGGGTGCAGCTTCTGCCCCGCTATCTCGACAGCGATGTCGGCGCTCGGGCGCTCGAGAATTTCGAGCCGGGGGTTCCGGCAACGGGCGAGGCACTCGCCTGGGGTTTGGCGGGAACCGTGGTGGGGTACGTCCTGCTCTACCCCTTCCTCGGCTTTGTTACCCTGCCGCTTCGTTGGCGCCGCGGACGTCCGCCCACCCAGAAAGTGACCATCGGGCGACGGATATAAAGCTTTCTTTATGTCCCCGTTGCGGCAGCGCGTTCGCGCCTCTATAAGGCGCAAAACACCCTTCCCGGAGACGCCTCATGGCCGACTACGCCGTCAAAGACATTTCTCTCGCCGAGTTCGGCCGCAAGGAAATCGAAATGGCCGAGATCGAAATGCCCGGCCTGATGGCGATCCGTGAGGAATATGCCGGCAGCCAGCCCCTCAAGGGCGCGCGCGTCGCGGGCTCTCTTCACATGACCATCCAGACCGCCGTCCTCATCGAGACATTGGTCGCGCTCGGGGCCGACGTCCGCTGGGTCAGCTGCAACATCTTTTCGACCCAGGACCATGCCGCGGCGGCCATCGCGAAGGCAGGCGTCCCTGTCTTCGCGCACAAGGGCGAGACGCTCGAGGAATATTGGGACTTCACCGACCGCATGATGGACTGGCCGGGCGGGCTCACCCCCAACATGATCCTCGACGATGGCGGCGACGCCACAATGCTGGTGCTCACGGGCGCCAAGGCCGAGAGCGATCCCTCGATCCTCGACAAGCCGGGCAACGAGGAAGAAGAGATCTTCTTCGCCACCATCAAGAAGCGCCTCGCCAAGAGCCCTAACTTCTACTCCAACATCCGCGCTAATATCCGCGGCGTGAGCGAGGAAACCACCACGGGCGTCATGCGGCTCTACCAGCTGCAGGAGCGCAACGAGCTGCCCTTCCCCGCCATCAACGTCAACGACTCCGTCACCAAGTCGAAGTTCGACAACAAGTACGGCACGCGTGAATCGCTGGTCGATGCCATCCGCCGCGGCACCGACGTGATGCTCGCGGGCAAGGTTGCGATCGTCTGCGGCTATGGCGATGTGGGCAAAGGTTCGGCCGCGTCGCTCAAGGGCGCGGGCGCCCGCGTGCTCGTCACCGAAGTCGATCCGATCTGCGCGCTGCAGGCCGCGATGGACGGCTTCGAGGTTGTCACGCTCGATGATGCCGCACACCGCGCCGACATCGTCGTCTCGGCGACCGGCAACAAGGACATCATCACCGTCGATCACATGCGCAAGATGCGGGACATGGCGATCGTCTGCAACATCGGCCATTTCGACAACGAGATCGACGTCGCCGGCCTCAGGAACTTCAAGTGGACCAATGTGAAGCCGCAGGTCGACCTCATCGAACTCGCCTCGGGCAAGCGCATCGTACTGCTGTCGGAAGGCCGCCTCGTCAATCTCGGCAACGCCACCGGCCATCCGAGCTTTGTCATGTCCGCCTCGTTCTCCAACCAGACGCTGGCGCAGATCGAACTGTGGACCAACGGCAAGAACCTCGAGCACAAGGTCCATACCCTGCCCAAGAAGCTCGATGAGAAGGTTGCTGCGCTCCATCTGGCCAAGCTCGGTGCCAAGCTGACCGAGCTCAGCAAGTCGCAGGCCGACTATATCGGCGTGCCGCAACATGGACCGTTCAAGCCCGAACACTACCGCTACTGAGCCCGGTCGGAACTCGCGGCCCTCCCCGTCCGTTTCCCGCCGCCTGCGAATCTCTCTATGAGGGCGGTGGGAGGAGCCGATGGCCAAGCTGCGACTGATCCTGAGCCTATGCACCACGCTGTTCCTCGCGGCGTGTTCCACCATGGGCGTCGTGCCAGGGCCGGGGGGCAACACCCTCGACCCGCTCCGCGATGATGTCGCGGCCACACTGATCGCGTTCGACCTGCCGCGCGGCCTTGGCCCGGCCAAGGGGTCACTTTTCACCTTCGATGTCGCCAATGGCGGGCCGGCAGAGCATCTCCGTCTCACGCCGCTCCAGGCCGACGTCGATCAGTATCCGGCCAACTTGCCGCCGCCCGGCGTCGATCGGGCGTACTACTTCTTTGCCTTCTCCGAGAGCGACAAGCTGGCGATCCGCAACGCGCAACTGACCGCGCAGGCCCGCGGCGCGAGTGCCACGAACGTGACGCTGGGATTCGTGCCCAAATTGTGCACTGCCGGCACGGTCGATCCCAATGCGGTGACGGTTTCGGTCTTTGCGATCCTGCCGGGGCGCGCGCCCCAGCCCTTCCTCAATCGCCAGTTGCTGTCGGTGCTTCTGCAGCAACCGGGCAGCACGCAGATGGGGCCCTGCGCCTAAGCTGAGATCGCAGCGTCGACCTCGGCCGCTGTGGGAATTGCGGGCTGCGCACCAGGTTTCAGGCACGCGAGACTGGCCGCCACTGCGGCGCGCTTCATCGCAGCCTCGAGGTCCAGCCCCGCTTCTAGGCCGGCAGCGAGATAGCCGACAAAGGTGTCCCCCGCGCCCACGGTATCGACCGGCGTGACCTTGTGCGCGGGCACCGAAATCACCACCCCGTCCGGTGTCCGTGCCCGCGCGCCCTCCGGACCCAGCGTTACGATAATCGTCCGGCCGGTTGCGCGGACATAGCCTTCCATCTTCCCGGCGAGATCGCCTTCGCCCGCGAGAAGCGCAAACTCGGTCTCGTTGGCAACGACGATGTCGGCACGCTTGGCCGCTTCCCGCGTCGTTCCGACAAATGGTGCGGTGTTCAGAATGGTGCGAGCGCCGCGCGCGCGTGCCACGGACAGCGCGCGGATCGTCGAGCCGGGAGCGATCTCCTGCTGCACCACCAGCACATCCCTGTCGGTCAGTGCCGCCAGAGTCCCTTCGGCGTCCTCGATGGACACCTCTGCATTGGCGCCCGGCAGGATACCGATGACGTTCTCGCCCGCCCCATCAACCAAGATCATTGCAACGCCTTGCGCTACGTCGAGCCGCTTCACGTCGCGGAGGTCGACTCCCCCTTCAGCGAGCAGTTGCAACGCCTGATCGCCCATCGCGTCCTTGCCGGCCGCTCCGACCATCTTGACCGTCGCACCGGCGCGGCGTGCAGCCAGCGCCTGGTTCGCGCCCTTGCCGCCTGGTGCCGTTGCAAAATCGCTTCCCGGCACCGTTTCACCGGGCCTGGGAATACGGCTCACCTTGCCGATCAGGTCCAGATTGATCGATCCGAACACCACGATCATGCAATAGCCTTAAGAATAGTGTTCCAGTTCCGCATCGTGGCGACGTAACCCTTCGACAGCCGCTTGTCGATCGTCAGCTGGCTATGGCCGAGATAGGTGCCGTCGTCCTTGCGGAAGACGATGTAGAAAATCTCGCGGCCTTCCGCACGGGCGACCTCGTAGTCGCCGGCCAGTCCCTCCTGCTTGAATTTCTCAGGCAGATCCTTGTCGAGCAGCAGCACATGGAGTTGCGCGTCCTCGCCCGCCTGCCGGCCGAACGGATTTGCCTTCACCATTTGCCTGAGTTCATCGACCGTCCGCAGCACGATCGGCACGTCGAACTTGAACTGCTCCTTCAGCCCGGCTTCGATCTTCTCCTTGAGCCCTTTGGTGCCATTGGCGTCGAACAGCACGTTGCCGCTGGCGAGCAGAGTCTTCACATTCTCGTAGCCCAGCGCCTCGAACGCCGCCTTGAGTTCGGCGCTCTTGACCGTCCGCTTGCCCAGATTGACGCCCCGCAAGAATGCGGCATAGCGCGTCATTTGGACTTGCCGTTCGGGTGGATGGTTTCGCCGCGCTTCAGCATCTCCACGAACTCCGCGATCTTTCTGGCGCGGCCGGCTTCGGTCTTCATATTGTGCGTTCGAAATCCGAGGGCGAAGCGGTTTTGCGCATTGAGCTTGCGGAACATCTCGAGTGCCTTGGGTTCCGCTTCGATCGCCGCCAGCAGGTCCGCAGGGAACTGGTCTTGGGTGAAGCCACCATAGGCTTTGGCCCAGCGTCCATCGTCCTGCGCCAGCTTTACCTCCGCTTCGCCCGAGGGTTGCATGCGCCCTTCCTTGCGCAGCCGCTCGACATTGGCAACATTGACCTGGCTCCAGATCGATTTCTTGCCGCGCGGCGTGTAGCGCTGGAGGAAACTCTTCTCATCGAAGCCCTTGCGGATACCGTCGATCCAGCCCCAGCAGAGAGCGACGTCGATCCCCTCCTTCGCGGTGACCGATTTCAGCCCCGAGCCCTTCTTGTGCATCTTGATCCAGAGCTCTGGAGCGCTGCGGTGGTTCTTCTTGTACCAGCGTTCCAGCGCTGCAACGTTCTCGAATTCATGGACGGCATCGGAATTGACGACAAAGGGCGGCATCAGGCGGCGAGTGGCCTCAGGGCTTTTTCGAGCGCCGGGTCGAGCCGGTCGGTCTCGGGCAATTGAATGCCGATGACATTGGCCAGCACCTCCCGGATTTCGTGCACGCTCCCCAGCGTGCGCGTCGCCGTCTCCCCATTCTCATGAGTGCTCAGGCGATTGTTCGAAAGGTTGACGCGCTTGGCCCCATCGGTACGCGACGCCGCCAGGAAATTTCGGAAATAGGCCAATGTGCCGTCATTCATCGCGATATAGTCGTCGAGCGTTTGCGGCGCGGTGGTGAATTCGTAAAGGGGCATCCAGGTGTCCCCGACTTCGCTTTCGAGCCGCCATTTCGGATAGCCGCCCAGGAGCCGGTAGCGCCCGTGCGGCGTCTCCTGTTCGATGTCTTCCTTCAGGCGCAGCGGAGCGGTCGGAGTCTGCCCTCCGAAACCGACATCGGCCAGGTAAGTGGTCCCGCCCGTATCGACCAGCAGCAACATGTGGCTCAGCGTTTGTGGAACGTGGTCGGGTGGCTGCCCCCAGAGCACTCCTGCGGCGAGGGGCGTTACGGCGAAGTCGATCGACTCCAGGATCGCCTTGAGCAGCAGGTTGTGCTCGAAGCAATAGCCGCCGCGGCGCTCGTGGAGCAGCTTCTGCTCGATGTCGCTGAGTTGCAGCCGCACGGGCCGCTCCATCAGGGGATCGAGATTCTCGAACGGGATGTGCTGAGGGTGCAGGCGATGGATCGCCTGCAGCGTGTCGAGGGTGGGTGCAATCGACCCAGCGTAATTGATCCGCCTCAGGTAGGCGTCGAGATTGGCCTCGTCACTCACACGCTGTACCCGCCGCCGTTTCGGGACGGCCATAATGATCAAGCCGGCGCCGTTTGTCACCACACCATCGCGGGCGCCGGCTGGAGGCTCAGGATTTCCGGCGGGAAACGCACCATCGCGCGCAACTCGGGCGGCAGCTTCGGCACGCGTCCGCCCTGTGGAATCAATGCGATATGGTGCGTGCGATTGGCGATGACCGGCACCGCCGGAACATCGTTGGCCATTTCGAGGGTTGCAAATGCTGCCACCGGATCGAGGTCCGCCTTACGGAGCAAAAGGCGCAGCCACAGATGGTAATTGCCGATCTGGTCGGGGTACCGCAATTCCGAGATCATGGCGGTGTAGCCGGTGCCCAGCTGCAACGGCCGGGTGCCACTCGATGGCGCCACGGCACGGGTCAGCAGCACGTTCGCCTCGCGCTCCAGGCTTCGGACGGCCGCCCGATGCTGGGTCCATTCGCGGCTGGCATGGAAGCGGTTGAGGGCCTGCCGCCGGGCAGCACTGTGTGAGAAGCCACGCATCAGAATCACCCGACCCGGATGGAGGTCGACCTCGAAGTGCCCCAGAAGGGCGCCGCCCGCCGTGACGAAGGGGGCCGCAAGGGGTCCGTCCATCAGGTCCAGATACTCCCGGGCTGCGCCGGCCTGGGTCCGTACATCGTGGAATTCGACGATCGGCCGGGGTTCGTGAAGGGCCTGCCAAACCTGGTTCATAAGACGCTCTCCATCCTCTTTCCTTCATGGGAAAGGGAGGGTACGACTAGATACCTGACATCGAATGTCAGTGTTTAATTCCGGGCGAAGAAAATGCGCGCGAGCCGGCTCCTCTCGATCATGATGCTGCTCCAGGCCCGCGGGCGAATGAGCGCGGAATCGCTGGCCGAGGAGCTCGAGGTTTCGGTCCGCACCATCTATCGCGACATCGACCAGCTGTCGGCCGCTGGGGTACCCGTCTACGCCGATATTGGCCGTAACGGCGGCTTCGCGCTCCTCGATGGCTGGCGCACGCGGCTGACCGGCCTTACGGCACCTGAAGCCCGGGCCCTGTTTCTATCGGGCCTGCCGGGTCCGGCGAGCGAGCTCGGCTTGGGGGACGAGGTCGCCGCCGCCGAACTCAAACTCTTGGCCGCCCTGCCAGCCGATTGGCAGCGCGAAGCGACGCGCATGTCGTCGCGCTTCCACCTCGACCCCAAGGGATGGTTCTCGACCGGTCCCCGTCCCGAGCATCTGAAGGCGATCGCGGAGGCCGTTTGGAACGAACGCCGGATCCGCATCCGCTACGACAGCTGGACGCAGGTCAGCGAACGTGTCGTCGATCCGCTTGGCCTCGTGCTCAAGGGTGGCGTTTGGTACCTCGTGGGGCGGCGCGAAACAGGCCTGCGAACCTATCGGCTCAGCCAGGTGCTTGCCCTGACCGCCCTCGATGAGCATTTCGAGCGGCCCGCCGATTTCGATCTCCCGCGGCATTGGCGCGAATCGACCGCCAGCTTCGAACGCGAGATCTATGTCGGCATCGCCAAGGTTCGCGCGACCAAGCGTGGCGTGGCGCGGCTCAAGGATATCAGCCAGCGCGTGAAGGACGAGATCGAGGCACAAACGTTCGACTATGATGCCGACGGCTTCGCGACACTCAACGTGCCGATCGAGGAAGAGGTCTGGGCGACGCGCGAGATGACGCGGGTGGGCGCGGAAGTCGAAGTGCTGGAGCCGCCCACACTGCGCGCTCGCATGGCCGAGATCGCACGCCAGCTCTCAGCCTATTACGCCTAATAGTGCAGCGTTCGTGTGCGCGAGAGACACAGGCCGTGCTTCTTGTCCGGCGTCTCGCAGATGAGGCCAGCCGATGAGGATGAGCAGGTGAACCCCACGAACGTCGCCGTGTTGCCGTAGTCGAATACGTTGTCGCTGCCGCAACATCCCTGCTCGCCCGGATTCTCGGTGAGCACCGCGGGCCCCTTCGAACCCAGCGTGATGTTGACGTAGGTGGGCGCAATGCGATCGCAACTCAGTTCCGGCCCGCCGCCTGCAGGCTGATAGGTCTCCGTCCCGCCCGGAGGCGTGTAGATACAGCCGATATTGCCCGAGGGCATGACGAAGGTGATCTGTCCGTTTGCCTGCGCGGTGAAGCTTTGCTCCTTGGCGCTCGACGGCAGGACGGTCAGTGCGAGAAGCACTATGGCGAGAATGATCCGCATCGCTCGATGTCACACCCTCTCCCTGCGCGCCAAACGAGACCTCTCAATGACGCGAACCAGTCGTAAGTCAGCCAGCCGCGTTAACCTTCGTTAACATCGGGCGCTGCGTTAACCATTCGTTCACTGTTCGGTCCCCGGTCAATCCCCAGCAGAATCGATTTGCCCGCAATGCACACGCTCAAGGACTCTTTTGCGTGAATCCCCTGCCCAGTAAGGTTGAGTGATTCGGGCTCTCCACCGCGCGCAAAGCAAGGTGGATTCGGTTTGGGACGCTGGCGTTATCACGGCGTGTTGTGCCTGCTGCTGCAGGATTGGCGGGTCAATTTCCTCGGGGTGACGCAATGCAGCCGGATGGCTTCCGGAGACGACTGGGATTCGCATTATCTGGTGCGGCATCCCTGACGCTCCTCACCGCCGTCCCCGCGCTCGCCCAGGGTCTCACCTCTTCCTCGCTGATGACTGCAATCCCCCTGGCAGTCGCCTTGGGTGCAGGCGGCTTTGCCCTTCTCGCCATGGCGATCATCCGCACGGTCAAGCGTGAGGGCCGCCTCGCGCAGCGCCGTGCTTCCGAGCAGATCGCCTCGCTGCGGGCGCTGGTCGATGGCTACGAGGCGCTGCTCTCGAGCATCAACGAAATCACCGTTGTCTGGTCAGGACGCGACGGGCCGCAATTTTTCGGCCCTGCCTCGATCGTCCTCCCCGCCGGCCGGCGCGTCGAGGCAATCCTCGACTTCGAAGCCTGGCTCAATCCGGGCGACGCTGCCGCACTTGCGATCCGGGTGGGCGAGTTGCGTGCGGGTGCGCAAGGATTCGATACACTCATCATCGCGCGCGACGGGCGGCAGGTGCGCGTGCAGGGTTGGACGCTGGGAACGTGCGCGGCTCTGCGCATTCGACCAACGCTGCACCAGCCCAGTGAACGCGTGCCCAACCGGGTCGACGATACCGAAAAGGTCCTGAGTTCGTTTCCCGATCCCGCGCTGCTCTTCGGCCCAGGCGACAACATCAGTTATGCCAATGCCGCCTATAGCGCGCTCGCCAAGGTCCATACCGGATCGCCGAGCGACGTCGCAGCGGCGGCCGGCCTCGAGCTCGTTCCGCTCAACCTGCCAGTCGGAAAGGCTGCCTATCTGCGCGCGCGCCCCACCGTGCAGGCAAAGGCCGCCGACAGCAACGGCCTCGCGCATTTGAGCGCCATCATCGATGCGCTCGCAACGCCCATCGCGATCTTCAACGCCGGCCGCGAACTGGTGCAATCCAATCGGGCCTATGCGCAGTTGTGGGGCCTCGATCCCAAATGGCTGAAGCCGGGGCTGGACGAGCGCGCAATTCTCGACCGCCTGCGCACCGACGGCATGCTGCCCGCCGAACCCGACTATCAGGCGTGGCGCGCGCGGCATCTGCAATCCTACACACTGAAGGAACCGCGCGAGAGCGACCCCTGGCATTTGCCGGACGGCCGCACCGTGCAGGTGATATCTGCGCCCGCCGGTCCCAAGGGTGGCGTGATCTATGTCTTCGAGGACATCACCGATCAATTGCGGCTCAAGAGCCAGCACAAAACTCAACTGGACGTGCAGCGCTCAACCCTCAACGCCCTCAACGAGGGTGTTGCGGTGTTTGGAACTCATGGGCGGCTGACGCTCGCCAATCCGCGCCTCTCCACCTTGTGGAAGGTTCCAACGAGCCTGCTCGACACCAAGCCACACATCGATCAGATCATCGAGGCCGTGGCCCGGGCGCTGCCCGAGGATGGCCCCATCCTGTGGCGCGATCTGAAGCGCGCCATCGTCGATCTCAACCCTACCCGCACCGATCAGTCCGGGCGTATCACCCGCGCCGACGGCAAGATGCTCGACTACAACATCACGCGCCTGCCTGACGGCCAGACATTGATGACCTTCGTTGATGTGACCGAGAGCGCCAACTACCAGAACGTGCTCAAGGAGCGGAACGAGGCCCTGATCACTGCCGACCGCCTCAAGGACGCATTCGTGCAGAACGTCTCGTACGAACTGCGCTCGCCGCTGACCAACATCATCGGCTTCGCCGACCTGCTGGCGTCCGAAACCGCCGGTGTCCTCAACGAGCGGCAGAAGGCGTACACCGACTACATCCGCGCCTCGAGCGTCACGCTCGGCGTCCTCATCGACAACATCCTCGATCTGGCAACCGTGGACGCCGGCATCGCGCAGATGAAGCCCGAGCCGCAGAATGTGCCGGCGCTGATCGAGAAGGCCAAGGCGGGCCTCGCCGCGACATTCCCCGACGTCGAAGGCGAAGCGCCGCTCAACATCGAGATCGACATTCCCGAAGAGCTGCCCACGCTCTATGCGGACGGCACGCGCATCGTCCAGGTCCTCTACAATCTGCTGTCGACGGCTGCCCGATTCACCGAGCCCGGCGGCAAGGTGCGGCTCGGCGTGATTGAACGCGGCGGCCGCATGATCTTCACGGTCGAGGACGACGGCACCCAGATGACCGAGGAAATGCGTGCGGCGCTCAACGACCGGACCGACTCGGCGGGTACCTCGGCTCGGCAGCGTGGGGCGGGCCTCGGCCTCGCCATCGTACGCTCTTTCGTCCATCTCCATGGGGGCACGATCAGCGTTGAGCGGCGCGAACCGCGCGGCAGCCGCGTGATCGTCAGCCTGCCGCTCTCGGCCGCCCTCACGACCGCCGCCGAATAGCTCGCCCATCACGGCCCGGGATGCTATCCACCCCGCATGGGGACGGAGCGAATCCTGCTGGCCGACGACGAGGCGACCGCCGCGCTGGGCGCGCGTTTGGCCTCCGGGCTGCAGCCGGGCGACGTCGTGCTGCTCGAGGGCGGGCTGGGCGCGGGCAAGACCGCACTGGCTCGTGCCATGATCCGAACCCTCACCGGCGATCCGGCTCTCGATGTGCCCTCGCCGACCTTCGCCCTGGTGCAGCCCTACGAGGCCGACGGCGTGCCGGTGCTGCATGCCGACCTCTACCGGATAATCAATGCACGCGAAGTCGATGAGCTGGGGCTGTTCGACCGAACCGATGCTATCATATTTGTCGAGTGGCCGGAGCGGATGCCCGAACTGGCCGACCTTGCGACCGTAAGAATCCGGCTCAGCATCCCCGCCGATGGCGGCGGCCGTATCGCGGAGATCGTGCGATGAGCCGCCGGGGCCTCTACACCATCGCGCCGCACGGCCGCTTCCTAGAACTGCTCGTGGACCGCGTCCTCGATGGCCACCTCCTCAATGGCTGGGACCGTAGCGGACCGTTCTGGCTCAGCGATGTGACGATCATCCTGCCCACCCGCCGGTCGCGGCTTACGCTGGCTGAGATCTTCGCCGATCGCTTGGGTGGTGCGGCGCTCCTCCCCGACATCCGTACTTTCGGGGGCGACACGGCGGAGGAAGAACCCTTCCTGCCACCCGTCGATGCTGAGCCACTGCCGCCCGCCGCCTCCCAACTGGAACGGCGTCTTACTCTGTCGCGCCTCGTTCGTCAGTTCGCGGTCTCGGCCGAAGGTTTTGCGACACCACCTAACGCCGCCGAGATTCTCACGCTGGCCGATTCGTTGGGTACCCTCATTGACGACCTCCTCATCGAAGGCACGAGCCTCAAGCAGCTCGACCCACTGCTGGAAGGGGACCTCGCCGAGAACTGGCGCGACGTTCTGCGCTTTCTCGAACCGGCGCTGGAAAAGTGGCCGGAAATTCTTGCAGAACGTGGCAGGATCGACAGCGCAGAGGCGCGCAATCGCAGGCTGCGCCGGCAGGCGGCCACTGCAGCCGAGCTCTACCGCGACCGCCCGGTCATCGCTGCCGGTTCAACAGGATCGATCCCCGCCACGGCAGAACTGTTGAACGCCATAGCTGCACTGCCGCGCGGCGCGATCGTGCTGCCCGGCCTCGACACGACGCTCACCGGGACCCAGCACGAAATGCTGGTCAAGGGTGCCAATGCCCACGGCCATCCCCAATACGGTCTCGCAAAGCTGCTCACGGCATTGAAGGCCGGCATCGGCGATGTCGAGGAGCTGGCGGGCGCGGCTCCTCGCACTGCCATTGTTCGCCACGCCCTCGCGCCGACAGCCGAGACCGCCGGATGGACGTCGGCGCGTGAGCGCGTCGCCGAAGATCTCGACGCAGCGCTCGATCGCATTTCGATCATCGCGGCCCCAAATCTCGACATCGAAGCCCGCGCCATCGCCCTCGCGGCGCGACAGGCGCTGAGCGGCAATCGCAGCGTCGGCATCGTGTCCCGCGACCAGATGCTGGCGCGCCGCATCGCTGCAGAGCTGCGCCGCTACAAGATCGACGTCGACGATCCGGCCGGTACGCCACTCTTCCAGTCGTCGGCGGGACGTCTGGCGCGGCAAGCGCTGGCGGTGGCGGTCAACCGGTTCGCACCCATCGA
>JBIQKK010000010.1:20715-22387 GCA_044506585.1 Hyphomicrobiales bacterium
GCGCTCGCCGACGAGCCGCTCGCCACGGTTCTGCGCGCCCTTGGCTCGGCCATCGAGCCGCTTACCGCCCTGCTCGCCCAGAACGAGATCGATGGCCCTGCGCTCGCTCAAGCCCTCGACACTACGCTGACCGGCCTTATCGGCGGGGCGGAACTGCCGGGTATCGTCGAATTCCGTATCTGGGCCGCGGAGCTCGGGGCATTGACGGATCGCGGCGCACCCTTCCCGCCGGTGATCCTCGACGGCGTGCTCGCCGCGCTGGTGAACGGCGTAAAGGTGCCCCCTGCCGAGCGCCGGCGCGACGATATCCACATCTGGGGCGAGCTCGAGGCGCGCCTGATGAATCCGGATGTGATGATCCTCGCGGGGCTCAACGAGGACATCTGGCCGCCGGCCGCCGATCCGGGGCCGTGGCTCAGCCGCGGGATGCGCCTTGCCATCGGCCTCGAACCGCCCGAGCGCCAGCAGGGTCAGGCGGCGCACGACTTCGAGATGGCGATGGGCAATCGCGAGATCGTCCTCGCCTTTGCCACACGCATCGGCACCTCGCCCGCGTTGCCCTCGCGGCTGGTGCAGCGCTTCGATGCCTTCATCGGCGAGCAGGCGGCAGGTCTGTTGCGTGCCCGTGGCGCTATCTGGCTCGACCAGGCCCGCGCAGTGGATTTTGCCGGCCGCCCCAAGCCCGCCTCGCGCCCGGTACCGTCCCCTCCAGCGGCCCTGCGGCCGCGCGACCTGTCGATCACGGAAGTCGAGCCCCTGATGCGCTCGCCCTACGACATTTACGCCAAGAAGGTGCTCCGCCTTCTCCCGCTCGATCCGCTCGGTGCACAGCCGGACGCCAAAGAGCGCGGCTCCATGATCCATAAGGTCTTCGAGCGCTTCGTGCAGGACGGCCACGGCTTTGCCGCCCCAGACGCCCTCGCGACCCTCGAGCGCATGGCTGAGGAGGAGTTCGCGGGCCTCGATGCGATTGGCGAACGCCGCGATATCTGGCTTCGCCGTTTCCGCCGCGCGGCGCAATTGTTCCTCGATTACGAGCGCGATCGTACGGGCCTTGTCGCCGTCAGAACCGCCGAGATCAAGGGCCAGTGGACCTTTCCCAACCTCCAGAACTTCGTTCTCATCGGCAAGGCGGACCGCATCGACCAGCTGACCGACGGCACACTGGAGATCATCGACTTCAAGACTGGCGGCGTACCCGCACCGGCCGACATGAAGGACTTCGATGCACCACAGCTGTTGCTCGAGGCCGCCATGGCACGGGCCGGGGTCTTCCCTGGCGTTCCTGCGCGCGTGGCTTCGGCACTCACCTACATCAAGATCGGCCTCGGGCCTGCGGCGCTCCAGCTGCGATCGTTCAGCCTGCGCAAGGGGATGACGCTGACCGAGGCGATCGACGAAATCGAGCGCCGGCTGCAGGGCCATGTCGACACCTTCCTGCTCCACGACCACCTGCCGATGACCGCGCGCATCCGCCCGCGCGTCATCACCGGCCGCAAGTCCTATCCGGGTCCCTACGACCATCTGGCGCGCACTGATGAATGGACGCTGACGGCGGGGGTGGACGACCCATGAGCCGCCGCCTGCTGTCGCCCATGCCCGACGACATCACGCGCCCGCAGCGCGTTGCGTCCGATCCGCGCACCTCGGTGTGGGTCACCGCCAATGCCGG
>JBIQKK010000010.1:22487-29427 GCA_044506585.1 Hyphomicrobiales bacterium
GGCGGCCTCAAGATCCAGACGATCCATGCCTTCTGCGAGGCCGTGCTGCACCGTTTCCCCAAGGAAGCGGGTGTGCCTTTCGACTTCACTGTCATCGAGGATTTCGAGCGCGACGCCATGCTGCAGGAGGCGCGCGAGAAGGTCATCGCCGCGGGCATTCGGGGTGTTAGCGAACTCGCGCAGGCGGTCGAAACCCTGTTCGGTCTCCTCAGCGATTTCCAGATGGAAACTGCAATCACCGAGGCACTGGGTCGCCAGCCCGTCCTGCGCAAGATCGTAAGTGACCTTCCTGGCGCAAAGCAGGAGCTACGCCGCCTTGTGGGTAACCCGCTCACCATCGAGGAAGCAATTGAGGATATCGTCCGCGGCTATAGCCTCACAGCGGCCGATCACGCAGCGGTCTTTGCGCTCGTGCGGCCCGATCCCGATGGCGACGGCTTCGTGGACAAGCTCGCCCGCATCGACCCGGGCCATCCGGATGTCGATGCGCTCTACGATGCCTACCTCACCAAGGAGTGCACGGCCCGCAAGACTCTGCTCAAGAAGGCGACCGCCCAACTCATCCCCGATGTCGCCGACCGGATCATGCAGGAAGCATTGCGCCTCGAAATTGCGCACAGCGAACGCGTGCGGGCCGAACTCGTCGCGCGCAGCGAGGCGATGCTCGATGTCATCGCCGCGATCTCGGCCTATTACGAACGAGCCAAACGCGCCCGCTCGCTTCTCGATTTTGACGACCTCATCGAGCGACTCGCCGTTCTGCTCGATGACGAGCACCAGGGCATGTGGGTGCGCTACAAGCTCGACGCGCGCATCAGTCACATCCTGGTCGACGAGGGCCAGGACACCAATCCGCAGCAGTGGGGCGTGATCCGCTCGCTCATCGCGGAATTCTTCTACGGCGAGAGTGCCGCCGATCGTCCACGAACGCTGTTCGTCGTTGGCGATCAGAAGCAGTCGATCTTTTCGTTCCAGGGGGCAGATCCCGAGGAGTTTGTCGATCTCGGCCGCCAGGTGGTGTTCACCGCCCGGTCCGTTGACTTCGCCATCGCGCCGGTCAAGCTCCACTACAGTTTCCGTACGCTCAAGAGTGTGCTCGACGCAGTAGACACGGTCTTCCGCGAGCCGCAGCTGAGCACCGGCGTGCTTGAAACCGATTTCGTCCACAACACCGCGCGCGCCGAACGGGGTGGGCTCGTCACCCTGTGGCCCCCTATCAAGGAGGTTGAGGACGAGACCGACCCCGACAACTGGCCGACCACCCCTCCCGAGATCCAGACCAAGAGCGCGCCGCGACGCGTCGCCGAACGCATTGCACGCGAGATTCGCGGCTGGATCGACAGCAAGCGTCCGCTCGGCCCGCGTGGCCGCCCGGTTTCGGCCGACGACATTCTGATCCTGGTCCAGGTGCGCAGCGTCCTCTTCCATGAGATCATCCGGGCCTTGATCCGTGAGGGCATCCCAACGCCCGGCGCCGACCGCCTGGCCGTGACGACCCATATCGGGACGCTCGACCTCATGGCGCTCGGCGACGTCCTCTCCAACAGTGCCGACAACCTGCAATTGGCGGCCCTGCTACGCTCGCCGCTCTTCGACATCAGCGAAGACGATCTGTTCGAGCTGGCCCATGGACGAGGCGAGAACGAGACCCTGTGGGCTGCCATGAAGCGCTCGGACCTCGTGTCCGTGCGTGCCGCCTATGACGAGCTCGCCGGCTGGCGCAGCCGGCTCGATTTCGAGCGGCCCTACAATCTTTATGGCGACGTCCTCTACCGTCACGGTGGGCTGCGCAAGTTTCGCGCCCGCTTCGGGTCCGAGATCGATGACGTCGTCAGCGAGTTCCTCGATCTGGCTCTCGCCCACGAGCAATCGCCGCAACCTTCTCTCGCGGGCTTTCTCGCCGAATTGCGGTCGCGCGACGTCACCATCAAGCGTGAACTCGCTGAAATCGGTGCGGGCGTCCGCGTCATGACGGTCCATGGCGCGAAAGGCCTTGAGGCACCCATTGTCATCCTCGCCGACGCCGCCAGCACCGAGGAAGGACGTGACCGCCGCGCGGTGTTCATGCAGCCCAGCCCACCGCTCTTCATCCATGCCTCGAGCAAGGCGCTGCATATTCCCGAGACGATCGGCCACCGCCAGGATGCGGAGGCGGCCCAGAAGGCCGAGTACTGGCGCAAGCTCTATGTCGCCATGACCCGCGCCGAGGACGAACTCTACGTCACCGGCTATCTCACCAAGGCCCGCGACGGCGCTGGCAGCTGGTACGAAGCCATCTCCGATGCCCTCGCTCCGGAATCAGCGATCGTTACCGACACCGATGGCAATCCCACGGCCATGATTTACCCTCGCCTCCGCGAGGTCCAACCGACGGCGATCCAGCCGGAGACGTCTACCGAACCCACCGGCAGGCTGGACCTCCCGGACTTGCCGCCTTATCGGCTGCGCAGGATCGTCCGGCCTTCACGCGCAAGCGACGATGTCGGCGATCTCTCGCGCGTTCTCGAAACCACCGCCGAACGCCTGAGCGATCCGCGCGATCCGGAGACCGCGCGCAGGGAAGGTATCGCGCTCCATGCACTGCTCCAGCATCTGAGCCGCATCGATCTCGCGCACTGGGACGCCGTTTCACTCAAGGCGTTGACAGCGCTGCTTCCCGATGGTGACCACCGCGCTATTGCAGCAAAGGCGCGCTCCATTCTCACGCGCCCCGAACTCGCGCATCTCTTCGGCCCCGCCTCTCGCGGCGAAGTGCCCATCCTCGCGCATGCGCGCCGGAACAACGCTCCGATCACCATAGCGGGACGCATCGATCGGCTCGTAGTGAATGCGGAGTCCGTGCTGATCGTCGACTACAAATCCGACGCGCATGCGCCTGCATCCATTACGCAGGTGCCCCATGCGTACCAGACGCAGTTGGGCCTCTATGCGCTGGTTGCAGGGCAGCTTTTCCCGGGCCGTCCCATTGAGGCCGGTATCCTGTGGACGAGCTTGGAAACATTGATGATTTTGCCAGACGAGGCTCTTCGTCAAGCCGTGACAGGGTTCACCATAGGGTGATATGGATTGAAGCGTGGCTGGACTCTTCCTAGCTTTTGGATCAAACAACCGCCGCCTTGAAACGAGGCGAAATCCCAAAGGGAATTCCATATGACAACCCACGTTTCCGACGCCAATTTTGGCGAGGAAGTACTTTCGTCGAAAGAGCCTGTCCTGGTCGATTTCTGGGCGGAGTGGTGCGGCCCCTGCCGTGCGATCGCGCCCGTCCTCGAAGAGCTCTCCACTGAGCTTCAGGGCAAGGTGAAGATCGTCAAGCTCAATGTCGACGAGAATCCCTCGACCACCGTCAAGTACGGCGTTCGATCCATTCCCACGATGATCCTCTATAAGGACGGCGAGGCCGTCGATATGAAGATCGGCGCGGGCACGCCCAAGGCCGGACTGGCCAAGTGGCTCTCCAGCTACGCGGAAGCATCCGCCGCCTGATTTCAGGCGATAGTGAAGGCAATCAGAAGCGCCGCCCGGCTCGGTCCCGGCGGCGCTTTTGTTTGCGCAGGGCACATCCTGCGCAAAACCATCCCTTCCCCGCCCTTCCGACTCGCGCTAGCTTCATCGGCATATGCCGATGGAGTGCGCAATGGGGCTGCAGGTCAACGATTCCAACTTCAATGCCGAAGTCCTTGCGGCAAGTGAGCCGGTGCTCGTTGATTTCTGGGCTGAATGGTGCCCGCCCTGCAAGGCCATGGACCCCATCCTCGACGATCTGTCGGTCGAGCTCGCCGGCAAGGTCAAGATCGTCAAGCTCGACGTGGAGACCAACCCGGGCATCGTCACCCAGTATAATGTGCGCGCCATGCCCACACTCATCGTGTTCAAGGACGGCCAGCCGGTGGATATGAAGGTCGGCGCGGGTCAGTCGCGCGTCCAGCTCATCAAGTGGCTCGACAGCCACGTCTCTTAGAGCGACACTCTAATTAGGTGGCGTCCCGTTCCTGTCGAGGACATAACCGCCAAGATAGAGCGATCCACAGATCACCACGCGTGCCGCGCCGCGGGCCGCAGCTTCGTCCAGCGCTGACCCGAGCCCCCGGAAGGCGCGCGCATCGAACCCTGCCTTGCGCGCTTCCCCGGCGATGTGGCTCGCAGGGTGGGCGTTCTCTTCTCCAGGGATCGTCAGCGCTAACACACGCGGCTCGAGCGCGCGGAACGCTTCGAGGAAATCGACGGGCTCGCGGGTATTCATCATCCCCACGACCAGCACCAGCGGCAGCGGGCGCCTGGCATTCATCTCCTCGAGCGAGCGGGCAAGCGCCGCCGCACCGTGCGCATTGTGCGCACCGTCGAGCCAAAGCTCGGAGGCGTCCGGGAGCAGATCGCGCAAACGGCCCTTGAGCGGCTGAATGCGTGCCGGCCACACCACGTCGCGGAGCCCTTGCGCGATGTCGGCCTGGCTCACCGGCAGGCCGAAATGGCGCACGGCCGCGACAGCGAGCGCGGCATTGTCGAATTGATGATGCCCGACCAGTGCCGGTGGCGGCAGGTCCAGCAGGCCATCCTCGTCCTGGTAGACCAGCCGCCCATCCTGGGCGTAGCCGTCATAGTCGCGTCCCTGCACGAACGGCGTAACGCCGAGCTGCGCCGCCGCGCGTTCGATCGCGGCGAGCCCCTCCTCGCGCTGACGTCCCACTACGGCGGGCGCGCCACGCTTGAGGATGCCCGCCTTGTGCGAGGCGATCTCATCGATGGTGTAGCCCAGCCATTTCTGGTGATCGAAGTCCACCGGCGTCAGGATGACGCCGAGCGGGTGATCGACGACATTGGTCGAGTCGAAATCGCCGCCCAGCCCGACTTCGAGCAGCAGATAGTCCGCCGGAGTGTCGGCGAACAGCTTCAGCGCCGCCGAGGTCGTGATCTCGAACTGCGTGATAGGCTGGCCCGCATTGATGCGCTCCACCTCTTCGAGCGTATCGTTGAGCCGGCGGGTGCCCACAAGCTTGCCCGCGAGCCGGATGCGCTCATTGAAATGCACCAGGTGCGGCGAGGTGAACACATGGACGCGCTTGCCGGCCGCCTCGAGCATCGCGCGCAGGTACGCGATGGTCGAGCCCTTCGCGTTCGTGCCGGCCACATGGATCACCGGGGGCAGCCGGTCCTGCGGGTTGCCCAGCGCCTCGAGCAGCCGGCGCTGGCGCGCCAGGTCGAGGTCCATGAATTTGGGATAAAGCGCGGTCAGGCGCTTCAGGATCGCATCGGTGCGGGACATCTGGGAACCGGAGGGGGACGCCGGCGCCTCTTACAGGATTCGGCCCGTTATGCGCTACTCCGACGCGGCCTGGACGACGGGACCGTCGAGGTCGTCGTCATTGGCGACGGCCGGCACGGGCAGCTTTTCGGGCGCCTCGCTGAGGCCTACGGGCGTCGCCTTGCCGGTGAGCATCCCGATCAGCGAGCCGATGGTCGAGCGGAGATTGTGCCGGTGGACGACCATGTCGACCATGCCGTGCTCATAGAGATATTCCGAGCGCTGGAACCCCTTGGGGAGCTTCTCGCGGATCGTCTGCTCGATGACGCGCGGCCCCGCAAAGCAGATCAGCGCACCGGGCTCGGCAATGTGCACGTCGCCCAGCATCGCGTAGGAGGCGGTGACGCCACCGGTCGTGGGGTTGGTGAAGACCACGATGAAGGGCAGCCCCGCGTCGCGCAGGCGCAGCACCGCAACGGTCGTGCGCGGCATCTGCATGAGCGACAGCGTCCCCTCCTGCATGCGCGCACCGCCAGAGGAGGCGAAGAGCACGAACGGTGTCTTTGTGTCGGCCGCCTTCTCGAGGCCGGTGATGACGGCCGAACCGGCCGCCATGCCCAGCGAGCCGCCCATGAAGTCGAAATCCTGCACCGCGACCGTCACCGGCTGCTCATAGAGCGTTCCGGTCGCCACCAGCACCGCATCTTCCATGCCGGTCTTGGTGCGCTGTTCCTTGAGCCGGTCGCTGTAGCGCTTCTGGTCGCGGAACTTCAGCGGGTCCTGCGGCACCGCGGGCAGCGGCACGAGCTCGTATTTGCCGCCATCGAGGAAGGCCGCCAGCCGGTCCGATGCCTTGATCTTCATGTGGTGGCCGGAACCCGGGACCACCCACTGGTTGGCCTCGAGGTCGCGGTAGAAGACCATCTCGCCGGATTCGGGATCCTTGACCCACAGATTCTCCGGCGTTTCGCGCTTGTTGAGAAACGACCGGATTTTCGGGGGGAGGACGTTATCGATCCAGCTCATGACGATCCCTTCGGGGCAATTGCGGCCCCTCTAAGCGGCGATTGTGGCAATATAGGTTCCGGCGCGCCGGGGTGCAAATCAGGCGCGGGCGCGGCGCACACCTGAAGCGAGCCCGCTGACCAGGGTCGTCACCGCGGCGACGGTGCCGGCACTCGCCTTCCCATCAACCAGCGAACCGGCCACTGCGTTGCAGAGCGCGGTGCCCACCACCACGCCATCGGCGTCGCGCCCGATGGCCGCTGCGTCGTCCGCAGTCTTGATCCCAAAGCCCACGGCCACCGGCAGCCGCGTGTGCCCCTTGATCCGCTTGACGGCCTCGCCGACCGCGGCATGCGATTTGATCGCGGCACCGGTGATACCGGTCATCGAGACATAGTAAACAAATCCCGACGTGTTCTTCAGGACAGCCGGCAGGCGTCGATCGTCGGTCGTCGGCGTCGTCAAGCGGATGAAGTTGAGCCCGGCCGCCAGCGCCGGCACGCAGAGCTCATCGTCTTCCTCGGGCGGCAGATCGACCACGATCAGCCCGTCCACACCCGCTGCGAGAGCATCGGCGATGAATTTGTCGACGCCGTGGATGTAGATCGGGTTGTAGTACCCCATCAGTACGATCGGCGTCGTGGTATCGCTCTTGCGGAACTCGGCAACCATGGACAGCGTCTTGTTGAGGGT
>JBIQKK010000010.1:29527-40450 GCA_044506585.1 Hyphomicrobiales bacterium
GGCACGTAGGTGACCCGCTGGGTATCGTGCAGCCAGGCGTGCTCGGGACCGACACCCGGATAATCGAGGCCGGCCGAAATGGAATGCCCTTCCAGTATCTGCCCGTCACCATCCTGCAGCAGGTAAGTCCGGTTGCCGTGCAGGACACCCGGTTTACCGCCCGTCATCGACGCGGCGTGGCCATTCTCGACCTCGATGCCATGTCCGCCGGCTTCGGCGCCATAGATTCTGACGCTGGGTTCATCGAGGAACTCATAGAACGTGCCGATGGCGTTCGAGCCGCCGCCGACGCAGGCCACGAGCGCATCCGGCAGGCCGCCCTCGGCTTCCATCACCTGCGCGCGAATCTCCTCCCCGATCACCTTCTGGAAGTCGCGCACCATCATCGGATAAGGATGCGGCCCCGCCGCGGTGCCAATCAGGTAGTAAGTCGTCTCTACGTTGGTGACCCAGTCGCGCAGCGCCTCGTTCATGGCGTCCTTGAGCGTGCCGGCACCGGCGGTCACCGGCCGCACCTCGGCGCCCAGCATGCGCATGCGCAGCACGTTCGGCCACTGCCGCTCGACATCCGTCGCGCCCATGAAGACGACGCAGGGCAGGTCGAATTTCGCGCAGACAGTCGCTGTCGCAACGCCGTGCTGACCGGCACCGGTCTCGGCAATAATCCGCGTCTTGCCCATGCGCTTGGCGAGAAGGATCTGGCCCAGCGTATTGTTGATCTTGTGCGAGCCGGTATGATTGAGCTCTTCGCGCTTGAGATAGACCTTGGCGCCGCCCAGGTGCTCGCTCAGCCGCGCCGCGAAATAGAGCGGGGATGGCCGCCCTGCGTAATGCGTGCGCAGCTCTGCCATCTCGGCGATGAATTCGGGATCGTCCTTGGCCGCGAGGTAGGCCGTCTCGAGGTCGCGGATCAACGGCATCAAGGTTTCGGCGACGTACCGGCCGCCGAAGATGCCGAAGCGGCCGTCCTCGTCGGGGCCGTTGCGCAGTGAATTGGCCCCGCTGACCGGCAACGCTCTACTCCCTCAAGCGTGGGCGGCGCGAGCCTTCTCGATGAAGGCGCGGACCAGCCCCGCATCCTTGACGCCGGGCGATTTCTCGACGCCCGACGACACATCCACGCCCATCGGGTGGGTCGCCTTGATGGCTTCTCCCACTTTCTCCGGCGTCAGGCCTCCCGAAAGCATGAAGGCCAGTTCAGGGTCAAGCGCCTTGAGCAGTGTCCAGTCGAAGGTCTCGCCAAGCCCGCCGGGACGGGTCGCGCCATGCGGCGGCTTGGCATCGAGCAGAATGCGATCGGCGCAATCGACGAAGTTTGCGACCGCGGCCACGTCCTCGGCACTGCCGATGGAGCACACCTTGAGGATCGCAATTCCGGCTTCGTCGCGGATCGCCTCGACCCGATGCGGCGTTTCGGGGCCGTGCAACTGGATCCAGTCGGGGCCGAGTGCCGCCACCTGCGCCACCAGCGTGTTATCGGGGTTGACCAGCACAACGCAGGTCTCCACCCGCCCGCGCGCCAGCGAGATCAGCTCCCCGATGGGGTCGAGTTCGAGATGGCGGGGCGAGCGCGGGAAATGCATGAAGCCGACCATGTCGGCCCCGGCGTCGATCGCGGCGTCGAGAATGTCCTCGGATTTGATACCGCAGATCTTGATGATCAGGGGGTCGGCCATCGGCCTCTCAGGGCTTTGCGAGATCGTCGACCATGGGGTGCGGCGCACGCCGCATCGCGTCGACTTCGCGGTTGAGCCGCTCGGTTTCGCGGCGATAGGCGCGCTCGTCGCGCCGGTGCGGGGCCTGGGCAAACCAGGTTGAGATGCCACCCAGCAGCACGCCGAACAGCAGCACGGCAAACAGCACCAGGAACAGCGGCACGCCGACGCCCGGCGTGGTGAGCGCCTCGGACGGCACGAACGGATTGAAATTGACGACCACGAGCTGGCGGTTGGCGAGCGCGAAAACGATCAGCACCAGGCAGAGCGGCACCAGCACAACCCAACCGACAATGCGTCTCAACATGTGATTACGTTCCGGATCCTCGGCTCAACCCTTGTTGAGCCTTTCGCGGATCTCCTTGCCGGCCTTGAACTGCGGCACGTACTTCTCGCCCACATCGACCTGTTCGCCGGTGCGCGGATTGCGTCCCACGCGGGCCGGGCGGTTCTTGACCGCAAAGGCGCCGAACCCGCGCAGCTCCACGCGATCGCCACGCGCCATGGCGCTCCCGACCTCTTCGAGGATCGAGTTGACGATATTCTCGACGTCGCGCTGGAACAGGTGCGGATTTTCGCTCGCAAGCTTCTCGACCAGTTCAGACTTGATCATCTCGCCCCCGGGCGTTGTTCGCGAAGGATAAGGATAATCAGTGTTCCTCAGTCAGCGGCAACCTGCCAAAGCGAAACCAGCCCGTCAAGGAGAACCGGGCCGCCGGCCGGGAGCCCCAGTGCGGCGCGGGCCTGGCCGCCCAGCCATTTGCCCCAGTCCATCCAATCCGGCTGGGCCGAAGGATACCAGGTGTGGACCGGCAGATCCGCGGCGATCGACTTGTTGGCCACGAGCCAGGCGATGGCCTCGGCTTCCCCGCCAATTTCGTCCACCAGCTTGTTCCGGATGCCCTGCTGGCCCGTCATGATGCGCCCGTCGGCCAGCGGCAGCACCTGCGCCCGCGTCAGGGCCCGCCGTTCGGCGACGATATCGACGAACCAGGAAAACGAATCGTCGACGAGCGCCTGCAGCGACGCTCGCACCTCGGGCGACATCGGCTCATCGATATCGGGCTCGGCCTTGAGCGGGCCCGACTGCACCTTGTCGAGATCGACGCCAATGGTCTGCATCAGCTTTTGTGCGTTGGCGGTCTGGAACAGCACGCCGATCGAGCCGACGATCGACAGCCGGCGCACGAAGATGCGGTCCGCCGCGATGGCGGTCATATAGGCGGCCGAGGCCCCCAGTTCCTTCACATAGGCGACCACCGGCTTTTTGGCGCGCAGCTTGCCGATGGCATCGTAAAGCTCCTCGCCGCCGGCAGTCGTCCCGCCCGGCGAATTGATCGCGACGAGCACCGCCTTGACGCTCGCATCCTCGCCCAGCGTCTCGAATACCTTGAGCCGTGCCGCATCGGTTTCGATCGTGCCGCTGATCTCGACTCGCGCGATGGAATCGGTCACGCCCGCCAGCCCGTTCTCGGTCGCGAACCGGCCAAGCCCCGCAAGGATCGCAATCACCAGAGCCACGAACGCCACAATGCGCCAGCGGAATCGCGAGCGCCGAAGCTGGCTCGCCGCCGGAATGGCATGCGACGGATCGATGATCGGATCAGACATTGTCGCCTCGGAAGTCGGATTTCGGGGCTTAGCATGCGTCCGCGGAACCGTCCAACTACAGCCGCCGCACCATCAGCCGCGCTTCGGACTCGTATGTCAGCAGCTTCGGGAAAAGTTCGGGAATGTCGGCGACCTCGAATTCGTGCCGCTCCCAGAACGGCACGCTGCCATTGACCGCCACAAGGCTCATGGTGGGGAAGCCGTGCGCGCGGGCGTGCTTGGCCAGCGCATTCGTGATGTAGCTCGCAGCCCCGATGCGGCGGGCGACCGGCAGCAGCGCCAGATCGTGAATGTAGTAGGTGTCGGCAGCCTCAGGCAGCCCGCCCAGCAGCGTGTTGAGCTTGGGCAGCGTCCCCATCGCCCAGGGGTGGCTCAGCACATAGCCGGCCGGGCGCTCATTGACCTCGAGCAGATAGGCACCGGCGAAATAGAGCCGCTGGCGCTCGGCCAGGACGTCGGGGGCCTCGAAGAAACCGGGGTGCACGGCCGCGGCGATCTCGTTGACCGCCGGCATGTCGTATCCGGTCATGGCGCGCCAGGCGACGCCGGGCATTTTCATCGAGCGAACCCCAAAAGAGAAGGCCCGCACCGTTAGGCGCGGGCCCCGAATCCGTCAACTCGCAGATTGCTTACTTCTTTTCGCGATCCTTGAGCGCAGCGCCCAGGATGTCGCCGAGCGAAGCGCCGGAATCCGACGAGCCGTAAGCGGCCACGGCTTCCTTCTCCTCGGCGATTTCGAGCGCCTTGATCGAGAGAGCGATCTTGCCGGTCTTGCGGTCGTACTGGGTGACGCGCGCATCGACCTTCTCGCCCTTGGAGAAGCGCTCCGGGCGCTGGTCGTTGCGGTCGCGGCTCAGGTCGGCGCGGCGGATGAAGGCGGTCATTTCCGAGTCCGCGATGCGCACTTCGATGCCGCCATCGTTGACCTCGGTCACCGTGCCGGTCACGACCGAACCCTTCTTGATGCCGTCGCCCGAGGCGTCCTTCTCGTCGCCGGTCGAGAGCTGCTTGATGCCGAGCGAGATACGCTCCTTCTCGACATCGACGTCGAGCACCTTGGCCTTGACGATATCGCCACGGTTGTACTCGTCGAGCGCCAGCTCGCCCGGCTTCTGCCAGTCGAGATCGCTGAGGTGGACCATGCCGTCCACATCGCCCTCGAGACCGATGAACAGGCCGAATTCGGTCTTGTTCTTGACCTCGCCTTCGATCTCGGCACCCACCGGGAACTTGTCGGCGAAGGTTTCCCACGGATTGGCGAGGGTCTGCTTCAGGCCGAGCGAGATGCGGCGCTTGTCCGGATCGACCTCGAGCACCATCACTTCCACTTCCTGCGAAGTGGAGACGATCTTGCCGGGGTGGACGTTCTTTTTCGTCCAGCTCATCTCGGAGACGTGGATCAGGCCTTCGATGCCCGGCTCCAGTTCCACGAACGCACCGTAGTCGGTGATGTTGGTCACGCGGCCGGTGAACTTGGCGCCGATCGGGTACTTCGCCTCGATGCCTTCCCACGGGTCGGCCTGGAGCTGCTTCATGCCCAGGCTGATGCGGTGGCTTTCGTGGTTGATGCGGATGATCTGGACCTTGATGGTCTCACCGATCGACAGCACTTCGGACGGGTGGTTGACCCGGCGCCACGCAATGTCGGTGACGTGCAGCAGGCCGTCGATCCCGCCGAGGTCCACGAACGCACCGTAATCGGTGATGTTCTTGACCACGCCGTCGACGATCTGGCCTTCCTCGAGCTGCTGGACGATCTCCGAGCGCTGCTCGGCGCGCGATTCTTCGAGGATCGCACGGCGCGACACGACGATATTGCCGCGGCGCTTGTCCATCTTCAGGATCTGGAAGGGCTGCGGCACATTCATCAGCGGGCCGATGTCGCGGATCGGACGGATGTCCACCTGCGAGCGCGGCAGGAACGCCACGGCGCCTTCGAGGTCGACGGTGAACCCGCCCTTGACCTGGTTGAAGATGATGCCTTCGACGCGCTCGTTCTTGTTGTAGAGCTCTTCGAGCTTGACCCAGCTCTCTTCGCGGCGGGCCTTCTCGCGGCTGAGCACCGCCTCGCCCATGGCGTTCTCGACGCGGTCGACATAGACCTCGACCTCGGAGCCCACCTTGATGGTGCCGTCACGGCCGGCGGCGCCGAATTCCTTGAGCGCGATGCGCCCCTCGGTCTTCAAACCGACGTCGATGATGGCGAGATCCTTTTCGATCGCGACCACTTTGCCCTTTACGACGGCGCCTTCCATGGGTTCGTTGTCCATGAAAGAGTCCATCAACAGGGACTCGAAATCTTCTTTCACTGCAGCTTGCGGTGCCAAATAACTCTCCAGTTGCGCCCGGCGGTTGGGGTTGAGTGACCCGGCTTCATCGCCAGGCAATGGCGATCCGGTGCGCGAAAGCGCGGGCCAGCGATGTGATGATTTGTCCGGAGCCGGTCCTTGGTCGATGACGAAGGGGCGGAACGGAGGAAGGTTGGATTAGGCGCCTTTCGGTGGTCGGCCGGTCGAACCGCAAAAGTCTACGACTTTTGCCGACCAGCCTCCGAGGGCGCCGCCTTCCCGGCCATGACCCCGTCGACAATGGCGACGGCTGCGCGGAGTGCGGCCTCTATATCCAAGCGCGTCGTGTCCAGCAAGTGGGCATCGGGCGCCTGGTAGAAGCCGCCATGGGGGTTGGCGCGGTCGCGCGCGTCCCGCTCCTCTATCTGGTGATAGAGGGCGTAGCGGTCAACCTCCAGCCCCCTGGCCTCCAATTGCCGGGCGCGGCGCTCCATGCGCGCCTTGCTGTCGGCCTCGATGAACAGCTTCACGTCCGCCTCGGGGCAGATCACCGTGCCGATGTCGCGCCCGTCCAGAACCGCCCCGCCCGGCTGGTGGGCAAAATCGCGCTGATATTGCCGCAGCGCCTCGCGCACCGGCCCGAACACGGCCACTTTGCTCGCGAGCACCCCCGCCTCGGCCGCCGTCAGGGCGTCGATATCGCTGAGCTGGCCGGCATCGAGCGCCCGCGCCGCCTCGGTCGCCCGCATTTCCAGATCGGGGGCATCAACGGCGTCCTTCACCGCGAGCCCAACGGCCCTGTACAGCAGCCCCGTATCGAGATGCGGCAGCCCGTAGTGTTGCGCCAGCCCAAGGGCGAGCGTCCCCTTGCCGGAAGCGGCCGGTCCATCGACGGCAATGATCATGATCGAGCGAGGAACCTCAACCCGGCCCCGACGTCAAGCGCGTGCCCGGTTTGCTGTTTCGCCAAATGGCCATCCTTACTGCCTTGGAGCTGGAACCCGCCGATCTCTACGCGCAGTTCGAGGTCTGCCGGCAGGACCTTGTCGCCGACCGGTTCGCCTTGGACAGGCATCCACCCCCGCATCTCGCCTCCAGCACCCATGATTGGAGCACCGACACCTCCTGGCGTCGGTCGGAGCCGACCGTTTCACCCCGAGTTTGGGCGTGCCCGGCCACCCGGAACATCTTCGCGTTTTGCGTTTGACAGGCGCGAGGTTTCCTCCTAACCGGACTGACCTTCGCGGGCGGCGGCCCGCGCCCATTTTTCATGAGGACAGGCCTTGGCCACACAGGACCGCGGCACCAAACGGGAAGACCCCGAAACCGGCAAGAAGTTCTACGATCTGAACCGGGATCCGATCGTCTCCCCCTACACCGGCAAATCCTATCCCCGCTCGTATTTTGAGACTGCCGTCAGCGCCCGCAAGGGACGCGACGATGAGGAGACCGAGGACGAGGATACGGAAGTCGAGGAAGTCGCCACGGCGGCTCCCGACGAGCCCGAGGTCATTTCGCTCGAGGATGCCGATGCCGAAGAGGCGGGCGATGATGCCGGCGAGGACATCCCCGATGTCGAGGACGTCGAGGACGTCGAAGACATCGGCGAAGACGATGCCGACGTCTTCCTCGAAGAGGACGAAGAGGAAGAGGGCGACCTCGACTTCGACGTCGGCAGCGGCGACGAGCGCTAAGCGCTCCAAATTGCTGCTTGCGTCGTCACAGGCGCTCGACTAGACAACACCCGCGCCGACGGCCCGCCGCCGGCGCATCCCAAGACTACAAAGGCGCAGTGGGGCCATAGCTCAGTTGGGAGAGCGTCTGAATGGCATTCAGAAGGTCGTCGGTTCGATTCCGATTGGCTCCACCAGTCCTCTAGCTCCCGACATTGCTGCTATTGGTCGCCGAGGATGTTTCCCATTCTCGCGACGATCTGCCTGAACTCATCATGGACTTCCAGGAATCGCTGCAGGTCTTCGCCCTCCAGCGCTTCGGCGGGCGGGAAGATGCGGAGGCGGTTGGCGGCTTTCCAGCTCAGGGCCGGGAGTTCGCGGTACATGTCCTTGAGACGCTGGACGTCGTGTGCAGTGAGAATCGAACGCATGGGAGGCGGCTAGCACATGCGCGCGGCGAAATGGCATCTCATTTGTTAGATCGAACTAAAGGCCGAGAAGCCGTTCGGCCTTGCTCGCATCGAAGAGGCTGCGGCGGCCCCAAAGATCGCCGCGGATTTCGATGGCGGGGTGATGTTTTCGGACCAGGTCGAGTGTGGGCTCATCGGCCGCAGTGTCCGGTTCGGTGATGTAGAAGACCTCATGACCGCGGAAGAGGCCAGGCTCGACCGCAGCGAGCGAGGCGCGTGCCGCGGTCTCGAGCAACGTATAGCCCCACAGATGCTTGCCAACGGTTTCTTCGGGCATCCCCAGATAGCCCTTGCGTGGAATCTCGCGGCTCTCGGCCACCCAGTGGAAGCGGAGGCTCGCAATCTGCACATCCTCGTAGCGGCGGGCGAAGGCGTCGGCCTGCTGCTCACAGATCCATTTGGAGAGGCTGTACGGTTCCTCGCTCGAATTGGGATGCTGCTCGTCGACGGGCAGATAGTGAAGATGCGATGCGCGGCTGTAGGAGAGCCCGATGGCGTTGACGCTCGAGGCCTGGCAGATGCGGCGGATGCCAAGCGCTGTCGCCGCGTGCAGCGCGTTGTAGCTGCCCACCACATTGTTGTTGTGGGTCTCGGGCTCGGAGGCCAGGCCCGGCCGCGGGATGGCCGCCATGTGAATCACCGCGTCGCAGCCCGCAAAGGCATCAAGCAATGCATCGTAGTCAGTCGTGTCGGCGACGATCCAGCGCAGGCCCTTGCGCGCTGCGGGGTCCGGGATCCGGTCGAGGACGACGAGGTCATCGCCCCGGGCGAGCGCGAGATCGACGATGGCGGAGCCGACGATGCCGGCGCCGCCCGTGAGAGCCAGCTTCATTCTATCGATGTCCCATACACGGCCTCGCGCAGGCCCCTGATGTAGCCAATCGCATAGAGGCGCCCGAAGGCGGAATAGCCTGCATTGGTATTGCTGTCTCCGGCGACGGTGGGCACGTGATCGGGTCGCAGCACGCCGTCGAAGCCGATATCGCGATACGCCTCCATGCAGGCGAGCATGTCGGTCTTGCCGTCATCGTGCCAGGTTTCTTCAAAGCGTGTCGGCACGCCGCGCACGTCGCGGAAATGGACGAAGGAGATCGCCTTGCCGAAGCCGCGGATCGCGCCGGGCAAGTCATCGGTCATCAGGGTGAAATTGCCCTGGCACAGCGTGATGGTGTTCATCGGGCTCGGCGCCAGATCGAGCAGCCGCCGGAAATTGGGGATGGTGCGCATGATACGGCTGACCCCGGCGATCGGTGTGATCGGCGGATCGTCGGGGTGCATCGACAGCTTCACCCCGGCCCGCTCGGCGACCGGCAGCACGCGCTTCAGGAAATACTCCAGATTGTCCCACAGCGCGTCCTCGCCGATCGGCGGCTCGCCGGTCAGATCGGGGGGCACATCGTTGGCGTCAAAACTCGTCACCATCGAGCCCCCGCGCGAGGGGGTCGTCTTGTTCGTGCGCAACCAGTTGAAATCGGCCATCCACTCGTAGCACCAGACGGGAATGCCGAGCCGGCCCATATTGGCGATCAGCTCGCAGACGACATCGATTTCCGCGTCGCGTCCGGGCAGGCCGCGCTTGGCCTTGTTGAGGGGCGGCCGCGACTCGATCACCTCGAGCGTGAAACCCGCATCCTCATAGCGCTGTTTGAGACGGGTGAGCGGGGCGAGGTCGCAGACGCGCTCCCTCGGCTCGAGCAGGTCGAAGGGCAGGCCGCCGACCGCGCGGGTCACCCCGCATTGCTGCGCGAGCGTCCAGACCGGATTGGGCGCGGGGTCGATGAATTCGGCGATGTGCAGCATGGCCGCATGCACACCCAAACGGCCTGACGGGTCAAGCGGCTTTCTCCGCGGGCGCGTCGGCGCGCTCCTTCGTCACCCAGCCGCTGCCAAGCCACTCGCGCACGGAGATTTCGATCCTGCCGTCGACGATGTCGATGAGGTTGTAGGCATTGGGGTGGCCGCGCAGCCGCGTCGAAATCGTCGAAGATGTCTGCGCAATGAGGATGGGCGCAGTCGCGGCCCGGCGCAGGCCATCGGGGACACCCTGTTTGACCGTCCCCGGCGCGTCATGGATGCGCACATAGCTCAGGTGGAAATGGCCCGAAAGGACCAGCCGCACATTGTGCGCGGCGAACGTCTGAAGCGCGCGGTCGGCACGGCGTACGCGGCGCTGGCGCATCTTGTCGCCGCTCTCGGGATAGAGCAGCGGGTGGTGCGCCACCACCACGCGCAGCGCCTCCGGCGATGCCTCGGCCAGTCGCGTTCCGACAGCCTCCAGCTGGCGGCGGTCCAGAAAGCCGTTCGACCAGTTCATGTCGGGCGTGATCCGCCGCGGCGTCTTGAGCCCGAGCAGCGCCACGCCCTCGACCTCGACGAACGGCTCCAGTGTCTCGCTGATGTAGCGCTTGTAATGCGCATAAGGCCGGAACAGCCGGCCCCAGAGATTGAGTTGCGGCACGTCGTGATTGCCGGGCACGGCAAACACCGGCGCCTCAAGCGTATCGATGAACGCCCGCGCGATCCTGAATTCGTCCTCGCTGCCGTCCTGGGTGAAATCGCCGCTGATCACCACGAGATCGAGTTTCTGGCGATTGAGCTCGGGCGCCAGGGTCGCCGCAACCGCTTCGTCGTGGTGGCCGAAATGCAGATCCGACAGATGCGCCATGCGCATCCGTCAGGCCTCCTCGGGCACCGCGGCGGGTGCGGGTTCGGCCGTGGGCTCAGCCGCCGGCTCGGGTGGCGCGAGCACCTGCAGGCTCTTGGGCCGCACGCTGAAATGGAGGGGGGTGTCGAGCCGGATCACTTCGCCGTCCATCGTTGCCAGCACGCGCTTGCGGCCGCTCCGCACCGTGAGCTCCTTGACCTTCTCGAACTCGATCACCTCGTCCTCCCGCCAGCGCCCCGCCAGCATCTCGACGGTGAGGCGCAGCACGTCGGGGAGGCGGAAGCTGCGGATAAGGTAGGCGGTGAGCGTGCCGCGGTCCAGCCGCCGCCGCGCGAGGATCGCGCCGAACCGCTGGTCGTAGGAATTGTTGGCGACCATCAGCGTCTGCACCATCTCGATCCGCGTCGCGCCGTCGTCGGCCTTGAGCACCAGCGCGATTCGGCGCGCGAAGGCCAGCCGGCGCAGCATGAAGCGCAGGAAGGAGAGCTTGGTGCGCAATCC
>JBIQKK010000010.1:40550-42551 GCA_044506585.1 Hyphomicrobiales bacterium
TACTGGGGATCAGCCCCACCATCACATTGTGGAGGAACGGCCGGCCGTTGACTTCAGCGACGTCGATGGCGCGCGGTTCGAGCAGCGGCAATTGCGCCACCGCCGTAGGCAAATCGAGCGCGAGCCGCAAATCCCGGGCGAGCCCGTTGAGCGTGCCGAGCGGCAGCACGGCGAGCATCTTGTCGCTGCCCAGCAGACCCTCGGCGACGGCCAGCACCGTGCCGTCCCCGCCGCCGGCGACCACCACTTCGGCGGGTCCCTCGAGCGCGCGGGCGATGCGCACTTCGAGCGCGGTCTCCTCATCGTCGTCCATGTCGAATTCGAGCCCCGCCGCCTCGAACTGCGCGGCGAGCGCCGCCGTCGTCAGCCCGGTGGCCTTGGCCGTCCCGGCGGCCGGATTGAAGATGATGTGATAGCGGCGCGGCGCCATGGTGAGCCTTCGATCCACGCGCGTCGACCCGATGCGCGCGCTCGGCCCATACAACCCGCAGGGCCCTCGGGAAGTTGCATGGCCCCGCCGGCCCCGTTGTATACATTTTCGGCCACCCGCCCCTTGCCAAAGCCCCCGGGACTCTCATACTCCCGGCGAAAATCGAGGAAACTGCCCCATGGCCACGACTGAGACTGTATCCAAGCCCCCCTATCGCGCCGATGTCGTCGGCAGCTTCCTGCGCCCCGAGGCGGTCAAGGCCGCGCGCCACGCGCATTACGACGACAAGACCATGCCGGCCGAGGAGCTCAAGCGGATCGAGGACGAGGCCATCGTCGACGTTATCCGCATGCAGGAGTCCGTGGGCCTCAAGGCCGTCACCGACGGCGAATTTCGTCGCGCCTGGTGGCATTTCGACTTCATGGGCATGCTGGACGGGCTCGACATCATCCAGCGTGAAGGCAGCGGCATCCAGTTCCACGGCACGACCACCAAGGCGGACGTGCCCGTGATCAGCGGTCCGCTCGACTTCCCCGCCGACCATCCCATGCTCGAGCACTTCAAGTTCGTCGCGGCCAACACCAGGGTTACGCCGAAGATCTCGATCCCGGGACCGAGCGCCATCCATTTCCGCATCGCGGAAGAGGATATCGCCGTCCCCGAGTACAAGCACGACGCCGAAGCCTATTTCGAGGCCATCACCAGCACCTACAAGAAGGCTGTAAAGGCGTTCTACGACGCCGGCTGCCGCTACCTGCAGCTGGACGACATCTTCTTTGCCTATCTGTGCGATCCCAAGATCCGCGAGCAGCGCAAGGCCAAGGGCGAGGATCCCGACTGGTTGATCGGCCGGTATGCCAGGATGATGCACGATGCGATCGACGGCCGTCCCGCCGACATGCTGATCGGCATGCATATGTGCCGGGGCAATTTCAAATCCACCTGGGTGGCCGAAGGCGCCTACGACCCCGCGGCCGACGCGATCTTCAACCAGACCGGTGTCGACATCTACTTCATGGAGTACGACACCGACCGTGCGGGCGGGCTCGAGCCGCTGCGGCTCCTGCCCAAGGGCAGCAAGCGCGTCATGCCCGGCTTCATCACCACCAAGACCGCCGAGCTCGAAGACCTCGACGACCTCAAGCGCAAGTTCGAGGCGGCGAGCAAATATGCCGACCTCGACCAGCTCGGTATCGCGCCGCAATGCGGCTTCTCGTCCACCGAAGAGGGCAACCTCATCACCATGGACGACCAGAAGCGCAAGCTCGAACTGGTCGTTCGCACGGCCGAGGCAGTCTGGGGCGGCGTCGACGCCTGAAGCAAACCGGGGCATCGTCCGGCCCGTTGCGGCGCTCCAGTTTCAGGATGAGCCGCACCGCGGACGGGAGGCATCATGGCGATCAAGCGCCTCGACAATATGGGGATCGTCGTCGACGATCTCGATGCTGCGATCGAGTTTCTCACGGCCCTCGGCCTCGAGCTCGAGGGCCGGGCCGACATCGAAGGCGAATGGGCCGGGCGCGTCACCGGCCTCGGCGACCAGCATGTCGAAATCGCCATGATGCGCACGC
>JBIQKK010000010.1:42651-49767 GCA_044506585.1 Hyphomicrobiales bacterium
CGCGTCACCGGCCTCGGCGACCAGCATGTCGAAATCGCCATGATGCGCACGCCCGACGGGCATGGCCGCCTCGAGCTTTCGCGCTTCGTGAGGCCGGCGGCCGTCGAGGATCACCGCAGGGCCCCGGTCAACGCACTGGGCTATCTGCGCATGATGTTCGCGGTGGACGATCTGGACGAGACGCTCAGCCGCGTGCGTCCGCTGGGCGCCCGGCTTGTCGGCGAAATCGTCGATTATCAGGACGTCTATCGGCTCTGCTATATCCGCGGCCCCGGCGGCCTGCTGATCGGGCTCGCCCAGGAGCTCGGCTAGGCCGGGGCCCCTGCCCGGCTGCAACCTCAGGCGAAGACGCTCGCCCCGCGGTCGGCCGCACCCACCAGCGCACGGAACCCCGCAAAGAGTTCGCGGCCCGTGCCGGCATGCTCGCCCCGAAGATCCTCGGTGGCCGGAGTGCGCGACAGGAATTCGCGCTCGTCGCCAAGGAAGCTGAGCGTTCCCGCTTCGGCATCGAGGCGCAGCATGTCGCCGTCCCGCAGCTTGCTGATCGGGCCGCCATCGAGTGCTTCGGGCGTCATGTGAATGGCGGCGGGCACCTTGCCCGACGCGCCCGACATGCGCCCGTCGGTCACCAGCGCCACCTTGTATCCGCGGCCCTGCAGCACGCCGAGGGCGGGCGTCAGATTGTGAAGCTCCGGCATGCCGACCGCCTTGGGCCCGGCGAAGCGGACCACGGCGATGAAGTCGCGATTGAGCTCGCCCGCCTTGAATGCCGCCTGCAGCCCCTGCTGGCTGTGGAACACGCGCGCCGGCGCCTCGATCAGCCGGTGTTCGGGCTTGACCGCCGAGATCTTGATCACCGACCTGCCGAGATTCCCCGTCAGCAGTTTCAGGCCACCGCTCGTCGAGAAGGCGGTTGCGACTTTGGTCAGAACCTTGGGCGCCGCCGATTCTGCCGGCGCGGGCGTGAAGGCCAGCTTCTCCTCGATCAGCTTGGCCTCGACCGCATAGTTGGAGAGGCCATTGCCCCACACCGTGCGCACGTCCTCGTGGAGGTGCCCGCTGTGGAGCAGCTCGCGGATCAGGAATCCCATTCCACCCGCCGCCTGGAAGTGGTTCACATCGGCAACGCCATTGGGATAGACGCGCGCAAGGAGCGGGACGACGGCCGAAAGATCGGCCATGTCCTGCCATGTCACCTGCAATCCCGCTGCCGCAGCGATGGCGATCAGGTGCAGCGTATGATTGGTCGAACCACCCGTTGCATGCAGGCCCACAAGGCCGTTGACGATTGCCTTCTCGTCGATGACGTGGCCGACGGGCGTATACTCATTGCCCTCAGCCGTGATGGAGAGCGCGCGCCTCGCAGCTTCGCGGGTCAGCGCATCGCGCAACGGCGTGCCCGGATTGATGAAACTCGCGCCCGGCAGATGGAGGCCCATGATCTCCATCAGCATCTGGTTGGAGTTGGCCGTGCCGTAGAACGTACAGGTGCCCGGCGCGTGATAGGATTTCGCCTCGGATTCGAGCAGTTCGGCGCGGCCGACCTTGCCCTCGGAATAGAGCTGGCGGACGCGCGCCTTCTCGTCGTTGGGAATGCCGGAGGGCATCGGCCCCGCGGGAATGAACACCGCCGGCAGATGGCCGAAGGTCAGCGAACCGATCAACAGGCCCGGCACGATCTTGTCGCAGATGCCCAAAAACACTGCGGCGTCGAACATGTTGTGGCTGAGGGCGATGGCCGTCGCCATTGCGATCACATCGCGGCTGAACAGGCTGAGATCCATGCCGGGCTGACCTTGCGTCACGCCATCGCACATGGCCGGCACGCCGCCCGCAACCTGCGCTGTCCCGCCGATCGAGCGGACCGCATCTTTGATGATGTCGGGATAGAACTGATAGGGCTGATGCGCGCTCAGCATGTCGTTGTAGGAGGTAACGATGCCCAGGTTCAGTGCCTTGGTTCCCGCGAGCCGCGCTTTGTCCGTGGGTGAGCAGGCCGCAAATCCGTGGGCAAGGTTGCCGCAACTCAGCGCAGCCCGGTAGACGCCCTTGGAACGCGCCAGCTCCAGACGGGTGAGATAATCGCGACGTGTTTCGGCGCTCCGTGCCGCGATGCGATCGGTCACGTCCTGGACGGCCTTGAGGACAGACATTTAGGGGCTCCTTGCCCGGGTCAGGGGCACCAAAAGATGGTCAACGGCGTCTGGGTCTCACGCAGGATAGCACGGACCGGCATGTCCTCGATCGGACCCTCCGCTTCGGCCTTATGCAGCGTTTCGACTTTCTCGTCCCCCTCGATATGCAGATAGAGCGCCCGCGCCGCCAGCAACACCTTCAGCGTCAATGTGACACGCGGCTCGCCCGCGCCGGGTGCACGGATCGCAATGACCGGCCCCTCGCCCGTCAATGCGTCCTGGAGCGTGTCCCCGCCCGGAAAGAAACTCGCCGTATGGCCGTCATTGCCCATGCCCAGGACCACGGCATCGAAGGGCTGGGGCACCTGCCGCTGCATCAGGCTCGCGGCGTAGGCATCGGGTTCCGAACCGCCCTGATAGAGCGGCACGAACGCCGCGGCGGCCGCGCGGCCCGTGAGAAGATTGGCCTTGACCAGGCGGGCATTGGAACGTTCGGACGTCTCGTCCACCCAACGCTCATCGACGAGGGTCACGGTGACCTTGTCCCACGGCACATCGGCGCGATCGCTCAGCGCGCGGAAGAAACGCGCGGGGGTCGAGCCGCCCGAGACGGCGATCGACGCCGCGCCCCGCGCCTTCACGCCTGACTTGAGGTTGGTCGCCACCGCCTCGGCGAGGGCTTGGGCCAACTGCTCCTTGTCACGGAACTCCCGGCGAACCGGCTTCACTCAATTATCCTCGTGCCAGGTCCGCCCATCGCGCTCGATCAGTGCGACTGCACCCGAAGGGCCCCAGGTGCCCGCCGCATAGCTCTGCGGCTGGTCGTTGGAGGCGTTCCAGGCGTCACGGATCGGATCGACCCACATCCAGGCGGCCTCGAGTTCGTCGCGCCGCATGAACAAGGTCTGGCTACCGCGAATGACGTCGAGCAGCAGACGCTCATAGGCTTCAGGCGTGCGCTCGCTGAAGGTCGCGGCAAAGCTGAGGTTGAGCGGTTCCTCGCGCAGGCGCATGCCGCCCGGGCCGGGATCCTTGATCATCATATAGAGCTTCACGCCTTCGTCGGGCTGGATGCGGATGATCAGCCGGTTCGGCCTGGGCGCGCCCTCGGCGTGGTCGAACATCGAATGCGGAATGTTGCGGAACTGGATGACGATTTCGGACGCGCGGCTCGCGAGGCGCTTGCCCGTGCGGAAATAGAACGGCACGCCGGCCCAGCGCCAGTTTTCGATTTCCGCCTTGAGGGCAACGAAGGTCTCGGTGTGCGAGCCCTTCTTGTCCTCGGGCAGCTCGTCCTGGTAGCTCACCACCGACTCCCCGTCGATCGAGCCGCTGCGATACTGGCCACGCACGGTCACCTTGCTCACATCGCCGCCCCGGATGGGCTTTAACGAGCGCAGCACCTTGAGCTTTTCGTCGCGCAGCGCGTTGGCGCCGTCGGTCGCGGGCGGCTCCATGGCCACAAGGCAAAGCAGCTGCAGCATGTGGTTCTGCACCATATCGCGCAGCGCGCCGCTTTCGTCGTAATAGCCGCGCGTACCCGCGCCGACGGACTCGGCCACCGTGATCTGCACGTGGTCGATATGAGCCGAGTTCCAGACGGGCTCGAACAGGATATTGGCAAAGCGCAGTGCAAGCAGGTTCTGGACCGTCTCTTTGCCGAGGTAGTGGTCGATGCGATAGACCTGATCTTCGGCGAAGATCTTGCTGACTTCGTCGTTGATCTCGATCGACGACTGCAGATCGTGGCCGAGCGGCTTTTCGATCACCACGCGCGCATCGCGCCGGTAGTAGCCGCAATTGGCGATGTATTCGCAGGTCGGACCGAAGAGATCGGGTGCGATGGCGAGATAGAAGGCGCGGACCACCTGCGGATCGTCACGCAGCTTGCCGTTGAGATCGCCCCAGCACGACTTGTCGCTCACATCGTGCGCCACATACGAGAATGCCTCGACGAAGCGGTCGATGGTCGCCGCGTCCTGGTAGGGCTTTTCGACGAACTGGGCGATCGAGTCGCGGGCGACCTTGCGGAAATCCTGGTCGGAGAGCTTCGAGCGCGACACGCCGATCACGCGGCTGCGCTCATCGAACTGACCGTCCAGAAAACGATGGTAGAGCGCGGGGATCAGCTTGCGCTTGGTCAGGTCGCCGGTCGCGCCGAAAACCACATAGTCGAAGGGCTGGACCGGAATGATGCGGCTGGACACGCTGGTATGTCTCCGTTCGATGTAGTTCATGCGGCGAAGTTCTGCTTTGCGAGGATCACGGCGCCGTGCAACGGCTCGTGCTGGGGATGGACGATGAAATCCCCATAACGGGCCATCATCAGCGGATAAAGACGCTTGCCGAAGCCACCGACCGCCGCCATCTTCTTGGCGCCGCGCGCCTTGAACCAGGTCACATAGCGGTCGATGTAGCTCATCTCGAGCTCGATCAGCTCCTGGGCGACCGGATCGCCCTTGTCGTAATATTCCATCAGCAGGGGCATCAGCGCCCCATATTCGGCCGGCGCGCGCCCGAGCACGATATTGGGCGCCATGTCCGGGCCGGAGGAGGTCACCGGCCGCTCGTCCTTGGGGTAGGACCAGGCCATGATCGCGTCGTTGCTCCCCCCGAGCCGTTCACGAACAGCGGCAGTGAGAGGCGAGCCGTTGCGCAATCCGTCGCCTTCCTCGACCGTAAAACGCACCAATTCCCGGCCTAAAATGGCCCCCGACATCTGGTCTCCCACGTGAAACCCCCAGCCCCCGCACTGGTGCCGCTGGCCCTCCACCAGCGCCATCGCCGCCGATCCGGTGCCCACAATAATCACCGCCCCGTCCTCGCCGCCATGCGCGCCGGCGCGTGCAATGTCGATATCGTCGTAGACGCGAACGCCCGCAAAGGGCCAGAAACGCTGGGAAAATGCCTCGCGCGCAGCTTGCAGACGCCCCCCTGCCATGCCGAAGCAGGCATAGGTGTTGGCCGTCTCGGCGAAGTCGATTCCGGCCTTGGCAAAGACCTCGCGCGTGCCTTCGGTGATCGAGCGGTAGGCCGGTTCGCCGCCCTCGATCTGCAGATTCGACCGCCCGCCCCCCGCATCCGCGAGGGTCTCCAGATTCTCGTCGGCGAGCCGGATCCGGCAGTTCGTACCGCCGCCATCCACGCCAAGGTAGTATCTGGTCACGTCGAGCCCCGGTTCTCTAGCAAGTCGCCCCGCCCGGGGCGCGCGGACCATAATGCCATCGGTCCTAATACGAAAGGAGAATAAGCACCGCTTTTCGCCCCGTCGCGTGGGCTTGCCGCATAGGTCCTATGCGACCAATCTGCCGGCGCGGCGTTGGAGAATCGCAGCCGGCGGAGGACCAATGGGCGGACATGTTCTCATCCTGGGTGGGGCCCGGTCCGGTAAGACTGGATTCGCCGAAAAACTCGCCATGCGCGCGGGAGATCGGCCGCTTTACCTCGCCACCGCGCAGGCCTTGGACGATGAGATGCGGGAGCGGGTGAGGCTCCATCAACAGCAGCGGCACAAGCGGTTCGCGACCATTGAGGAGCCGATCTCCCTGCCGACCACACTCGAAGCGGCGGCCCGGACATACGATGTGATCCTCGTTGACTGTCTGACGCTATGGATCACCAACCTATTGGGCGCCAATCGCAATGTCGCCTCGGCGGTCGATGAACTCGCGGCGGTGCTTCCCAGGATCGAAAATTCGGTTGTCATTCTCGTCTCCAACGAGGTTGGGCTCGGTGTCGTGCCGGACACGCCGCTGGGTCGGACCTTCCGGGATCTCGCGGGCTCGGCGCACCAGCGGCTGGCCGAAATCTGCGTGGATGTGCATTTCGTCGTCGCGGGCTTGCCCATGACTCTCAAGGGACAGCGGCTGACCGAAAGCATCCTGCTTGAGCCGCGGAACGAGAGTTGATCGTCATGAGGCGAAACGCCAGAGGACGAGCGCCAACCCGATAACCACGGCCAGAAGCAGATTGAGGAAGAGCCAGTAAAGCTCGAGCGACTTCAGGATGTCCGACGCCGTGAGGTCGACACGACCATCGCCGAAGGAAGGGAGATCGTGGACTTTTCCGTCGTAACTCCGCGGGCCGCCGAGCTGAAATCCGAGAGCGCCGGCATAGGCGGCTTCGGGCCACCCAGCGTTGGGGGAATCGTGCCTTTTGGCATCGCGCAGGGCCACGCTCCAGGCGCGTTCGGGATCGGCACCGCGGACAAAAAATGCCGCGCCGGCAAGAAGTAGTGCGGTGAGGCGCGCGGGAATCCAGTTGAGCAGGTCGTCGAAGCGGGCGCTGGCCCAGCCGAACTCGAGATAACGCTCGCTGCGGTAGCCGATCATGGAATCGGCTGTGTTTGCGGCCTTGTAAATCAGAGCTCCCGGCAAGCCGCCTATCAGCAGCCAGAAGAGCGGGGCGAGAATGCCGTCGGAGCTGGATTCAGCCAGGCTTTCTATGGCGGCGCGGGCGACCCCGGGCTCGTCCAATTGATCGGGATCGCGGCCGACGATGTGGCTGACGGCAGTGCGGCCCGGGCCAAGGCCGAGTTGGAGACCGTCGGCGACTGCTTTGACCGCTCGTCCGAGCTCCCTCTGCGCCAGCAGGGTGGAAGCCAAGCCGGCTTCGAGAACCCAGCCGAAGGGGATGCGGCGGGTGACAACTGTCACGAGAAGGCCGATCGCGAGCATTGTCAGCAGTAGAAAGGCAAGTGCAATCAAACCCTTCCAACGGCGATGCGGGCCGCTGTTAAGGCGGAGCTCAAGCCAGCCGATCAGCGCGCCGATCCACGTGACCGGGTGACCGATCAGGCGATAGAGTCCCGGCGGATAGCCGGTTACGCGTTCGATCAGCAGGGCCAGAGGGGCGATCAGCCAGGCCATCAGACGGGGGCCGCCAGGGCCAGGATCGTGCCGAGGTCCAGATGGGCGGCGATATGGTCGGCGAGCTCGTTCAGTGTGGCGTCGACTTGTGCCTCGTGGCGATGATCCGACGC
>JBIQKK010000010.1:49867-52457 GCA_044506585.1 Hyphomicrobiales bacterium
TCGCCTTCGAGGCCTTGCGGATCCTCGATTGTGCGACCCAGCATCTGGTAGCCGCCGCAAATGCCCAGGATGCGTTTGCCCGCGCGGTGATGGGCGAGAATATCGATGTCCCAGCCGGCCTGCCGCAACGCGGCGAGATCGGCGCGGGTGGCCTTTGAGCCCGGCAGGATGATGAGGTCCGCCTCCTGTGGAATTGCCTGGCCGGGATCGACGATGACCAGTGAAATGCCTGGTTCGGCCGAGAGCGGATCGAGATCGTCGAAATTGGCGATGCGCGGCAGGCGTGGGACGGCGACGAGCAAGGGGCCACCAGAAGACGCTGTCCTTCGGTCGAGCGCGAGGGAGTCTTCGGCCGGAAGTCGCGCGGCGTTGGCGAAGAAAGGGATCGGACCGAGGCAAGGCACGCCAGTGCGGTCCGCAATCAGGCGCTGGCCCTCGGCGAACAGGGTTGGATCGCCGCGGAAGCGGTTGATCAGGGTGGCGCGGATCAGCGCGGCATCGGCGGGATCGCAGACCGCAAAGGTACCGACCAATGAGGCGATGACACCGCCACGGTCGATGTCGCCGATGAGAATGACCGGGACATTGGCGGCACGGGCAAAGCCGAAATTGGCTATGTCGGTCGTCCGCAGATTGATTTCAGCCGCGCTGCCGGCGCCTTCGATGAGCACGAGATCGGCGTCCGCCGCCAGCTCGTTGTAGGCTTCGAGGGCGCGCGGCAGCAGGTCGGCGCGCATGTTCCAGTACTCGCGCGCCGTGAAGGAGCCGACGCGCTGGCCGCGCACGACAAGCTGGGACCCGGATTCGTGCTCGGGCTTGAGGAGGATGGGGTTCATGGCCGTCAGCGGATCGCGGCGCGCGGCGCGAGCCTGGAGGGCCTGAGCGCGGCCGATCTCGCCGCCGTCGGCTGTGACCGCCGCGTTGTTGGACATGTTCTGCGGCTTGAAGGGGGCGACACGGATGCCCCGGTCGGCGAAGGCGCGGCAGAGGCCGGCAACGATGGTCGACTTGCCGACGTCGCTGCCGGTGCCCATGAACATGAGCGCCCTAGCCATCCGTTTCGCCTGCACTATCAATGACATGAGCATATGAACCCATCACCCGACCGACCTGGGCACCCATGGGTTGGAGAGGGGAACCCAGTGCGTCGGCGGTCTCGAAGAGCGGCGTAGCGCCGGCGCCGCTGGAGTAATGGAACTCGTGACCGGTGAGGTCCTGGGGCCAGGGAAGCGGGCTCTGGTGGCGCAGGCGGCGGTAGCCCAGCGTGCGCCTGGGGCGGGAGATGTCGGTGTCGATCGGCAGAAGGCCGGCCATGGCGTGAGTGGAGCCGGTGGCGTCGGTGAGCGTTCGCCCGAGAACCATGTAGCCGCCGCATTCGCCGTAAATCAGGGCGTTTCGAGCCTGCGCGGATGCCAGGGAGGCTTGAAACTGTGCTGCACTCGCCAACTTTGCCCCATGCATTTCCGGATAACCTCCTGGCAAATATACCGCATCGCTATCCATTCTTGCAGGTTCGTCGGCCAGCGGGCTGAAGGGAATGAGCTCGGCGCCCTGATCGCGCCAGCCGGACAGGAGGTGGGGGTAGAGGAAGCAGAAGGCGTCGTCCATGGCGATGGCGATGCGCTGTCCGAGGGGCGCGAGAGGCCGATTTCCGGTCGAGGATGACGACGGATATCTCAACGGCGGGGCTGGAGGCGAGGATAAAGCGAGGAGCCGGTTGAGGTCGACGAACTGTTCGAGCGCGTCCGCGGCGGCGGCGACCACCGAATCGAAGCCCGCGATCTCGGCGGGCATGACGAGACCGAGGTGACGGTCGGGCAGGTGGAGCGCGTCGCGGCGGGGGAGGACACCGAGGACCGGGATGCCGACCGGGTCGAGCGCGGCGAGCAGCAGGCGCTCGTGGCGGGTGGTCGCGACGCGGTTGACGATGAGGCCGGCGATCTCGACGCCGGCGCGGAAGCGGGCGAAGCCGGAGACCAGGGCCGCAATCGACTGGCCCTGCTTGTCGGCATCGACGACGAGGATCACCGGCAGCGCCAGGGTGGCGGCGAGGTCGGCCGTGGAGCCGGTGCCGTCGGCGGCGCCATCGAAGAGGCCCATGACGCCCTCGACCAGCAGCAGGTCCGCGCCCGCGGCGTGGTCCGACGCCAGAGTGCGCAGGCGCCCGGCCGACATCGCCCAGGGGTCGAGGTTGATCGCCTCGGTGCCCGCGGCGCGACTCAGATGGGCGCGATCGATGTAGTCGGGGCCGGTCTTGGCGGGCGCGACCGCGATGCCCCGCCGCCGCAGGGCGGCGAGGAGACCGAGCGTCACCAGCGTCTTGCCGGAGCCGGAACGCGGCGCGGCGATGATGAGGCCGTTAGCCATCGGCGTTCTCGTGCATGCTATAGCCTGTAGCATGGCCGACGCAGACGATCACGCCCCCGAAAACCGCCCGCTGCGGCGCGGCTGGACCACGGGCGCCTGCGCGACGGCGGCTGCGAAATCGGCGCTGGCCGCACTGCGGACGGGGATCTTCGAAGATCCCGTGACGATCACCCTGCCCGGCGGCCAGACGCCGTCCTTTGCGCTGGCGCATGAAGCGGCCGGC
>JBIQKK010000094.1:0-8824 GCA_044506585.1 Hyphomicrobiales bacterium
CGACAAGCAACTGGTTCAGCGTCTGCTCGCGCTCGTCGTTGCCGCCGCCGAGGCCGGCGCCGCGATGACGGCCGACCGCGTCGATTTCGTCGATGAAGATGATGCACGGCGCGTTCTTCTTGGCCTGCTCGAACATGTCGCGCACGCGGCTCGCACCGACGCCGACGAACATTTCGACGAAGTCCGAACCCGAAATGGTGAAGAACGGAACATTGGCTTCACCAGCAACGGCGCGGGCGATGAGCGTCTTACCGGTACCCGGAGGGCCGACCAGCAGCACGCCGCGCGGAATCCGCCCGCCCAGCCGCTGGAACTTGCCGGGGTCCTTCAAGAACTCGACGATCTCCTCGAGATCCTGCTTGGCCTCATCGACACCGGCGACATCCTCGAACGTCACCTTACCGTGCGTTTCGGTCAGGAGCTTCGCCCGCGACTTGCCGAAGCCCATCGCGCCGCCGCGTCCACCGCCCTGCATCTGGCGAATGAAGAAGAACCACACGCCGATGATTACGATGAACGGCAGCCAGCTGGACAGGATCACGCTCCACAGCGGATTGCCTTCCGGCGCCTGGGCCGTGATGTCGATATTCCGATCTTCGAGCCGGGCCACCACGTCGGTGTTGGGCGGGATGATCGTTTCGAACTTGGTGCCGTTCGTGAGGGTGCCCTGGATAACGTCGCCCACAATCACAACGGAGGACACGCTGCCCGCATCCACCTCGTGCATGAATTCGCTGAAACTCTTGTCGCTGACGGCGCGGCTGCCGGTCGAATTCTGGAACACCGAAAACAGGCCCATCAACATGAAGAGTATGATGAGCCAGATGGCGAAGTTGCGGAAATTGACGTTCATCAATCCTGTCCTGGATTTCCGGCCAAATCGGGAGGAGCCGGCGTTCGGGCGAAGATAGGCTTGGGACTAAGGCGTTACAAGGGCGGCAGGGTGCGCGCAAATGCCTCCTGCGTCCAGTTTTCCGGGGCTGCTCGGTTAATTCGCGATGAGGGCACGAGTTGCTTTGCGAGCGGTCCGCCGGGGCGGCTCTTTCCGGAGCAGAACCGAATCGCCGTCGCGGGTCACCAGGCAACCATGCAGCGTCAGGCCCTTGAGGGGATCCGGCTGCTGCAGACGCCGGGCCAGGAGCTCGACTGGCGCGAGGGGCGGCGGCCGGCCATTGTCCCCGACAGCCCCAAGCGCCTGCCCAAGCACCGCCGTGGCCACGGCAGGGTTGAGGGTGGCGAACCGGCTGGCGTCCAGCCGCATCGCGGAGGCCGCAAGCGGTTCGGCGACATCGGAATAAGCTATCGTAGCCTGCTCGTGGATCAGGACACTGGCTTCGTCCATCCGCCTCGCGAAAGTACCGAGCCGCTCCAGGGTCAACCCCAGCGCTTCCAGCGCGGGCAGCATCATTCGCCAGCGAACCCGCTCGTAATGATCGTTGGTGTTGGAGGGATCGTCCGCCGCGCGAAGCCCAGCCGCGCTGACGACGTCGCGCAGCACTTCCGGCCGGACCCCGAGGAGCGGCCGCACCACCTCGCAGCCTTCGACGCGGCTGATCCGGTCCATGCCCCGCATTCCGTCGATGCCGCTCCCGTGCGCCAGACGCATGAGCACGGTCTCGGCCTGGTCACCCAGATGGTGCGCCGTGCAGACGAGCCCGACGCCATCGGCCGCCATCGCCTTCGCGAGAAGTTGGTAGCGTGCGGCGCGGGCGGCTGCCTGGACGCCGGTCGAAGGCTTCTCCCCCTCCCAGCGCAGGATCGTGGCCGGAAGTCCAAGCGCCCCCGCCTCGCGCGCGACCATCTTCGCTTCCATCTCCGCCTCGGCGCGAAGCCCGTGGTCCACCGTATAGACGTGGAGCGCAGGGCCGCCGGTTTCGCGCGACCAGCGCGCCGCGAGTAGCATGAGCGCCAATGAATCGGGCCCGCCGCTGACGGCGAGCCCGAGTGTTTCTTGCCCCGACACCGGAGCAAACAGCGCCGCAATGTCGGCGGAGGTCAGCAATTGGCCTTTTGCCTTTCGGCCGCGAGCCTGTCGTTGAATTCGGGCGGCTGACTTGGATAGCGCGTCGCCACCTCGGCATAAGTGCGGCAGGCGATGTCGGTTTCACCTGCACCTGCCAGCGCCACGCCAACCTTCATGAGGATATCCGGCGCCCGCGCGGACCGCTCGTATTTTTCAAACCCGTTGTACAGTACATCGGCGGCCTCATCGTAAGCTTGCCGTTGCAACAGCGTATCGCCGAGCCATACGACGGCGTCGGGCGCCTGCGGGTCGTGCGGATAGAGAGCGATGAACTGCCGGAACTGGTCCTCGGCGAAGGCGAAATCGCCACGCGTGAATGCATCGTAACCCGCCGCGTACTGCGCGCGGGCATCCCCATCCTCCAGTGCCGGACCGCCGTCGAGGTTGAGGTTGAGTGGAACGCTGTTCTCCCCGAGCGTACCCGTGACGGTCTCGCCCGGCTGCCCTTGGCCCAGCAGCGGATCGGCGGAATCGCCGAGAGTGTCACCGTGCATCGGCTCGTCGCTGATCACCGGAATCCCGTCCTGGGTCGGAACCTCGGCCGGCGGGCCATTCACGTCCGGTTGCTGTTCGCCCTGCGGGGGCGCGGCGTTGGAGTCCGTGGGAAGGGTGCCCGTGTCGGGCTGCGGCGCCTCGCCGGCGGGCATCGCGCCCCCGGATTGAGGAGCCGCCTCAGTTTTTCCCGCGCCACCGCCTTCCAGCTGCTGGAACCGGAACTCGTTGTCGTCGGCCATCTGCTGCAGTTGCGTCTGCATGTTGGTGATCGAGAACTGCAGGCCCTCGAGCTGCCCGGTCAGGTTGCGGACCTGGTCCTCGAGCTCCTGGATGCGCACCGCGAGCTGCGCTTCCGTCTTGCTCTGGGCGTTGACAAACGCGGGTGCGAACACTGCCGCCGTCATGATGGTCACGGCGGCGATGGCGCCCCGGACCCTCCATCGCTTAAAGGATAGATGCACGATCAATCTCCATGAGTGAATGCGAACGAGCCTCGATTGCCGCCGGTGATTAGCCCGCAATTTCGACAAAAAGAAAGCGCCGGGGCTCAAGAACGCGAGCACCCGGCGCCTATGCCTCCGTGACGACGCGAATGCGCCCTCACACTTACTGAACGACCGTCACAGCACGGCGATTTTGTGACCAGCACGAAATATCGTCGCAAATTGCAACCGGGCGTTCCTTGCCGAACGACTTCTGCTGGATGCGCTGGGCGTTGACGCCCCGGCTGACGAGATAGTTGACCACCACCGACGCACGGCGGGCGCCCAGCGCGATGTTGTATTCGCGGGTACCCCGCTCGTCGGCATGGCCTTCGATCAGGATGCGATAGTTCCCATACTTGTTGAGCCAGGCGGCCTGCTTGTCGAGGGTCGCCTGCGCCGTCGCCGTCAGCGCCGACGAGTCTGTCTCAAAGAAGACGCGGTCGCCGACCGTGACGAGGAATTCCTGCTGGCTGCCCGGAGGGCCACCACCCGGTCCGAGATTGCCGACGCCGGTCCCATTGCGCGAACAGGCCGCGAGGACGACGACGAGACCGATGAGCGCAACGGTGCGCAAAAGGCCGAGAAGGGGCGTTGTAGAACGCATCCGGATGGCTCCTGGAAAAGGGAGGTTTTGGTTGCCGCTTTTTACTCGGCGTTATCTTAAGGCCGAGTGGACCGGGGTGGTTAATCCTTGCTCAACATGGCCCGAATGTGGCGGAAATCCGGCACTTTCCGCGGTGTTGCATTCCTGCACAAGCCGGCATTCATATTGGTTTCGGCCGGCTCTTGGGCCGTGAATACTTGCAGCAGATTGGGGCGGCGGCTCGCACTCCTAGCCTCGCAGCGAGCCCCAATTCGGATCGGACGCGTACGCGTTCGTAGCGATCTGCTGCTCGTTTCGTCCCCAGATATCGACCGTCCATAATCCCGGCCCCGCGTCGCCGCCCGCATCCCGGAAGAACATAATCACTCGGCCGTTCGGGCAGAATGTCGGCCCCTCGGCATGGAAACTATCGACCAGGATGCGCTCGCCAGAGCCGTCCGGTTTCATCGTGCCGATCTGGAAGCTGCCGCCCGATTGGCGCGTGTAGGCGATGAGGTCGCCCTTGGGTGACCAGACCGGCGTCGAGTACCTGCCTTCGCCGAACGAGATGCGTTGCGCACCACCGCCCCCGGCGCCCATGACATAAAGCTGCGGGGCCCCGCCGCGATCAGATTCGAACACGATTCTGGATCCATCGGGCGAATAGCATGGCGACGTATCGATGGCTGCGCCCGACGTCAGTTGCACAGGGTTGGCGCCATTGACCCCTGCTGCGTAAATATTGGTGACACCGCCGTTTGAAACCGAGAACGCGACAGTCGAGCCGTCTGGTGAAAAGCGCGGCGCAAATGACATCGGGGCGTTGTTGATCAGCTTGCGCGCCTTGCCCCCCAGCTGCGCCACATAGACCTGCGGGTTGCCATCGTCGTAGGCGGCATACGTCACCATGCCGTTGTCGCGGCTGAGACGCGGCGTGAGCGTGAGCGCTGCACCCGAGCTCAACGCCTGCATGTTGGCCCCGTCCTGGTCCATGATCGCGAGCTGCTTCTTGCGGTTGGCCTTCGGCCCGCTCTCGGAAATGAACACCACCTGGCTATCGAAATAGCCGTTGTCTCCGGCGAGCGACGCGTAAATGGCGTCCGACACCTTATGCGCGATCCGGCGCGAGCTCTCGGGACCGGCGCTGTACTGGTTGCCGGTCACCTGCTGGGCGGCTTGCGTATCCCATACACGGACGGCCGAAGAAATCTGCCCGCCCCGATCGACCTGTCCCATGACCAGGGCATCGACGTTGACGCCGCGCCACGCCGCGAAGTCCGGCGTGTTGTTCACATCACCCGTGGCCTGGGGCAGGCTCGCAGGATCAAGCGGTGCGAAGAGCCCCGAACGTTTGAGGTTGGCGCGCACGATGTCGGCGACCTCTCGTCCGAACGTGGGATCGGACGAGGCGAAGTCGGGAATGGCGATCGGCAGCGGCACGAAATTGCCGCCGGACACGATGATCTCGACCAGCGCCCTGGCCGGAGACGTCGCCGCAGCTGCAAGCGCGCCCGAGGCAAGGCCAAGCTTCAACAAATGTCGCCGGGTGAGTGCGTGCATGTGGGGCTCCTTCAAAACTCTTGGGCTGTGGCTCAGAAGAGCTCACGCGGATCGAATGTTGCTTTGACGTCCTGGTTCAACGCCATCTGATAGGGACCGCACCGCATCACCGCGCGCTGCGCCGCCGAGGCCAGCGCCCGCTCGATCTGCGTTCCAGTAGGCGAGATGATCTTCGGCGTCGAGCCGACATTTCCGCCCCCATCGATGGAAAAGGTGAGCTGCGCAATAATACCGGCTTCGACGGCGCCAGGCGGAATGTTCATGCAGCCCTTGATCTGCGCCACCAGCCCATCGAGCTGGCTCTGCGTCAAGGTCGACGACCGCCCCGTGTTCTTGCCGAGTGTGGGACTGCCCCCCGCTCCCGTCGTCGCTCCGCGGGAGGTCTCCGAATTGATAAGCGCCGCGACCTGGTCCGCCTCGCGGGCAGCCTCGTCCGCCGGCTTCTTCTGCGCCGGCTTGGGAGTCTCGACAGGCTTGGGCGTCTGCTTCGGAGCGGGCGTTACGTCTGCAACCTTGGTCTCCACTGGCTTTTTGGCGGGTGCCTTGTTCAGCGCCGCCGGCCTCATGATCGGCATGCGCGGCGGCGTGGGCTCGGCAGCCGTGTCCGCCGGCGCCTCGGCAGCAACTTCGGTCGGGGCGGCCTCCTCCACCGGCGCCGGCTCGGGTTCGGCGGGGGGCGTCGGCTCCGGCGGCGTATCCTCGACGACGGGTTCGGGCGTTTCGACCGGTTCCGGCGTCGGCTCGGGAGCGGTGTTGACCACCGGTGCCGGCGTCTCCTTCTCGGTCTCTTCCGGCGTGATCTGGTCTTGCTCGGTATTGCCGGTCGGCTTTGCCAGTTCAGCCGGCGTTTCGGTCTCTACTACGGCCGGCGTTTCGGTTTCGACGATTGTCGAATCGAGCGAGCCCATCCGGATGTTGGTGATCTCCGAGATCGGCACCAGTTCGACAGCGATCGATTCGACCACTTCGGGTTCGAGCGGCTTGGCCGCTCCGAGACCGACAAATGCAAGGGCCAGGAGCGTTGCGTGGGCGATGACCGAGGTGGTTACGCCGGCCTTCATGTCAGGGCTGCCGCTTGGCCTGGTCTGTGAGCAGGCCAATCTTGGTGAAGCCGGCACCAGAAAGGGCACCCATCACTTCCATCACGGTGCCGTAACTCGCAGTGGTGTCGCCGCGCACATAGATGCGGTCTTCAACACCGTTGGGTGTCGCGGCGGTCACCGCCTCGACGACGTTTCCGAGTGGCACCTGCGTTTCGCCCACAAACACCAGGCCTTCATTGTTCACCGACACCGTGATCGGCTTCTGCTCGGTGTTGAGTTGTTTGGCCTGCGTCTTGGGCAGGTCGATCGGCACGCCCACCGTCATCAGCGGCGCGGCGACCATGAAGATGATGAGCAGCACGAGCATCACGTCGACCATCGGCGTGACGTTGATTTCGCTCATCAGCCGGCCCTTGCTGCGCCGTCCCCGGCGGCGTCCGCCACTCGCCTTGCCTGCGATCGCCATGGCCATGGTGCTAGCGGCTCCGGGCTTCGAGCTGGCGGGAAAGGATCGTCGAGAACTCGTCGGCAAAGCCTTCCAGGCGGCCGGTGAGCTTGTTCGCATCGCTGCTGAGCTTGTTGTAGGCAATGACCGCCGGAATGGCCGCGAGGAGACCGATCGCCGTGGCAAACAGAGCCTCAGCGATGGGCCCGGCGACGACCGTGAGGTTGGTCGACGACGCGGCAGCAATCCGGGTGAATGCGTTCATAATTCCCCATACCGTGCCAAAGAGGCCGATAAAGGGCGACGCCGAGCCCACTGTCGCCAGAAAGCCCAGGCGTTTTTCGAGCGTCTCGCTCTCCCGCGCGATGGCGACATCGAGCACCTTGTCCATGCGCGTCTGCACGCCGATGAAGGACGATGCGCTCTGCTCGTGGCTGCGCTTCCACTCCTTCATCGCGGCCACGAAAATCGCGCCGAGGCCGGCGGAGGGCCGCTCCTGCATCTGCTGGTAGAGCTCTTCCAGCGACTGCCCCGACCAGAACACGCGCTCGAACTGGTTCATCTGCCGGTTGTACCGCCCATAAAGCATCGACTTGTCGACGATGATCGCCCAGCACCAGACCGAGGCCGCGAGAAGACCGATCATTACGGCCTTCACCACGAGGTCCGCCGCGAGGAATAGCCCGAGCAGGGAAAAGTCGACAACTTCCGGCGTCGTGGTGACGACGTCCACCGCGCTCGAAGCGTCCATGTAGCCTGATCCTTTCGTCTCGGTCCCGCCGGACCGGCCCCCGGGGCGTCATCGCGCGGCGCCTTAGACCGAGCGGTCCGGATGCGGTCAGAATTTGTCAAATTTAAGAGAAAGCCCCGAAATCCGGACCTTTCAGGACGCCGCGGGCGTGCCCCCACCCTTATGGTCAACGACCGGTTAAGAAACCGATTCCGGCCCGGAACGCGGCGGTCTCGATGACGTTGCGAATCATTCGCGAAGCGTCAGCGATCACTGGTTCTCATGGAGACCGCCCTGATGTCCCACCCTTCCCGTCCTCTCGCCGTGCTCGCCGCCATCGCCCTGGCTGGCACCGCTTTGCCGGCTCTCGCCGAGCAACTCAGCCTCTCGGCCACCCTCAGCGCCGCCGAAGAAGTACCGCCCAATGACTCGCCCGCTACGGGCTCTGTCGAGGCGACCTACGACACCGATACCAATATCCTCGACTATACGATCAGCTATTCCGGCCTCACTGGCGAGGCGACCGCAGCGCACTTCCACGGACCTGCCGCGCCCGGCGAGAACGCGCCGCCGGTCGTGCCGATCGAACCGCCCCTCGCGAGCCCGATCGCTGGTACCGTCACGCTCACTGATGCTCAGGAGACCGAACTTTTGGGCGGGCTGTGGTACTTCAACGTCCACACGGCCCAGTACCCGAACGGCGAGATCCGGGGTCAGGTCCTTCAGTCGGCCGCCTCCGGCGAAGTCTCGACGCTGCCAGCAGAGTCGTCGATGGCGTCCTCCGAAGAAATCCTGAGTTCGAGCTCCTCGTCTGCCGACATATCGACTTCGGTGAGCATGTCGGCTTCGGCGTCGGTGGATCCGTCTGTATCGCTGTCGGTCGATCCCTCCGTGAGCATGTCGGCGTCTGCGTCGGCGTCCGTTTCCGCCTCGGTATCGGCGCCCTGACCTGCGCTTGTCATTACGGCGATGGGCTGCCTTCCGGGCGGCCCTTCTATTTGGAGAACGCGGCGAGGAGCGCACGCGGCAATCGCGTGGGCTTTCCATCAGTCTTCATGGCGACGGCCACGACCCGCGCCCGCGCGACCAATTCATCCCCCCGCTCGATCGACTGATCGAGCGTGAAGCGGGCGCCGCTCATTTCCACGAGAGACGTGTCGACCACCAGCTCATCGTCGATATGCGCCGCCCTGACGAACTCGATCTCCATTGAGCGCACCGCGAATGCGATGCCCTCCTTGATCAGCTCGGAATGACGGATGCCTTCCGCGCGCAGAAACTCCGTCCGCCCCCGCTCGAAAAAGTGGAGATAGGCGGCGTGATAGACATTCCCGGAGAAGTCGGTGTCTTCGTAATAGACCCGTACGGGGTGCCTGTGGGGTGTGCTCACGCCTCGCCCTCCCCGTCCTCGAACAGGCTTGCCTGCATGCCCGCGAACCCCTGCGGCACGACCTTGCCCA
>JBIQKK010000095.1:0-8818 GCA_044506585.1 Hyphomicrobiales bacterium
CCGAATGATCGATGCTTTTCAGCATCTTGCGGACAACTCTTTGGGCAAAATGGAGGGATTCTAGGGCCAATGCGGCCCGATCAGCTCCAATATTCCTGCAGCAAGGGGCTCGACAGAGCCCACAGCACCAGCGCCGTCACCGGGATCGAAAGGAGCGTCGTCAAGATCATCCGGCGCCACCAGCGGGGTGCCACGGGCGCACCCGGATCGGTCCCTTTGACGACGGTGCCGGCATCCACCTGGTTGTGCACGCCGAAGGGCAGGACGATGAACAGGCAGACCCACCAGACGATGGTATAGATGGCGATGAAGGTGGCCGGGGCGAGCATGGCATCATCTTTGCGCGTGATCTGGACCGAACACCGGCGACCACTCTTTGGGGATCACGCGGCCTATACGCGGTGGACGAAGACCGTCACATTGGGCTTTTTGCCCCACCACGCATTCACCTCCGAGCGCACCGCGCGCTGGAGAGCCGCATCGACGACGTCGGGATCGGCGCGGCGCTTGGGCGGGATCGAGCGCAGCGCCCCGGCGACGATCTTGCGGACGATCTGGGTGATGGATTCCTCGTCGTCCTCGATCTCGGGCAGGCCCTCGATGCTCAGCTCGGGCCCCGAAGCGACCGTACCGCTGCGATCGACGCAAAGGCTGATGACGATATGGCCGCCGAAGCTCAGCCGGCGGCGGGCCTTCACCCCCGACTCCTCGGGCGTGCACAGGATGTTGCCATCGAGATAGAGCTCGCCTGTCCGCACCTCACCGGGGAACTGCATGACGTCGGGGAAGAGCCGCACCATGTCGCCGTTGCGCGCGTGGACGACATTGGGGATGCCTTCGGCCCGGCCAAAGGCCGCATGCGCTTCCAGATGCGCCGCCTCGCCATGGACGGGGATCAGCGTCTGCGGCTTCAGCCAGGCGTAGAGCTGCTTCAGCTCCTCGCGCCGCGGATGGCCGGTGGTGTGCACCAGCCCGTCCTTCTGGGTGACGACCTCGATGCCGCGGTCGATGAACATGTTCTGGATGTCGATGACTTCCCGCTCGTTGCCCGGGATGGCCCACGAGGAAAAGATCACGCGGTCGCCGGCATTGAGGTCGATCGCCGGATGCTCGCCCCGGGCAATGCGGGCGATCGCCGCGCGCGGCTCGCCCTGGGACCCGGTGCAGAGCACGACGATCTTGTCGCGCGGCAGGGTCTTGAATGCATCCTGATCGTGGAAGGTGGGGACGCCCTCCAGCATGCCGAGCTCGCGGGCGATGGTGGTGATCCGGTGGAGCGCCCTGCCTGACATCACGACCTCGCGGCCCGCCTTCTGGGCCGCGCGCGCGATGGAGATCACGCGCCCGACATTGGAGGCGAAGGTGGTGAGGACCACGCGATGCGGGGCGCTGGCAATGAGCGCCTCGAGGTTGATCGCGACCTCGTCCTCACTGGGGCTGGTGCCGTCCTTGAGGGCGTTGGTGCTGTCGCAGATGAGAGCGATGGGGACGCCTTCGGCGCCCAGTTCGCGGAACCGCTTCTCGTCGGTCGGGGGCGCTGCGATGGGGCGTGGGTCGAGCTTCCAGTCGCCAGTATGGATCACCCTGCCCGCGCTCGTCGTAATGGCGAGCGCGCAGCTTTCGGGGATCGAATGGGCGACGTTGATCGCCTCAATGGTGAACGGACCGACGGTGAAAGGGGCGCCGGTCACCATGCGGCGGATCGAGACGTTATCGACGATATCGTCCGCCGCGCGCTTGGCGGAGAGCATCGCGGCGGTGAAGTCGGTGGCGTAGACGGGCCGGTCGAATGCGGGCCAGAGGTCCAGCACCGCGCCGTAATGATCCTCGTGGCTGTGCGTGAGGATCAGCGCGAGGACGTCGTCGGCGTTGTCCTCGAGGAAGGTGGGGTCGGCCATGATGAGCTCGATGCCGGGCTGCGTCGGGCCGGCGAAGGTGACGCCGCAATCGACGACGATCCACTTCTTCTTGCCCCGCGGCCCGAAGCCATAGGCCGCCATGTTCATCCCGATCTCGCCGACGCCGCCCAGCGGCACGAACACCAGTTCGTCGGGACGTGGCGCCGCCATCAGGCCCTCACGCTGGCGGTGACGCCGAAATGCACGTCCCCTGCGGTGATCGCAATGCGTGCATCGTCCTTGCCGCGCACGATCAGCCGGCCCGCATCGTCGATCGACTCGAACACGCCGCGCACGACTTCGCCGTCGCGGCTGACCGCGACCTCGGCGCCGATGCCGGCGGCGGACGCGCGCCAGAGCCGCAGGATGTCGGCAACGTTGCGGCCATTGTCCCACAATTCGTAGGCAACGACCCATTCCTCGGCGAGCGCTTCGAAGATGGTCCCGGGCTCGATGTCGACCCCAAGCGCGCTGAGCGAGGTCGCGGGATAAGGCAACCCCGAGGGTGCAGATACGATGTTGACGCCGAAGCCGATGACGACGGCATGGCGCGCGTCGGGGCGCTTCTGCGCTTCGAGCAGGATGCCCGCGAGCTTGGCGCCGTCGGCCAGCACATCGTTGGGCCATTTGAGTGCGACACGGGACGCGCCATCGATCCCCTGCCGCACGATCGCGGCAGGCAAGGTGGCGGCGAGCGCACGGTTCAGCGCGACGCCGGCGACAAAGCCCAGCGTCGCGGCGATGGCGGGATCGCAATCGGGAACGATCATCAGGCTTGCGGCGAGATTGCCCGCGGGAGTCTCCCAGGCGCGGCCCCGCCGGCCCCGGCCCGCGGTCTGCTTGAGCGCGGCGAACCACACTTCGCCCGCATCGCCCGCGACCACGGCCTGGGCCGCTTCGGTACTCGTCGAACCCACTTCGTCAAAACTGTGGAGGCGATAGCCCCGGGCAGTCGCGATGGGTCCGAGCCAGAAGCCGGACACTAGAACAGGCTTCCGGCCGCGGCGTGGGCGGCATCATAGAGTGGCGCCCCGAGCGTCACGAAATAGGTGACGAGGAAAAAGCCCGTGACGGCCATCACGGCCGTGAGCTCGGCGGGCACCGCGACGAACTCGCTCTGCGGCTCGTCGAAATACATCACCTTGACGATGCGCAGGTAATAGAAGGCGCTCACCGCGCTCGCGAGCACACCGACGACGGCGAGGAAGAACAGGTGCGCATCGATGGCGGCGAGGAAGACCTGCCATTTGGCGAAGAAGCCCGCCAGCGGCGGCAGGCCGATGAACGAGAACATCACGATCGCCATGATGGCGGCAACGAAGGGCCGCTTCTGGGCCAGCCCCGCCAGCTGCGGGATCGTTTCGACGAAACCGGTCTCGGTGCGCAGCGACAAAAGCGCGGCGAACATGGCGATGGTCATGGCGATGTAGATGGCCATGTAGATCGCGACACCTTCGACGCCGACCGACGTTCCCGAGCTCAACCCCACCAGGGCGAAGCCCACATGGCCGATGGAGGAATAGGCGAGCAGGCGCTTGATGTTGTTCTGCCCGATGGCGGCGAAGGCCGCGAGCACCATCGAGGCGATGGAGAGGAAGACGAGGATCTGCTGCCAGTCGTGCGTGACGCCGCCGAACGGCACAGTCACGACGCGGATCATCAGCGCCATCGCGGCGACCTTGGGCGCCGAGGCGAAGAATGCGGTCACCGGGGTCGGTGCGCCCTCATAGACGTCCGGCGTCCACATGTGGAAGGGCACGGCCGAAATCTTGAAGGCGATGCCGGCGAGGAGGAACACCATGCCGAAGATCAGGCCGATGGATCGCTCGGCGCCGCCGATCGCCGAAACGATCTGGTCGAGCTGCGTCATGCCGGTGAAGCCGTAAATGAGCGAGGCCCCGTAGAGCAGCATGCCCGAGCTCAGCGCGCCGAGGACGAAATATTTGAGGCCGGCTTCGGTCGCCTGCGTGTCGTCGCGCTTGAGGGCGGCCACGACATAGAGCGCCAGCGACTGGAGCTCGAGGCCGACATAAAGGCTCATGAGGTCGTTGGCCGACACCATGACCATCATGCCCAGCGTCGCGAGCAGGACGAGGATCGAATACTCGAATTTGTGGAGCCCCATGGGCCGGGCGGTCGAGGTCGAGAGGACCAGGGCGAAGGCCGAACCGCCGAGGACCAGGAACTTCATGTAGCGGGCGAAGCCGTCGACGATGAAGCCGCCGTTGAAGAGCACACCCTCGGACGGCTGCCAGATCGACAGGGCGATCACGGCCACGAGCAGGACGATGGCGAGGAAAGAGATCGCCGTCGAGCGGTCCTTGGAGAAGATCACGCCGCCGAGCAGCAGCGCCACGATGCCGACCGCGAGCAGCAGCTCGGGATAGGCCGGGGCGAGCGAGGCGAAGCTGGAGAGGTCGGAATTCATCTGTGCTCTCCTAATGCGCCACCGCGACGAGCGACGTGGCCGCGCCGATCGCATTGCCGAAATTGGTGGCGACGAGGTTCACCGATGCGGCGGTTGCATCGAGGATGGGCGCCGGCCAGAAGCCGAACATGATGGTGAGGACGATCAGCGGGACCAGCACCGCGATCTCGCGGCCGTCGAGGTCGAGGATGCCCCTGAGCGAGTCCTTGGTCAGCGCGCCGAAGATGATCCGGCGATAGAGCCAGAGCGCGTAGGCGGCCGACAGGATGACCCCGAAGGCGGCGAAGAAGGCGACCCAGGTGTTGACCTGGAAGACGCCGACCATGGTGAGGAATTCGCCGATGAAGCCGGACGTGCCGGGGAGCCCGACATTGGCCATGGTGAACACCATCAGCGCGAAGGCATAGCGCGGCATGCGCTCGACGAGGCCGCCATAGGCCTCGATCTCGCGGGTGTGCATCCGGTCGTAGATGACGCCCACGCACAGGAACAGCGCGGCCGACACGATGCCGTGCGAGATCATCTGGAACACCGCGCCATGGATGCCCATGACGTTGCCCGAGAAGATGCCCATGGTCACAAAGCCCATATGCGCCACGGACGAGTAGGCGATGAGCTTCTTCATGTCGGTCTGAACGAGCGCGACGAGCGAGGTGATGATGATCGCGGCGATCGACAGGGTGAAGATGAAGGGCGCGAACATCTGCGAGGCGTCGGGGAACATCGCGAGCGAGAAGCGGATGAACCCGTAGCCGCCGAGTTTCAAGAGGATCGCGGCGAGGATCACCGACCCCCCGGTGGGCGCCTCGACGTGCGCTTCGGGCAGCCAGCGGTGGAACGGCCACATCGGCATCTTGACCGCAAAGCTCGCAAAGAAGGCAATCCACAGCCACGTCTGCAATGCCGGATCGAACTCAAAGCTCAGCAGCCGCCGGATGTCGAGCGTGCCGGCCTGCCAGTACATCGCCATGATGGCGAGCAGCATCAGCACCGAGCCGGTGAAGGTGTAAAAGAAGAACTTGTACGCCGCCTGGATGCGCCGCTTGCCGCCCCAGATGCCGATGATGAGGAACATCGGGATCAGGCTGCCCTCGAAGAAGACGTAGAACATCGCGAGGTCGAGCGCGGTGAACACGCCGATGCAGAGCGTCTCGAGGACGAGGAACACCAGCATGTATTCGCGCACGCGATGGCTGATCGAGCCCCAGCTGGCGAGGACGCAGACCGGCGTGAGCAACGCGGTCAGCACCACGAACAGCACCGAGACGCCATCGACGCCCATGCGGTAGCCGATCGAGCTGCCGATCCACTCGTAGTTCTCGACGAACTGGAAGCCGGGATCGGCGGGATTGTAGCGCGACCACATCCACAGCGAGAGCGCGAAGGTGACGAGCGAGACGACGAGCGCGATCGAGCGCGAAACGTTGTTGGCGCCCTCGCCCTGCCCCGGCACGAACAGCAGGAGCACTGCGCCCACCAGCGGCAGGAAGGTGACGAGGCTCAGCAGGTTGTCGGCGAGCAGGTTCATCCGAGCAGCCCCCCGGCGGTGATGGCCCAGGTGAGGAGGGCCGCGATGCCGATCAGCATGATGAAGGCATAGTGGTAGAGGTAGCCCGACTGGAGCTTCACCACGCGGCCGGTCACGTCCTTCACGCGGGCGCCGAGGCCCTCAACGATCGTCTGGTCGATGAGCCAGTCGTCAAAACCCTTCCACAGGCCGCGGCCGATGTAGAGGGCGGGCCGCACGAACAGGAAGTTGTAGAGCTCGTCGAAGTACCACTTGTTGAGCAGGAACTTGTAGAGCCCCGGATTGGTCGCCGCGAGGCGCGCGGGGGCGGTCCTGTCGACCATGTACATGTACCAGGCGGCGGCGAAGCCGAGGATCATGGCGACCGTCGAGGACGCCCGGACCCAGAACGGCACGCTGTGGACGGTCTCGACCAGGTGCTCGTCGACGACCAGCGAGCCCGCGAAGAAGTGCGCGATGTGCTCGGCGTGGCCGATGAAGAAATCGTGCCAGATGAAGCCCGCGAGAACCGCACCGGCCGCAAGGATATAGAGCGGCACCAGCATGACGTTGGGGCTCTCATGCGCGTGGTCGTAGGCCGAGCCGTGATCGTCGTGTCCATGCGCGGCATGGCCATCGTGGCCGTGTGCCGGCGCGGGCCGCGGGGCGCCGTGGAAGGTCAGGTGGATCAGGCGCCAGGAGTAGAAGCTGGTGAACATCGCGGCGATGACCAGCGTCCAGAACCCGAAGAAGCCCAGGTTGCCGCCGACCGCGTAGGCCGTCTCGATGATGGCGTCCTTGGAGAAGAAGCCGGCAAAACCGACGGGAAGACCCGGAATGCCGACGCCGGTGAGCGCGAGCGTGCCGATGAGCATCATCCAGTAGGTGATCGGGATCTTCCGGGCGAGCCCGCCCATGTTCCGCATGTCCTGCTCATGGTGCATCGCATGGATGACCGAGCCGGCGCCGAGGAACAGGAGCGCCTTGAAGAAGGCGTGGGTGAACAGGTGGAAGATGCCGGCCGAGAACATGCCAGCGCCGAGCGCCACGAACATGTAGCCGAGCTGCGAACAGGTCGAATAGGCGATGACGCGCTTGATGTCGTTCTGGACGAGACCCACGGTCGCCGCGAAGAATGCGGTGATGGCGCCGATGACGAAGACGACGTTCATTGCGACCGGTGCCGCCTCGAACATGGGCGACAGCCGCGCCACCATGAACACGCCCGCGGTCACCATGGTCGCAGCATGGATGAGGGCCGAGACCGGCGTCGGGCCCTCCATCGCATCGGGCAGCCAGGTGTGGAGCAGGAACTGTGCCGACTTGCCCATCGCCCCCATGAAGAGCAGCAGGCAAACGACGGTCATGGCGTGGAAGTCCCACGACAGGAAATGGATCGTGTCGCCTGCATGCGCTTCGACGGCGTGGAAGGCACCGTCGAAATCGAGCTGGCCGAGCACCATGAGCGCCGCGAAGATGCCCAGCGCAAAGCCGAAATCGCCCACGCGGTTGACGACGAAGGCCTTGATGGCCGCGGCATTGGCGGAGGGGCGCGTGTACCAGAAGCCGATGAGCAGGTAGGACGCGAGGCCCACCCCTTCCCAGCCGAAGAACATCTGGAGGAAGTTGTCGGCCGTCACCAGCATGAGCATGGCGAAGGTGAAGAGCGACAGATAGGCGAAGAAGCGGGCGCGGTGCGGATCGTCGGCCATGTAGCCGATCGAATAGACGTGGACGAGGCTCGACACCGTCGTCACGACGACCAGCATGACCGCGGTCAGCGTATCGACGCGCAGGACCCAGTCGAGCGTCAACGGCCCGGAGTGGATCCACTCGAGCACCAGCACCTTGGTGGCTTCCGCGTGTCCTGCCCCTTCGGCCGCTTCAGGCGCGAACCAGTAGCCGGCGAAGATGATCCAGCTGAGGACCGCCGCAACGATCAGCAAACCCGTGGTGACGAATTCCGCGGTGCGATGACCGATGATGCGGCCAAGCAGCCCAGCGATGAGGGCGCCGATCAGCGGGAGAAAGACAATGGCCTGGATCAATTAAGGTCAGCCCTTCAGCGAATTGACGTCCTCAACCGCGATCGAGCCGCGGTTGCGGAAGAAAATGACGAGGATGGCGAGGCCGATGGCGGCTTCTGCCGCCGCGACCGTGAGGATCAGCAGCGCGAAGACCTGCCCGGCAAGATCGCCCAGCTCGGACGAAAAGGCTACGAAGTTGACGTTCACCGCGAGCAGGATGAGCTCGATCGACATCAGGATGATGATGATGTTCTTGCGGTTGAGGAAGATCCCCACCACGCCCAGCGTGAACAGGATCGCGCCGACGGTCAGATAGTGGCCGAGGCCAATTCCAGTTGCTGCCAGCATCTAGATCCCCTGCCCCGATTTGACCTTGACCAGTTCGGTGGCCTGTTCGCGCGTGCGGGTGGTCTGCCGCACGACATCCTGGCGTTTGACATTGGGCTTGTGCTGCAACGTCAGAACGATCGCCCCGATCATGGCGACCAGCAGCACGCCACCCGCCAGCTGGAACAGGAACACGTAGCGCGTGTAGATGACCTGGCCGAGGGCGCGCGTGTTGTCGATCGTCTGGTCGATCGGCACCACCGGCGCTCCCGAAATCGTCGGCGCCATGAAGTAGCTGCCGCTCACGAGCAGCAGTTCGAGCAGCAGGATGATGCCGACCACGATGCCGATGGGCGCATATTGCAGCATGCCCGTCTTGAGCGAGGCGAAGTCGACGTCGAGCATCATGGTGACGAACAGGAACAGCACCGCGACGGCGCCGACATAGACGACGATCAGGATCAGCGCGAGGAACTCAGCCCCCGCGAGCATGAAGAGCCCGGCCGCGTTGACGAAGGTCAGGATCAGCCAGAGCACCGAATGCACCGGGTTGCGCGAGGCAATGACCATCAGGGCCGAAGCGACGGCGACGACCGCGAAGACATAAAAGAAGAACAGGGCAAGGGTCATG
>JBIQKK010000096.1:0-4110 GCA_044506585.1 Hyphomicrobiales bacterium
ATCGTGCTGCTGGCGGGCGACCACATCTACAAGATGGACTACGAGATCATGCTGCGCCAGCACGTCGATACGGGTGCCGACGTGACGATCGGCTGCCTCGAAGTGCCGCGCATGGAAGCGACCGGCTTCGGCGTCATGCATGTCGACGGTCGCGACCGCATCATCGATTTCGTCGAAAAGCCCAAGGACCCGCCGGGCATTCCGGACAATCCCGAGTATGCGCTGGCCTCGATGGGCATCTACATCTTCGAAACGCGCTTCCTGATGGAGCAGCTGCGACGCGACGCCCAGACGGAAGGGTCGAGCCGCGATTTCGGCAAGGACATCATCCCCTATATCGTCAAGAACGGCACGGCCTGGGCGCATCGCTTCCCGCGCTCGTGTGTCCGCTCGTCCAACGAGGAGGTGGCCTATTGGCGCGACGTGGGCACGATCGATGCCTACTGGAAGGCCAATGTGGACCTCACCGACGTGACGCCGCAGCTCGATCTCTACGACCGCGACTGGCCCATCTGGACCTTCGCCGAAATCACGCCTCCGGCCAAATTCGTGCACGACTACGAAGGCCGGCGCGGCTCGGCGGTGAACTCGCTCGTTTCGGGCGATTGCATCGTCTCGGGCGGATCGCTCGAGCGTACGCTGCTCTCGACGGGCTCGCGCGTGCACTCCTACTCGCAATTGAACGAAGCCGTGGTGCTGCCCTATTGCACCATCAATCGCGGGGCCCGCCTCAGGAAGGTGGTGCTCGATCGCGGCGTCGTCATCCCCGACGGCGTGGTGATCGGCGAGGATCCGGAATTCGACAGCCGGTGGTTCCGCCGCACCGAGAACGGCGTCACCCTCATCACGCAACCGATGATCGACAACTACCTGGCGAGCCGATGATCGACGTCCTCTCCGTCGCGTCGGAGGCCTACCCGCTCATCAAGACGGGCGGGCTCGCCGACGTTACCGGGGCGCTCCCCGGGGCGCTGGCGCATCACGACGTCACCATGCGCACGTTGCTGCCTGGCTACCCGGCCGTCATGGGCGTGCTGGAGGATGCGCATGTGCTGCACGAGAACGGCGATTTCTTCGGCGGTCCGGCTGAGCTCATCGCCGGTAAGGCGCAGGGGCTCGACATCATCGCGCTCAACGCACCGCACCTTTATGCCCGCGCAGGCAATCCCTATCTCGGCCCCGACCGGCAGGACTGGCCGGACAATTGGAAGCGGTTTGCGGCGCTGAGCTATGCCGCCTACGAGATCGGCAGGGGGGCCGGCGGTGAGTTCCAGCCGCAAATCCTCCATTGCCACGACTGGCAGGCCGCACTCGCTCCCGCCTATGTGCGCTTCAACGCGCCCGCGCCGGTCAAGACCGTGCTCACCGTCCACAACATCGCCTTCCAGGGCCTGTTCGGCTGGGAGATCTTCAACGACCTGCGGCTCGATTTCCGGGCCGCCCAGGAGAGCACGCTCGAATATTACGGCCTCATCAACTACCTCAAGGCCGGGCTGCAGGCCGCCGACCAGTTGACCACGGTCAGTCCCACCTATGCGACCGAGATCAAGACGCAGGCCTACGGCATGGGGCTCGACGGCGTGCTCACGACGCGTTCGGATGTCCTGACCGGCATCCTCAACGGCATCGACGACACCGAATGGGATCCGCGCACCGACAAGTCGTTGCATACGACCTTCAGCCACAACAGCACCGAGCTGCGCGCGGCCAACCGGCGCGCGCTCGAGATGCGGTTCGAGGTCGACGAGTCCGAGGGGCCACTGTTCTCCGTGGTCAGCCGCCTCACGACGCAAAAGGGCCTCGACATGCTCGTGGGCCTCGTCGACGACATCGTCGCGATGGGCGGCAAATTGATCGTCCTCGGTTCGGGCGACGAGGAGATCGAGAACGGCTTTGCCGGCGCCGCGCTCCGCCATCCGGGCAAGGTTGGCTTCGTGCGCGGCTATGACGAACCGCTGAGCCACCTGATCCAGGGAGGCGCCGATGTGATGATGGTGCCCTCGCGCTTCGAGCCCTGCGGGCTGACGCAGCTTTACGGGCTGCGCTACGGTTGCGTGCCGCTGGTGAGCCGCGTGGGCGGCCTCGCCGACACCGTGATCGACGCCAATGAAGCGGCCATCGAGGCCGGTGCCGCGACGGGTATCGTCTTCGCTCCCGCCGAACCGTGGGCGTTGCGCGAAGCGATCCGCCGCGCGGTCGATCTTTACGCACGCCCCAAGGTCTGGAGGAAGATGCAGCGCCGTGGCATGAAGTCGGACGTCAGCTGGGATCTGAGCGCAGAAAAATATGTGCGGCTTTACAAGAAAATGCTCGGGGTGAGGGACGATGACCAACAAGACGATTGAGACCACGCCCTTCAGCGACCAGAAACCGGGCACGTCGGGCCTGCGCAAGCGCACGACCGTGTTCAGCCAGCCCAACTATGTCGAGAACTTCGTCCAGTCCGTCTTCGATTCGCTCGAGGGCTTCAGGGGCAAGACGCTGGTGATCGGCGGCGACGGCCGCTACTACAACGACGTCGCCATCCAGACCATCATCCGCATGGCGGCCGCCAACGGCTTCGGCAAAGTGATGGTGGGGCAGGGCGGCATCCTGTCGACTCCCGCCACCTCGCACGTCATCCGCCACCACAAGGCCTATGGCGGGTTCGTTCTGTCGGCGAGCCACAATCCGGGCGGTCCGGATGCCGATTTCGGCATCAAGTACAATATCGGTAATGGCGGCCCGGCGCCGGAAAAGATCACCGACGCGGTCTTCGCGCGGTCGAAGGTGATCGACAAATATCTCATCAACGATGCACCCGACATCGACCTGGGCGCGATCGGGATGCAGAAGTCCGGCGATATGACGGTGGAGGTCATCGACCCCGTCGCCGACTACGCCGCGCTGATGCAGACGCTGTTCGATTTCCCGGCGATCGCGAACATGTTCGCGTCGGGCTTCCGCATGCGGTTCGACGCGATGCATGCGGTGACCGGGCCCTACGCCCACCGTATCCTCGAGGACATGCTCGGTGCGCCCAGGGGCACGGTCGTCAACGGCACGCCGTCGCCCGATTTCGGGGGCGGCCATCCCGACCCCAACCTCGTTTATGCCAAGGATTTGTACGACCTCATGATGGGGCCGGACGCACCGGATTTCGGTGCTGCTTCGGACGGGGATGGCGACCGCAACCTGATCATCGGGCGCCACCGCTTCGTCACGCCGTCGGATTCGCTGGCGCTGCTGGCCGCGAATGCCCCGATGGCGCCCGGCTATGCCAACGGGATCGCCGGGATCGCCCGGTCGATGCCCACCTCTGCCGCCGCCGACCGCGTGGCCGAGAAGCTCGGCATCGAAATGCACGAGACGCCGACGGGCTGGAAGTTCTTCGGCAATCTGCTCGATGCGGGCCGCGTGACGATCTGCGGCGAAGAGAGCGCGGGCACCGGCTCCAACCACGTGCGGGAGAAGGACGGGCTGTGGGCCGTGCTGCTCTGGCTCAATATCCTCGCCGCGCGCAAGCAGAGCGTCGACGACATCGTCCGCGACCACTGGGCAACCTACGGGCGGAACTACTACACCCGGCACGACTACGAGGAAGTCGACACCACCGTGGCGAACGCCCTGATGGACGATCTCAGGGCGAAGCTGCCCAAGCTGGCGGGGACGTCGATCGACAGCCTCACCATCGCCTACGCCGACGACTTCACCTACCACGATCCGGTCGACGGCTCGACCAGTGCCCGGCAGGGCATCCGCATCGGCTTTGCCGACGGGAGCCGCATCGTGCTGCGGCTCAGCGGAACGGGAACCGTTGGGGCGACGTTACGGCTCTACCTCGAAAGGTATGAACCGGCGCATGGACAGCACGACCTCGATACTCAATCAGCCCTATCCTTCCTCATCGCCGTTGCCGATCGCATCGCCGGAATCAAAGAACGAACGGGCCGAGATGCCCCCAGCGTCGTCACCTGAGAGTGGGGTGGTGAAACCGCAACTCGTCCCAAACGGGGGAAGCCCCGCCCAGCTCGGCGCCACGGTCACGCCCGAAGGCGTCAATTTCGCGGTCTATTCGGAATCCGCGTCGGCCCTCTACGTCTCGCTCTACGACGAGGCCGACCAGGAGAT
>JBIQKK010000096.1:4210-8792 GCA_044506585.1 Hyphomicrobiales bacterium
CGGAATCCGCGTCGGCCCTCTACGTCTCGCTCTACGACGAGGCCGACCAGGAGATTTACCGGGTCGAGCTCGACGGCCACAGCGACCACGTCCACCATGGACTGATCGCGGGCATCGGGCCGGGTGCGAAATACGGGCTGCGCGCCGACGGGCCGTATGACCCCGAACAGGGATTCAACTTCGATCCGAACAAGCTGCTGGTCGATCCCTATGCGCGCCGCGTGGACCGCGTCTTCGTGCGCTCGCCGCGCCTGCGTCTGCCGCGCGAGGATGCGGTCGACACAGCGCCGCTGATGCCCAAGGCGGTCGTCATGAGCCAGGGCGTCAACAAGCTCGCCACGCCGCGGCGCAAGACGCCGACCCTGATGTATGAACTCAACGTCCGCGGCTACACCATGCGCCACCCCTCGGTGCAGGGTCCGTTGCGCGGCACCATTGCCGGCCTCACCACGCGCCGCGTGATCGACCATCTCAAATTCCTCGGCGTCGATTGCGTCGAGCTGATGCCGATTGCCGCCTTCATCGACGACGGCCATTTGCCCTCGCTCGGGCTCACCAATGCCTGGGGCTACAACCCCGTCACCTATTTCGCCGTCGATCCGCGCCTTGCGCCGCGCGGCCCGCAGGAGCTGCGGGTGATGACCGACCTCTACCGCAAGAACGGCATTTCAGTCATTCTCGACGTCGTCTATAATCACACCGGCGAAGGCGACTATTCCGGCCCCGTGCTCAGCATGAAGGGCCTCGACCCCAAGACCTATTACCGGCACGTCGAGGTCGACGGGAAACAATACCTCGTCAACGATTCAGGCACCGGCAACACCCTGCGGTGTGACCACCCGGCCGTGCAGCGACTGGTGATCGAGAGCCTGCGCTACTGGGTCGAAGAGACCGGGGTGTCGGGATTCCGCTTCGATCTTGCGACCGTTCTGGGGCGCGAGCCGGGCTTCAACCCCGACGCCAGGATGCTGCAATTGATCAAGCAGGACCCGCTGCTCAGCAAATGCCAGCTGGTGGCCGAGCCGTGGGATCCCGGTCCGGGCGGTTATGGCGTGGGCAAATTCGGCCGCGAGTTTCGCGAGTGGAACGACACCTATCGCGATGAAATCCGCAGCTTCTGGCGCGGCGAGCCGGGCAAGATCGGCGCCCTCGCGGGCAAGGTCGCGGGCTCCGCGGAAATCTTCAACTTTGCCGGCCGCAAACCCAACGCCGGCGTCAACTTCCTCGCCGTGCATGATGGCTTCACGCTGGCCGATGTCGTCTCCTATGCCGAAAAGCACAATGAGGCGAACGGCGAGGACAATCGCGACGGCAACAACAACAACCAGTCGTGGAACTGCGGCGTCGAGGGTGAGACCGACGACCCCGCCATCAACGCGGCGCGTATTCGGGACATCCGTGCCTTGCTCGCGACCCTCTTCATGTCGCGCGGCATGCCGCTGATCCAGCAGGGCGACGAGATGGGCCGCACCCAGCGCGGCAACAACAACGCTTACGCGCAGGACAATGAGATCACCTGGGTCGATTGGGAAGGCGCCAATGGCGACCTCGTCGACTACGTCGCGGCGGCCAACGGCTTCCGCAAGGCCCATCCCGCGCTGACGCACGATCACTTCCTCGATGGCCGCGAAAAGCACGGCGTCCGCGACGTCGTCTGGCTGCACCAGCATGGCCGCGAGATGAACCACGACGACTGGAACCACTCGGGCCAGTCGGTGCTGGGGATGCATCTGCGCACGATCGGCGACGAGGTGCTGGTCTGGTTCAATCGGCACGCCGAGGCGGTGCAGGCGGTGCTGCCGCCCGGGCCCTGGGCGATCGGCTTCATCTCCGACGACAAGGCGCCGGCGGCCTTCACCGGCAACACGCTGCTGCTGCCGCCGCGTTCCGTCGTGGCGCTGCTGAAGGCGCAGATTCCGCGGGATGAACCGCCCGAAATCCCGCCCTCGCCGGAGCCGCCCGCGGCTCCCGAAGAGCAGCCTCCGGCCATCCCGCCGGACAACCCCAACGAGCGGCCACCGGCTCCGGTCGAAGAGCCGCCGCCGGATTATCCGGACGAGCTGCCGCCGGGCAGGCAGCCGACGTAACCGGCAGAGCGCCGCGCTATTCGGCGGCAACCGCCGGGGTGAGCCCGCCCACGCGCTCGATGAAGGCAACGATCTCCTCGAGCTGTTCGCGGCGCAGCAGGTCCGTGAAGACGTAAGGCCGCCCCTCGCGCACCCTTTGGGTGTCCGCTTCCATGATCTCGAGGCTCGCGTTCACATAGGGCGCGAGGTCGGTGTGCGTGATCACCAGCAGGTCGGATTTGGTGATGGCCGGTCCGCCCTTGCGCGGAATCTTCTCGCCCTGCGCGACCGAGATCACATAGAGCGTGATGTCGGCGAGATCGGGCGAGAACGTCGCCGCGAGATTGTCCCCGCCGCTCTCGATGAGCACGAGGTCGAGGTCGGGGAACCGGCGGTTGAGATCGGCAATGGCCGCGAGATTGAGCGAGACGTCCTCGCGGATGGCGGTGTGCGGACAGCCCCCCGTCTCGACGCCGACGATGCGGTCCTCGCTGATCGCCTGCACGCGATTGAGGATCAGCGCGTCCTCACGCGTATAGATGTCGTTGGTGACCACCGCCATCGAGTAGCGATCGCGCATCGCCTTGAGCAGCATTTCGCACAGCGTCGTCTTGCCCGACCCGACCGGGCCACCGATGCCGACGCGCAGGGGACCGTTCGTGCTCATATCAGCCTCATTACCACGAGGATCAGGAATCCCGCTCCAATCCACAAACAGAGCGGCGAGTAATTCCTGCGGTCGAGACTGGCGAACGGTTCGGTGGGGAAACGCGCACGCCACCCGGAGGTGTAGCCGACGACGCCGCGGCCGATGAAGACGACCGCGAGCAGCACGCCCAGCAGCGTGAGCCACCAGCCGCCGCTCGTATGATCGGCGAGGGCGAGGGCGACAACTCCCGCCGCAAGGAGCAGTACCGCGACGGCGAAGGTCAGCAGCCGGTTCGGCATCCGTGTGACGCCGGGCGTGCCGATCACGGTCTGCGCCAGCAGCGTCTCGTTGCGGATCGGCCAGGTGGCCCCCACCGACCAGACGAAATGGGCGACGCTGACCATCAGCAGCGGCACGAAGGTCAGCGAGCCGATGATCATGTTCATGAGCGGAAGATCCGGGTGCCCAGAGTTTCGTGGCGCATCTGCGCGATGTCGGCTGCATAGGCGATGCCGCCGATGTCGTCGAGCGACGCCGATGCCGCAGCGGCAGCCTCCTGCGCGATCGTCGTTTCGAGGCCGGCCATCACCTGCAGGCCGGCGGTCTGTCCTAGGGGCACCAGCCGCACCGCGACCGAAACCTGTGCATGCACCACTGCGGTGAGGTAGCCCGTGACCGTTTCGGCAAGTCCGATCCCCTGCGCGCCGGCGATAGCCCCCACCGCAACGGGGTAGGGACAGGGCTCCGGCAGGCGGGCGAAGACGTCCGAGGGCCAGGCCCGCGCGGCGATGCCGAAGGTTTCGCCGGTGAGGGTCGTCTCGAGATGCCGCTCATGGGCTGCGGTGAGGGCCAGCGTGAGGTCGGCAAGTTCGGCCAGTCCCCCGGCGTCCGCGGTCCTGCGATGTGCATGCGCCAGCACGATCGCGTCGATCCTCAAGCTCCCATGCGCGAGCGATCCTGCGATCCATTCGCGCAGGGTGGGGGCGCCGCTCACGCGCCCATCGGCGATGGCCGTCTCCAGTCCCTGCGACCAGGCAAAGCTCCCCGCCGGAAAGGCGGGAGACAGCCAGGTGAGAAGACGCTGCAGGCCTGTTGTTTCGCTCATCTCAGTGCGGCGCGTGGTATGCGCCCTGCATCGGGATGAACGGCTCGGTCACCTCGCGGACCTCCGCACCGAGGCCCTGCAGCATCGCCTTGGCCACATGGTCGCGCGGCACCAGAATGCGCTTCTTTTCGATCTGCGCCGGCATATGCCGGTTGCCGATATGCCAGGCGATCTGCGCCAGATGTTCGCCGCCCCGCGGATTGATCTCGAGCAGCGGTTCGGGCGCGGCGACGATCTCGAGCACGCGCCCGTCTTCGAGCAGCAACCCGCCGAAATGCTCGAGCGTCACCGCTTCGGGGAAGTCGACCATGATGTCTTCGCCCTTCACCTGCAGCACCTTGCGGCGGAGGCGGCGCTGATCGGATGTGAGGACGAGCTGGGCAAAGGGCTTGCCCTTGCCGTGGTTGGCGGGCAGTGCGGAGGTGGCTTTCAACATGCCCGCACTCTAGCGGCTGGGCCATTCGGGCGGAAGGCCGTTATGGCGTCTGGACGTTCTCCGAGCAGGTGAGAACCGGCGCCGCGTCGAGCCCCTCGGTCACATTGTGGAGCGATGCATCGCTGCCCTTGTTCCACCACTCCCACACGCCCGACACGTATTTGGCCCCGGACGCCGACACCACGTTCACGAACACGACGTCCTGCCCCTCCACCGGAACGATGGCGAAGAAGTTCGGCGCCGCATTGACATATTTCACCGTGAGCTCGGGCGCCGCGTCCCCGCAGCCATAGACGGCGGTGACGATCTGCACGTCGCCGCTGAGG
>JBIQKK010000097.1:0-4284 GCA_044506585.1 Hyphomicrobiales bacterium
CGTTTGACGGCGCTGAGCTTGGCGGACATGCGCTCGAGGATCGCAGGATCGCTCATGAGGTAATCCTCGATGAGCGTATTGAGCCTGGCCGGATCGAGCGTGGCGTCGGCCGCCAGCATCTCGCTGACGATCCCGCGCACATCCTGGTCGGCGAGCGGCGCCGGCCCCCGGTCGAGGAGCGAAACGCCCAGGCCGCCGGCAAGAATGCCGACGATCAGCACGAGACCGAAACTCAGGCGCGACATGACAGCTCCATTTGCGGACGGCGAGACGTTACCATTCAGACGCTAAGCACATGCAGGGCCCCGGGATCAAATTGTGTTGAGAGATCGGGCCGGCAAGGTTAGGCGAAGGCAGGATTTCCCAAGCGATGGCGGCGAAGTGATGACGGGCCGGGATGGCGGGCTGCAGCCCTTTTACGCGATGGAGATCAATGCGCTCGCGAGCGAACTCGAGCGGGCGGGCCGCAAGGTGTGCCATCTCGAAGTGGGCGAGCCCGACGCGCCGCCTGCGCCCAAGGTCCGCGAGGCCGTGCGGGCGCTGCTCGACAATTCGCAGAAATACACGCATTTTGCCGGCCTGCCGGGGCTGCGCGACGGCCTGAGGGAGTATTACGAGCGCCGGCACGGAGTGACGGTTGCGCCCGACTCCATCATCGCGACCATGGGGTCGTCGTCGGGCTTCGTGCTGGCGTTTCATGCCGGATTCGCGCCGGGCGCCAGGATCGCGGTCACACGGCCGGGCTATCCGGCCTACGTCAACGGCCTCGTCGGCATGGGGTTCGTGCCGGTCGAGATCCCGCTGAGCGCAGCCAATGGCTGGCACCTGACGGCCGCCGAGATCGAGGCCGCCTATGCCCGGGAACGCTTCGACGGCCTGCTGCTGGCCTCGCCCGCCAACCCCACCGGCGCCGCGCTGACCGGCGACCAGATGGCCGAAATCGTGGCGGTGTGCGCGCGCCTGGGCGTGCGGTTCATCTCGGACGAGATCTATCACGGGCTCGACTATCGCGGCGCGTCGGTGAGCGCGCTGGAGTTCACGCGCGAGGCGATGATCATCAACAGCTTCAGCAAGTACTACTGCATGACCGGCTGGCGGATCGGCTGGATGGTGGTACCCGACGACCTGCTGCGCCGCACGCAGATGCTGCAGCAGAACCTGTTCATCTCCGCGCCGACGCTGAGCCAGGTGGCCGCGATCGCGGCGCTGGGCGAGACCGATTATTACGAAGAGCAGAAGGCGCATTACGCGCAGAACCGGCTGCTGCTGGGGCAGGGGCTGCGGGCGCTGGGCTTCGATGCGGCCGATGGCGACGGGGCGTTCTACGTCTATGCCGACGCGAGCCGGTTCACCAACGACTCCCTGAGCTTTTGCAGGACGCTGCTGCAGGAGACGGGCGTGGCGGCAACGCCCGGCGTCGATTTCGACCGCGCGAACGGCAACCGGTTCGTGCGCTTCTCCTATGCGGGAAGCCGCGACACCATCGAACAGGCGCTGGAACGGATGGCCGGATTCCTGCGCCGCTAGGACGGTGCGAAGACGCGCAGCCGGTGGCCGTCGGGATCGGCGGCGGTGAAGGTGAAGCCGAACTCCATGCGGGTAGGCTCCTGGATGATGCGGAGGCCAAGCTTGGCCCAGGCGTCGCGCGTCATTAGAACGGCATTATCGTCGGCGACGGGGAAGCCGATCTCGCTGCCGCCGGGGAGGGTGGCGCGGGGAGCGACCTCGTGCCGGGCCCACAGGCCGAGCGCGAGGCCGTTGGGCAGGGCGAACATCGCCCAATTGGGAGAGGATTCCACTGGCTCGGTGCCGAGCAGCCTTGTGTAGAGCGCGGCGCTCCTGGGGGCATCGGCAACGTAGGCGAGGATGAAACTGGGGCTGGTCATGGCGCCTCCTTGTTGGAGGCTCCGGGCTAGCGGCGCCCGCTGTCAGTTCCTGGCAGCATAGTCGGCGGCCATCTTGTCGCGCCATTCCTTGAGCAGTGCGTGGCGGCGCTTGGGGCTGCGCTCGCCGGTGGCCGCGAGGGCGACGATGCGGTCGATGCGGAAGTGCCGGTAGTCCTGCCTCAGCTCGCACCAGGCGCCCACGGTCTTGTGCTGCTCGAAAAAGCCGATGACGAAGGGCCAGATGACGCGCTCGGTCTCGGCTCCGGCGTCGTCGCGATAGGAGATGCGGAGCTTCTGTTCCTTGCGGATGGCATCGCGGAGCAGGGACGGATCGACCTGCGAAGGCGCCTGTTTGCCGGGGACGACGTAAAGCGAGCCGTTGTCGATCTCGCGGCGCAGATCGGGCGGCAGCACGGCGGCGATCTTGGTCAGCGCGTTGCCGGCGGCCTTGCTGAGGCGGGAATCGTCGCGCTGCTTGCCGACCCAGCCCGCGCCCAGGATCAGCGCCTCGAGCTCGTCGATCGAGAACATCAGCGGCGGCAGCATGAAGCCGGGCTTGAGCACATAGCCCAGCCCGGGCTCGCCCTCGATCTCGGCGCCCTGGCCCTGCAGCGTCGCGATGTCGCGATAGAGCGTGCGCAGGGAGATGTTGAGATCGGCAGCCAGCGTCGCACCTGCCACCGGCGCGCGGTGCCGGCGCAGGACCTGAAGCAGTTCAAGCAGACGTTCGGTGCGCGACATGGTGGGGGCAAGCTAGCTGATCGTCACCGCGGAGCAAGGCCGGCCGCATCAGCCCGGTTCGCCGCGGTCCACCGTGTAGTTGAAGCCGATGCCTCCCGTCGCCAGCGACGGGTCGATCCGGTCGCAACTGATCTTGAAGCCCTTCCCCTTGCTGTCCTTGACCACCCAGCCATCCGCCATGAAGAGGCACATCTCGGAACCGTCCCGGACGGCTGTGTAGGGCAGCTTCACGAACTTGATCGCCGTGTTTTGGCCCGGGCGTTGCAGCATCGCCATCACTTCGGTCCCAACGAGGACATTGCCGCCATAGTCGCGGATGGCGACCGCGCGGACGGCTTCCGGAGGGGCTCCGGCGAAGAAGGTGAAATTTGCCTGGCGGGCGAGCCGTGCCGCGATCCCCGCGGGAGCATCGTCGAGCCCATGTTCCCGGGCCATGTAGAGACAGACCGGCCCCGCGTCCTCCGGGCGGTCCATCTTCCGGCCCTCAAGCGCCCCATGCTTGGCCCCGTAGGCAGTGAGGGCCGCACGCGTACCGCGCCCCAATTGGCCATCGACCGGGCCTGCGTCGAAGCCCAGATGATTGAGGGCACCCTGAACGCACTGGACCATTTCGCCGGGCGTGACGGCCTCGGCCACACGCTTGTCGCCGGCCTCGTAGAACGATGCGGGCGTTATTCCGAATGCCGCTTCGAACGCGGCTTTCCAGTCGCGTCGCTGGCCGAGTTCCAGCCAGAAGCGCGGCATGACCTGGGCCCCCATGGTGCCCGCCAGTTCGTAAGCTGCCGCGAGTCCGACATAGTTCGCGTCCGAATTCGAATAATAGGGGCCGCGCAGTTCGACGTCCGATGCGCTCAGGCCCGACTTGCGAGCTTCGGACTCCTGATGCTCCATCTCCTTTGCCAGACCCTTCCAGCCATAGGAGTTCAGCAGCTGGAAGGCCACATACTCGGCCCCACCCTCGATGAGCCAGGTCGGCCCCAACCGCTCGAGGCTTTGCTGCTCGTTGCAGCAGCCATTGCCGGCCGGTCCAACGAGTTCGTTCTGGATGACGTGAAACAGCTCGTGGACAAGGGCAAAGGCATGCTGGGTCTCCGAACCGACGCCAAACCAGTCCTCGCTGAAGACCTTCGATTTGGTGCACATGAACATCATGCGATAATTGGCTTCCCCGCCATTGCACGCCGCGAACTGCGCCTCACGGTCGGCCCGTTCGGAGTCCCGTAGAGGCGTCCGTTCGGCGTAACCGTCGGTCATCCACGATGCGTCCGCCGAGATGTAGATCGCCGGGGCGACCGGTGGGCGGTAGCCGACGGCGATTTCGAGGAACCGGTCGGCCTGGAGCAGGGACGCCGCTGTCTCGCGGGCGAGTGCGGTGGAGACATCGGGACCGAAATTCAGCTCGCCCAGCAAGGCGGGCAGAGGGGTGATCCCTTTCTTCTCGATCGCGGCAAAGCCTTCGCACCATTTGTCGAGGGTCTCGTCGCTGAGTTCGGGAAGCTTGGGATCGTTCTTCTGGATGGCCGTGAAGCGCATGGCCGCGCGCCGGATTGCTTCCTCCTGCGGGACGCCGTTGCGGGCCGTGAGATAGCCGGTGCGCTGCAGCGCTTCGGCGGCACAGACGAGGGCATCGTAGCTCGCGACCTCAGGCTCGTCGGGC
>JBIQKK010000097.1:4384-8352 GCA_044506585.1 Hyphomicrobiales bacterium
CGGGCTCGGGCATCGTCGCGACGAACTCGAAGCTGCCGCGATTATCGCGCGGGTTCTCGTCGCAGAGCTTGTTGACGCCCTGCGGCAGCAACTCCCAGGTCTTGCGAAAATCGGTGACGCACCATTTGGCGAGCCGGTTGTTGAAGATGATCTGCTCGTCGATACGGACCACATAGTAGGTCTTGCCGTCACGCTGCTCGGGGAGGGTCGCCACTTCGCGGAAAAGCCGCGTGCCGTCCTCAGCGAAGCCCGTAATCGTCAGCCGCAGGCCGGGCTGGCCCGGGACGACGAACTCGAAATTGCTGGTGGCGGCAAAAGACGGAAAAGTAAGAGCAAGCAACGCCCCGAGGCAAAGCCCGGTCAATCGACGCATTATATTTCCCCCGGAAGTATCCCGCCGATCATGGCCCGCGACGTGTCGCGGGTCAACGGATGTGGACGAGGCGGCGTCCACTCCTCCTCACGGCGTCCAGTCCCTGCCGAGCATGATGCGCCAGGCGTAGATGGGCCGGCCGAATTGCTCGATGGTGAAGCTGTCGGCGACCTCCAGCGTCTCGAAATGCGCCTCGAGGAACGCGAGGACGGGCGAGCCGTCCGGTTCGTCGACGAGGATCAGGGCGGATTGGCCGGTGAAGTCGCGCCCCTCCTGCCAGTAATCCCACTGCGAATGCTCTGGCGAGAGCTTCACCACGTCGGCGGTCCCGAGCGCGAAACCGAGCTGCGATGTGGTGGTAAAGCGCGTTCCGGCCACGAGGGCCTCGGGATGCCCGGCGATCTGCGCCTGCATGTGGCTCGCGACCGTGTCCCAATTGTAGTTGATTGCCGAAGAGCCGTCGGTGCCGCCGAGGAGGATGGGAATTGGCATGATCGCGAAATGGATCATCGCAGCGACGGCGACCAGCAGACCCAGCAGGTAGTGCAGGGCGCGCAGCCATTGGTTGGCGAAACCGGCGAGCAGCGGGGTGACGGCGGCCAGTGCGACGATGTTCCAGTAGAAATAGGCGTCGCGGACGATCGCGGAGAGGACGAACACCAGTGTCGATGTGGCGAGGGTCCACAGGACCACCGGCCTCAACCCGGCCTCGAATGCCGTCACGGGCCTCGCGCGTAGGAGGCGGATCAGCGGCCAGGTCAGAAACGGCGCCCAGAGGAGGAACGTGAAGACGCCGAAGCGAAACAGATTTGCCCAGTGGAGACCGAGTCCACCAGTCCAGCGGTCTTCGAGGTGGAAGCGGAAGGACGCGCCACCCTCGACGAGGTTCCACCACAGCACCGGCGCCTGGATGGCCACCGAAAGGGCCGCGGCCAGCCATGGGGCGGGCGTCAGCAGGAGTGGGCGAAGCCTGGCTCGAACGAGGAACGCGGCGGCAAAGCCGATGCCCACAAACAGGGCGTTGTACTTGGTGAGGACGGCCAGGCCGAGCAGTGCGGCCGCAGCGAACAGCCAGCGGTTCGGTGCGGGCAGATCACCCTCGCTGCGCTCGACGAAGATCGCGAAACAGTGGATCGAGGAGAGGACCAGGGCGACGAGGAGGTGGTCGTTGTAAGCGACCGCCATCATGACGAAGAACATCGGGGAGGCGAGGTAGATCGCCGTCGCGCGCCAGAACCACAATCGAGGGGCGGCGGGCGAAAGCCGCCGCGACCAGGCCCAGAAGATCGAGAACACGACCGCGAGGCTTGCCCAGGTCAACACCCGGACGGCGAAGGGATGCCAGCTGACCAGCGACACCAGCCCCAGCAGCCAGGCGTGGAGCGGCGGGTGGTCGAAATAGGACAGGGCAGGGTGCTGGCCCCACATCCAATAATAGGCTTCGTCACCGACCAGCCCGCCCGTCATTTGCGTCCACAGGCGGATCGCCAGGAGGACGGCGACGAGGATCTGGAGTGCAATGATTTCGGTTCGCGCCGGTGCCGGCGCGTCGATGGCGGTCGATGTCATCTGCGGTCCCCCGGCGCCCCCGCGCAAATGAAAGGGCCGCCCGGAGGCGGCCCGGATGTCAGCCTCCGAAGAAGCCGCGTTGCCACCAGCCGGCCTTTTTGGGCTTGGCCTCGTCCGAGCTTGCGGTCGAGCTGACGAGAATCTCGTCGGGCGGCAGTTCCTTCCTGGGGCGGCGCGGCGACTCTTCCGCAGTGGCAGGAGCCGCTTCCGGTTCGGGTGCTGCGGGAGACGCGGCTACCGGTGCTTCTGCCGCGGCGGCCGGTTCGGCAGCCGGTTCGGCTTTGGCGCGGCGGGACCGCGTTTTCGGGCGCGGGGCTTCGGGTTCGGCCTCGCTCGCGACCGCATCCTGCACGTCCGCATCGGCATCGGGGGATTTGCGGCTGCGCCGGCCGCGGCGCGGCTTGTCCTCGGCGGCGGCTTCGCCTGCCGGAGCTTCGACCTGATCCGCGACGGCGGCTTCCGTAGCCAACGCCGCCGCGGCAACAGGGGCCGCGTCGTCGTCGCCGACAGCCGGCTCGTGCGGCGCGCCGGCTTCGGTTCCGTTGCCGTTGTCACCTGCCTCGCGCCGGTTGCGGCGGCCGCCACGGCGGCCACGGCGGCGGCGGCGGCGCTCACCGTTTTCGCCGGACTGCTCGCCCTCGGCATGAAGAGCGTCCTCGCCGGCCTCATCGGCGCCTTCGACCGCTTCGGCCGGCGCTTCGTCGCCGGAGGCTTCAACCGGCTGGCGCTGCGGCCGGTCGCCACGATCCCGGTCGCGTCCACCGCGGCGGCGGCGCCGGCGGCGGCCCTTGTCGCCATTCTCGTCGGCGCGGGCCTCCTGGCCCTCGCTTTCCTCGTCCTCGTCCTCGATCTCGGCGTCGGCATCGACGTCATCCTCGATGCCCGCAGTGTCGACGCGCACATGCGCCGGCGGCGGCAGGTCGCCCGAAGCGATACGCGCCTCGCCCTTTTCGATCGCAAAATGCTGCGCGCCGACATGGTCGTCGGCGACGATGGTGATCGACATCCCGTATTTGTGTTCGAGCGTCGCGAGCGTTCCGCGCTTGGTGTTGAGGATGTAGAGCGCGACGTCCACCGGGACGCGGACATTGATCGACTGACCGGGACGGCGGAGCACATGGTCCTCGACATTGCGCATGACCATCAGCGCGACGCTCTCGACCGAGCGCACGAGGCCCGTGCCGTTGCAGGTCGGGCATTTGTGGGTCGAGCTTTCGACGACGCCGAAGCGGATGCGCTGGCGGCTCATTTCCATCAGGCCGAAATGGCTGATGCGGCCCACCTGGATGCGCGCGCGGTCGTTCTTGAGCGCTTCCTTGAGCCGGCGCTCGACGGCCCGGTTGGAGCGGTTCTCGACCATGTCGATGAAGTCGATGACGATGAGGCCGGCCAGATCGCGCAGGCGCAGCTGGCGCGCGACTTCGTCGGCAGCCTCGAGATTGGTCTGGAGCGCGGTGTCCTCGATGTTGTGTTCGCGGGTCGAGCGGCCCGAGTTCACGTCGATCGAAACCAGCGCTTCGGTGGGGTTGATCACCAGATAGCCGCCGGAGGGCAGGGTGACCTGCGGCGAGAACATCTGGTCGAGCTGGCCCTCGACGTTGAATTTCGAAAAGAGCGGCTGATCGTCCTTGTAGAGCTGCACGTTCTTGGCGTGGCTCGGCATGATCATCCGCATGAAGTCCTTGGCTTCGCGGTAGGCGTCTTCCCCCGCGACCCAGAGCTCGTCGATGTCCTTGGAATAGAGGTCGCGGATGGTCCGCTTGATGAGCGAGCCCTCCTCGTAAACGAGGCAGGGAGCGGTGGATTTGAGGGTCAGCGTGCGCACGCTTTCCCACAGCCGCTGCAGATATTCGAAGTCGCGCTTGACCTCGGCCTTGGTGCGCGAGGCGCCGGCCGTGCGCAGGATGATCCCCTGGCCGGGCGGGACCTGCAGGTCGCCCACGATGTCCTTGAGGCGCTTGCGGTCGGCGGCGTTGGTGATCTTGCGCGAGATGCCGCCGCCCCGGGCGGTGTTGGGCATCAGCAC
>JBIQKK010000098.1:0-8216 GCA_044506585.1 Hyphomicrobiales bacterium
AATGGGTGGATACGCCGGACTATTCGATCAATGGATGGCTCGGCTATTATGGGCGCGTGGCCGGCGACCCGCTGCCGGTTGTTCAGACCTCGCAGCCCTTCCGCTACGCCTACATGCCCCCGATGGATCCGCAGCTTGCCGCCGCGCCGCATCTGCGGGTCTATCATACGTCCAGCGGCTCGCTTCCTGAGCGCGGGGGCCTTGAACCTCTGGCGATCGTAACGCGGGACGATTCCGACGGCACGGCGCTGCAATATTTCGCGGTGTATCTCGCCAATGGCTGAGACAGGGACGACCGCACCGACGCCGCGCTGGAAGATCGTTCTTCTGCAGCTCGTCGTTCTCTACCTGCTCGCGCTGAAGCTCTGGTTCGGCCTCGCCGTCACGCCGATGGGGGACGAGGCCTATTACTGGATGTGGGGCCAGCACTTGAGCTGGTCCTATTTCGATCACCCCCCTCTCCATGGCTGGCTGCAGGGCCTGGTCGCTGCCATTTTCGGCTGGAGCAACATCTCCGTCCGCCTGCTGAGCTGGGTGAGCCTGGGCGGCACCTTGTGGATACTCTGGTTGTGGAGCGCGCGGCTCGCGCCTGAGAATCGCGAAGGCTGGTTCTGGCACAGCGCGGCCATCTACCTGACCATTCCCGTCATCTACCTGATGTCGACCTTTGCCTTCCACGACCATCTGCTAATGTTTTTCGTGACGGCCTCTCTGTACGCCTTCCACGGTTTTGCGGACGATTGGGAAGAAGGCCGCGGCGGTTGGCGGAAGCTCTATCTCGCAGCGGCACTGCTCGGCCTCGCCGTGCTGACCAAATACAATGGCGTCTTCCTGGGGCTCGGCTATGCGGTGTGGGTGCTCGTGCGACCCAAGCTGCGCCCGCTGCTGCTGACGCCGCACCTGTGGCTCGCGGCCCTGTTGGCAGCCGCGATTCAGGCGCCCGTGATCTACTGGAACCTCAACGCGGGCCTTGCGAGCTTCCGCTTCCATCTCAGCGACCGGCCGATGGCGCACTGGGGCGAGCCGCGCTTTCGGCAGGTGCTGTCTTATTTGGGCTCGATGGTCCTGCTGCTCTCGCCGGTCCTGTTCCTGAGCCTCTTCCGGATCCCATTTCTCAGCAAGAGCACGAGCGGCGAGCAGCGCGCCTTTGGTTTGTCCGCCGCCACGTTCCTGACCTCGACGATCGGCTGGGGCATCATCGCAATCTACGTCTACGTGTACCTGCACTGGAACATCGTCGCATACGTCGCACTCGCGCCCATCGCCTACCGCCTGCTTGGCGGCCGCATCCTTCTCGCGCTCCATCTCGCTTACGGGCTGGTGCTGATTACGGTGGCGATGCTCAACTACACCGTCACCCCCTTCAAGGCTCTCGGCTTCGGCGACACCGGCGCTGCTGTCGCACACGGATGGGTCGAGTTGGGCGAACGCGTCAAGGCACAGCGCTTGGCCCATCCCGAGACCTTCCTTGGCGCCACGCGCTACACCTACGCCGCGCAACTCGGCTTCGTCCTGCATGATGCCGATGTTGCCGCATTCAACCCCGTCCCGTCGCAGAACGACTATTGGTGGGATGCCCCGGCGCATGGCGGGAAGGACGCGATCATCATCGCCGATAGCCAATTCCCCATCGATGCCGCGCGACAGCGATTCTCCGCACTCGAGCCGCTCGAAACGGTGCCGGTTGTCGACATGTTCGGCACCACCATCTGGACTTACCAAATCTGGCTCGGGCGCGACTTCCGGCCCGCGGCGCCCTAGCGGCTTGCCCTGAGCGCCAAATTCGCTATCCCTCAGCGCAGGATGACCGGGGGTGAGCAATGACGTCGCTGGCGGCAAAATCGTGAGTCTGCCCGGTCCCGTCGTGTCCCGGCCGATCCGCCTTGCGCAGGGCCTGGTCGTCTTCCTGCTCCTCTGCAAGGTCTGGCTGACCTTCAACGCGCCCCCCATCGGCGACGAGGCCTATTACTGGCTCTGGGGCCAGCGGCTCGACTGGTCCTATTTCGATCACCCGCCGCTGCATGCCTGGCTGCTGTGGATGATGAGCCTGCTCGGGTGGAACCTCCTGACGCTCCGGCTGCTCACCTGGCTGACTCTCGCAGGCACGCTCTGGATCTTCTGGCTCTGGGCCAAACGGTTGAAGCCCGAGGACCCCGCGGCATGGTGGTGGCCATCGGCCGCAATCTATCTGAGCTCACTGCTGTTCTTCCTGATGAGCGGCATCTCGTTTCACGACCACCTGCTGATCTTCCTCAGCATCGCGACCGCACACTTCTTCCTGCTGTTTGCCGAAAAGTGGGAGCAGGGTCGCCGGGACTATCGCTTCCTCTATGGCGGCGCGGTGCTGCTCGGGCTGACGGTGCTGACCAAATACAACGGCCTGCTGATGGGCTTTGGCATCGCACTGTTCTTCATCGCGTATCGGCCGGTGCGCAGCGCCTGGCGCTCGCCGCATCTCTATCTCGCAGCGTTGCTCGCGGTGGCAATGCAGTCGCCGGTGCTGCTGTGGAATCTGCAGCGTGGGTTTGTGTCGTACAATTTCCATCTGTCAGAGCGCTGGGGCGGCACGCTGTTTCAGTTCCGCCCGCTGTTGGCGCTCGAATTCATTGCACTGGCCCTGCTGGTGGTCGGGCCGTTCGTTTTCGGTGCGATCGCGCGGCTGATCCGCGAACCGATGGGGCAGCCTTTCGCCGACCGCGCGCGGACGCTGGCGCTGTCGGTCCTGGCGATCTCCACCGCGACGATGCTGTTCCTGTCCTTCTTCATCCAGGTCTTCTTCTACTGGAACATCGTCGCATTCTTGCTCCTGATGCCCTTGCTCGCCGGCTGGTTCCGCCGGCGCTGGCCGTTCAACGCGCACATGGTCTGCGGGCTGGTCGTCGGCATCGGCTGCGTCGTCAACTTCAGCATCGTGCCGATCGGCAATATCATCAATCGCTACGACTGGACGATCTCGTCGACCTTCGGCTGGGACGCGACCGCCGAGCGGGTCGAGGCACTAAAGGCCGAGCGCGAAGTGGGATTCGTGGCCACGACCGTCTACACGACCGCTGCCCAACTCGGCTTCGCCATGCACGATCCGAGCGTGGTGTCGATCTCGCGCCGCCATGACCAGTACGATTACTGGTTCGACCCCACGGCACATCTTGGCGAAAATGCGCTCGTCGTCACCGACCCGCAGCGTGGTCTCAGGGACATCAAGGCGTATTTCGACACGCTCGAATTATTGGAGACCGTCCCTTACGAACGCTTCGGGCTGACGATCTATACCCCGCAAATCTACTACGGGACTGGTTTTCATCTCCCTGCCGGGAACTGATTCCAGGAGATTTTACAAAGACTTGCCGTGCCACCAATCCGGTACGACACAACATTTGCAATTGGGAACAATTCCGAGGGGGGCGCGTTTTTGGGGCATACGGTACTCAAAAAAAGGAGGTCCCCGTGGCTACCCCAGACCGCGATACCGTCTATTCGAACGACGGTGTAAACCGCACCGTCTACACTCGCGAGAATAACTCGACGGCATGGTTCGTCGGTATCATCGTGGCGCTGGCGCTGCTTGCCATCGCGTACCTCGTCTTCTCGGCTAACAATCAGCCTTCGACCGTGGACGTGAACAACACGCCGACTGTCACCACGCCGGCTCCGGCCGACATTGACACCACGCCGATGGCTCCGGCCGATACGACCACCACCCCGATGGCTCCGGCTGACACGAACACGACGCCGATGGCCCCGGCCGATACCGCGCCGGCTCCGGCTGACACGGCCCCGGCGGAAACCGCTCCGGCCGATGAGGCTCCGGCGGCGACCGACACGGCCCCGGCTGAGACTGCCCCGGCTCAGTAAGCGCAAGCCTACTTCCGGCGCCCCGGATCTAATCCGGGGCAGATCAAGGACCCCGACCTCCAGTCGGGGTCTTTTTGTGTCCGCGAGATTCGGCTGCGATCCGGTTACACCGCTGTGCTCTCTTGCAGGGTACCGGCCGCCCCTCCATCTAGCGGACAGTTACCTTTAGGAACCGACCCATGGAAATCGGCCTCTACTCGTTTGCAGAGAATACTCCCGACCTGCTCAACAACGGCCATCTGCAGTCGCCTGCAGAGCGGCTCAAGGACCTGCTTGAGGAGATCGAACTGGCCGACCAGCTTGGGCTCGATTTCTTCGGCCTGGGTGAGCATCACCGGCCCGACTTCGTCGCGTCCGCGCCGACGACGATCCTCGCCGCTGCCGCCGCGCGCACAAAGTCGATCCGCCTCTCGACGGCCGTAACCGTGCTGAGCTCCGAGGACCCAATCCGGGTCTGGCAGCAATTCGCGACCCTCGACCTTCTCTCCAACGGCCGTGCCGAGATCATGGCCGGGCGTGGATCGTTCATCGAAAGCTTCCCGCTCTTCGGCTACGACCTCAACGACTACGACGAGCTGTTCGAGGAAAAGCTCCAGATGCTGCTCGAGATCAGAAAGGGTGGCAAAATCGCCTGGGCCGGCTCGACCCACACTAAGCCGATCCCCGGCATCGAGATTTATCCCAAGCCCGTGCAGGACCCGCTCCCATTGTGGATTGCGGTCGGCGGCACGCCCAACTCCGTCGCTCGCGCGGCGTACTTCGCTCTGCCTCTGATGATCGCGATCATCGGTGGCCGCCCGCAACAGTTCCAGCCGCTCGTCCAGCTCTATCGCGACACGGCGCGCAAGATGAACCACGACCTCGCCACACTGCCGGTCGGCATCTCCTCGCACGGCTTCATCGCAGACACCTCGCAGGAGGCGCTCGACATCGCCTTCCCCGCGCATCAGTTGACGATGAGCCGCATCGGCAAGGAACGCGGCTGGCCGCCCACGACGCGCCAGCAGTTCGAAGCGGGTATCACGCCGCAGGGTGCCTATTTCGTCGGCTCCCCGCAGCAGGTCATCGACAAGATCCTGATGCAGCACGAATGGTTCGGTCACGAACGCTTCGGCCTGCAGCTCAGCGTTGGCACCCTGCCCCACGACAAGGTGATGCGCGCCATCGAACTGCTCGGCACCGTGGTGAAGCCCGCCGTCAACAAGGCCTTGGGCGCGAAGGCGGCGTGATCCCGGCGGGCGGCGTGAACTGCAAGTGAACGGCGCCCTCAGCACCCTGACATCGGGACCGCCCTAGGCTCCCCTGCATCAACCGAGCAGGAGCCTGAGATGATCGTTCGCCTGATGTCTTCGCTTCTTTTCGCCGCCGCCTTCGCCCTTCCCGCCTCGGCCGGCAATTTCGCCATCGCCAAGCTGCCCCACAAAGGCGTCTTCGCCCAGGCCGATGGCTGCGCTTACGGGCGCGCACTCGACATCCTCGACAACAACCAGATGACACTGGTCGCGAGCGTACCGCGCACCGATGCCCTCTATCGCTTCGTGGTCGACTGGAAGAGCGATTTGTTCGCCGTCACGGTCAGCACCTCCGACTGCCGGATGAAGGTCGTCGACTACGCGCGGGCGATCCAGCCCTATTGCAACTACGTCGACCCCACCCATTCGGTCTGCAGGCTGGACCTCGCCCAATAACGCCATCCGGCGCCACGAAGCAGCCATGATTGCGTCTTTGTCGGGCCACCTTGCGGCGCGAGAACCAAATCTCAACCAAGCGCGTTAACTCCTCGACGCGCGACAGAGCTCCGATGTTCCAGCCGGTCCCAGAAGACAGACACCCAAGACGCCGCCGCTTCGGCTTTGCCGAGATCGCAGTGGTTGCGGCCATTCTTGCATTCGGTGGATTTACGCTTGTCGCGGACGGCCGCCAGACCGTCAGCGACCTGCTGGCAGGCGTCAGCGAGACGATCGGCCGCTGATTACTTCCCCGACCGCTTGATGGTCTTGATCGCCAGCGGCGGCACGCCCGATCGCTCCGCGATTGCGCGATCCTGTGCCTCGATCTCGTCCTTCGCCGGTGCGTCGCCATCGAGTCCGCCGAGCAGATCGGCAGGAACGCGGCGGTTGCTGCGCTGCGAGCCATCCTCATAAACGACATCGAACAGCACGAACTCGGTCCGTGCGGTGGGCTTCTTGGCCATGATGGGAACTCCGTGTGGGCGGGACTTACGCCCTCGGCGCAGCGAAGGCTAGTTGCTTTTCGCCCCGAACAGGCCGCTCCCCTGCTCGTCGATCAATTGCCGGCCCTTGGCATAGGCAAAGCTCACAGCCTCATCGCGGGAGCTCAAACGGTCCGCGCGCACGAATTCGTGCACCTTCAGCTCGCCGTCCACCTCTTTCTCGATGCGGCCGGCCAGCTGGAATTCGCTGCCGACCGAGATCGGCGTCGCCCGGATCGTGAAGCCTTTGTACTCTTCCCCGGGAGGCGGCGCCGACTGCTTGGCATCACCACCCCCGAACAGGTTCTTCCAGAATGACATGATGGTTCCTCGTTGTTGCCCGCGAGCATAAGCAACGAGGCAGGAGCGCTCAAGCCGCCCTCTTCTGCAGGCGGGCGACTTCCTTCATCGCTTCGTCCTCGTCCTGGTGCGAGATGAACAGGATGATCCTGGCTTTGTCGTCGGTGAGCTGGACGAGATAGCTCACATCGAACTCGTAGGGCTTGTCGAGCTTCTCGAAATGGGCGCCCCAGTGGATGGTGACCATCACATATTGGTCGCCGAACCACGTCTCCTTCATTGAGAGAATGTCGGCGCGCTTCTGCCCGACCTTGCGGTAGTAGTCCGCCGCCTGTTCGGCGTTCTTGTCGAACTCCTCGCGCGTCTGCGAGATGGTGCCCTTCGGGCCGGCAGCGATAAAATTGTCGGCGTAGAGATTTGCGGTGTGATGCAGATCGAGGGCCGAGAACGACTTGCCGTAGTCGTGGAAGAGTTGCTCGATGCGCTTGTCGACCATGATGTTCCTCCTTCGTCTGCTGAGGAAACGGGAGGGGCAAACGAGAGTTCCCGGTCGCTAGAGGCGGCGGACCGGCTGACGCAGGATCGTCTTCAGCTTGGCAGGCGCCGTGCGGCGGGCGTCGCTGAGGTAGATCTCGTGATGCTTGCCGGTTTCGGCGAGGCCCTGCGCGGGAAGGAACTCCTCGTGCAGCGCTTTGAGGATCGGGCCCTCGTCATCATAAGAACCGACATGCAGCGTCTGGACGCATAACCCCTCGTGAAGGGACTCGAGCCGCAACGATGCCGGTGCATCGCCAAGCTTCGCCGCTGTCTTGGCGACGCCCGCCTCGAACTGCTGGCGCGTGATCCACTGGGGCTGGAGGATCATCGCGGTCCATAACCAGCGCTCCTTGCGGCGGGCAACGAAGTCGGACATGTCGTGCGCCCACCACAGGGCCTGCAATGGAGCGACGGTATAGTCGCGCCCTGCTGCCTTTGAGGCGAACTTGATGGCGTAGCTCGTCGAGTAGAGCCAGGAGATCGCTTCGGCGTAGGCGGGCGCCGTGTTCGGATCGCCGGCCCCGTCGATCATCGCGTAGCTGAACGCCGGCACGTCGATGATCTCGAACTGACCGCGCGGCGGCGACCAGTAGGGCTTCATCAGCGACTTGAGATCGAGCTTATCCATCACGCCTCTTTGGGGGGCGATATTACCCGAACAGCGGGCGCTTGCTTGATTGCAATTGCGGAAACGAAACGGGCGCCACATGGGCGCCCGCGTTCCAGCTCAGTTGTCGAGGAAGCTCCTGAGCTTTCGGGACCGGCTCGGATGCTTGAGCTTGCGCAGCGCCTTCGCCTCGATCTGGCGGATGCGTTCGCGGGTCACGCTGAACTGCTGGCCAACTTCCTCGAGCGTGTGATCGGTGTTCATGCCGATGCCGAAACGCATGCGCAGCACACGTTCCTCGCGTGGCGTCAGCGAAGCGAGGACGCGCGTAGTCGTCTCGCGCAGGTTCGACTGGATCGCCGCATCGATCGGCTGCACGGCGTTCACATCCGGAATGAAGTCGCCGAGGTTGGAATCCTCCTCGTCCCCGATCGGGGTTTCGAGCGAGATCGGTTCCTTCGCGATCTTGAGGACCTTGCGGACCTTGTCGAGCGGCATCTGCAGCTTTTCGGAAAGCTCCTCAGGTGTCGGCTCACGGCCGATCTCGTGCAGCATCTGGCGTGAGGTGCGCACGATCTTGTTGATCGTTTCGATCATGTGCACCGGAATGCGGATGGTACGCGCCTGGTCGGCGATGGACCGCGTGATGGCCTGCCGGATCCACCACGTGGCGTAAGTGGAGAACTTGTAGCCGCGGCGATACTCGAA
>JBIQKK010000099.1:0-8137 GCA_044506585.1 Hyphomicrobiales bacterium
TGATCCCGATTGGCTACACCCGGCTGGACGCCTGCGGAATAGACCAATGACCGACGACCCCGACATCGCCGAAAGCGAGGCTCCGCGCGTCGACCCCAATGCGTTGCGCGATCCCGACGATCATCTGAACCCGCTCTGGGTCGAGCGGTTGCGCGCGCATCTGGGCGCGGGCGACGTCGCCGAGATCATCGGCATGACGGGAGAGCTCCACGCCGCGGACATGGGCGACGTGCTCGAAGCGCTTGCGCCGGACGAGCGGGTTCGCCTGGTCACGACGCTGGGCGAGAAGTTCGACTTCTCGGCGCTCACCGAAGTCGATGACAGCGTGCGCAGCGACATCATCGACGTGCTGCCGGCGGCCGACGTGGCGCGCGGCGTCGCCGAACTCGACAATGACGACGCCGTCTACATCCTCGAAGACATCGACGTCCCCGAGCGCGAGGAAATTCTTGCGCAGCTGCCGGCCTTCGAGCGGCTGAGCCTCAAGCGCTCGCTCGACTTCCCCGAGGATTCGGCCGGCCGTCTGATGCAGACCGATTTCATCGCCATTCCGCCCTATTGGACGGTGGGGCAGACGATCGACTACATGCGCGCCGAAAAGGACCTGCCCGACGAGTTCTACCAGATCTACGTCGTCGATCCGTCCTACAATCTGCTCGGCATCATTCCGCTCGACAAATTCCTGCGGTCCAAGCGCGACGTGCGCATTGGCGACCTGATGAACACCAATGTCATCCAGGTTGAAGCGACCGAGGACCAGGAGGAGGCGGCGCGGGACTTCGAGCGCTACGACCTCGTCGAGGTTGCGGTCGTCGACGAAAGCAAACGCCTGCTCGGCGTGCTCACCATCGACGACATCGTGGACGTGATCCACGAGGAAGCGACCGAGGACATGCAGCTGCTCGCGGGCGTCGGCGATGGCGAAATCTCCGACAGCGTCGGCCGCACGGTGCGGGGCCGTGCCACGTGGCTGGTGGTCAACCTCGTGACCGCAATGCTCGCCTCCTTCGTCATCGGCTTGTTCGATGCGACCATCGAAGAGATGGTGGCGCTCGCCGCGCTGATGCCGATCGTTGCCTCGATGGGGGGCAATGCCGCCACCCAGACGATGACCGTGACCGTCCGCGCGATCGCCATGCGGGAGCTCGACAGCTTCAAGATCCGGCGCCTGATCCTGCGCGAGATCGCGGTGGGGGCGCTCAACGGCCTCATTTTCGCGCTGCTGCTGGGGCTGCTCACGGCCCTGCGCTTTTTCAACCCCGGGCTGGGTCTCGTGATCGGCATGGCGATGGTGGTCAATATGCTCGCCGCGGGAAGTGCGGGCATCCTCATTCCGCTGACGCTCAACCGGCTGAAGGTCGATCCGGCGGTGGCGTCCTCGGTGTTTGTGACGACGGTCACCGATGTGGTCGGCTTCTTCGGCTTTCTCGGCCTCGCCGCCCTCTGGATACGCCTGTTCGGACTGGGCGCGTGACTAGACCAGGGTTCCAGCCGCGCCTGCCATGATTCACATGATCAAATTGTGCGTCGGCGTCGCGACGCTGGAGGAGCTCGAATCCTACCGCGACGAGCGCGCCCATTGGTGGGGCGCCGATTATGGCGAGGACGTGCACGTCCATCGCACGCGCACGCGGCCCAAGCGCTGGGAACAGATGGAGGGGCAGGCCTCGATCTACTGGGTGATCGCCGGCGTCATCCGCTGCCGGCAGCCGATCCTGCGCCTCGCCGCGGCCATCGACGAGCAGGGGCTCGCCTGCTGCGACATCATCATGGCGCGCGACATGATCCGCGTCGCCCCGCGTCCGAAGGCACCGTTTCAGGGCTGGCGCTATTTCGATCCCAAGGACGCGCCGCCCGACCTCAAATCGGGCGAGGCGGCGGACGGCGATCCCGAGCTGGCGCTGGAACTGGCCCGCCTCGGCCTGATCTGAGACGCACTCAGGCGGCCGCTCTCGAATCCCCGGCTGTGGGGCAGGTCAAGTGAATTAGGCGGCGACCGGCGCTTGCCGACGCGCTTGTGACCAAACTGCCTCTTGAACCAAATCACATTTTCGCCGCAGATTCACCGCGGGGGGATGGAGGCGGTCTTTGGGGCGCACAGGGACGCATGTCATCATCGTGGGCAACGAGAAGGGTGGCTCGGGCAAGTCCACCACCGCTTTTCACCTGGCCATCTATCTTCTCTATCAAGGCTTCAAGGTCGCTTCGATCGACGTGGATTCGCGGCAGCAGACCTTTACCCACTATGTGAAGAATCGGCGCAACTGGGCGCAGCAGCGCGACCTCAAGCTGCCGCATACGACGCATTTCCACCTGCCGATGCCCAAATCGGACTCCATCAAGGAGAACCACAAGCTCGAATTCGACCTGTTCCGGCAGGCCGTGGTCGAGGTGGAAGGCGTGGCCGATTTCCTTGTCGTCGATACGCCGGGATTCGACACGCACCTGACGCGCCTCGCGCACTCGCTCGCCGACACGCTCATCACGCCGCTCAACGACAGCCTGATCGACCTGGACGTCATGGCGCATGTCGACCCCGTGACGGGGGACCCGCGCGAGATGAGCCATTATGCGCGGCTGGTGCAGCGCGCGCGGACCGAACGGCTCGCGATCGACGGCCGCACCATCGACTGGATCCTCGTGCGCAACCGAATCTCGATGCTCTCGTCGCGCTCGATGCGGCTCGTGCAATCGGCGATCGAGAAGATTGCGGTGCGCCTTGGATGCCGTGTCGCGGAGGGGATCGCCGAGCGTGTGATCTTCCGCTCGCTGTTCCCGATGGGGCTGACGGTGTTCGATCCGCTGGACGAGGACCTGCTGGGTGGCCTGCCCTCGATGTCGCATCTGAGCGCGCGGCAGGAGTATCGCCAGCTGCTCGAGGCGCTACGGCTGCCCATCAGCGACCGGGCTGCCGCAAGGAGCGCGGCGATGGCGGCGTTCACCGAGGCGCAACGGGCCGATCTCCAGTTCGAGCACATGGCGACGAGCAGCTGATCCAAGGCTTTCGGATTCGTTAAAGAAGCTGCGTCTAGACTTGCGTGCGCAGTCGCCCAGAGTCGTTTCAGTGCAACTCGATAGTTTTACGCTCCTCGTCGCATCAAGCGGCTTGCTGGTCCTGCTCGGCAGTGCCTTCGTGGTGCTCTGGGCCGGCGACCGCCGGTCCCACTGGCTGCTGTGGTGGGGCGTGCCGTTCATCGTCAACGGGCTGACGCTCACCTTCTTCATGAGCCCGGACTGGGAGACGGACTTCATCGCCATCGCGCTGGGCAATGCCGGGCGAATCTTCGGCCTGGGCTGCATCTGGTACGGCGTGCGCCTGTTTCAGGGGAGCCGTCCGCCCTGGGGCTCGATCACCGCGATCAGCGTGGTCTGGATCGGCCTCTGTCTTTATCCGCCCTTCATCGACAACCTGACCGCGCGCATTGCCGTGGTCTCGCTGATCAGCGCCGTCATCGCGGCGCTCACCGCGTGGGATCTGTGGCGGGCGCGAGGCGATGGCTTGCGCTCGCGCCTTCCCACGATGCTGGTCTTTACGAGCTACACGCTCTTCATGATCGCACGCGTCGCGGTTTCGGGGATCGCGCCGTTCCCGGTGGGTTCGGGTCCGCTCGATGCGGTCTGGTTCGCCGGTTTCGTCTGGCTGATCGTCGGGCACGCGCTGTTCGCGGCCTTCCTCTTCCTGACCATGACGATGGAACGGCGCGAGGCGGAACAGCGCAGCTTTGCGATGTCCGATCCCCTGACCGGCTTGATGAACCGCCGGGCATTCGGCGACTTCGCGCAGCGCCTGGCGCGCCGGCGGACGGGGATGCGCGAACCGCTGGGCCTGCTGGTCCTCGACCTCGACCGGTTCAAGAGCATCAACGACAAGTATGGGCACGAGATCGGCGACAAGATGCTCAAGGCCTTCGCCGACGTCGCCGAAGAATGCGTGCGTCCGACCGATCAACTGTTCCGGATGGGCGGGGAGGAGTTCTGCTTCGTGCTGCCCGATACGGCGCTCGCGGACGCCATCGGCGTTGCCGAACGCGTCCGGCGGACGTTCGAATACATCCAGATCGAGACACCGGGCGGCCCCGCCGCCACCACCGTCAGCATCGGCATAGCGGCCACCCAGCACGCGGTGGACATCGATGTGCTGCTCGCGGCGGCCGATGCCGCGGTCTACGAGGCCAAGGCCCGAGGCCGCAACCGGCTGGTCGTCGCCGAGCCTTCGACGGTGCTGCAGGGACTGGCCGATACGGTGCCGCTGCGGCGCCGCGCCTGAGCCGCCTGAGCCTCAGTGAGGCGCGGCGAGCATGATCCGCACCGCGCGCTGACCGTTCGGCGAGAAGACGTCCACCTCGACCTCGACCCGCGGCATGATCATGCGGCGCGTCCTGGCCGACAGCGTAAGGACAACCCCCAGCAGGTCGGACACGCGCTGCTTCTGCGGGCGCCGGCTGAGATGCGTGATGATGTCGTTGACGGCGCGGCGATTGGCCCCGGCCTCGCTCGCGATCACCCCCGACTGGCCGATAAAGCGCGCCAGCTCGCTTAGACTAGACGTTTCGCTCATTTGGGCTACTCCATACACACGCCACAAACTCGCTTCCTCTGTTCGGCTACCCCGTCGTGCTGAGTCCTAACTCTGCATCGCGAGGCAGCTCATTTTGGCCTGCTTGAGCTGCTTGCACATATCGTTGGCCGCGTCCTTGCCGGGGAAACCGGCAAACCGGGCGCGGAAGAAGGTCTGCCCGTCCTTGTCGAAGCGCTGGACGAAGGGGTCGAAGTTCGAGAGCGAGCCCACCTTGCCCGCGGCATCGCTGAGCAGAGTATTGGCACCGGTCTCGCTGGGGGCCGCGCCGATCTGAACGACCCAGCGGCCCGCTGCGATGGGCGCGGGCATCGCCTGCTGCGGAACCTGCTCGGCCACCTGCTGCACGCTGCCCGACGTCATCAAATCGATCGGCGCTCCGCCCTCGCCGATGCCGACCGGCGGCACGATCGGTGCGGACGGACGGGTGGCCCCGAGCGGCGCCGGGGGCGCCCCCAGATAGGTATCGGTGAACGCACCGACCACTTGGCCCAGCGTCGGCCGGCGGGAGGGCGCAACTGTTTCCACGGCCATGATCGCCGGCGGCATCCCCAGATCGACGGGTCTTGCCGCGGGCTCGGGCGCAATGCTCGCAACGGTCGCCGTGCTGTCGACATCGCCGACCCCGATCTCGGGTTCTGCCGGCGCCTCGACCATCAGGGCACTGTCGATCCCACGGAAGGCAGGGCGGGGCAGTGGCATCCGCACCGACGCGACCTGGACGGCGGCGCCCTTGCCGCTGGCGGCCTTGCCCGGCTCCGCAATCATCGCGACATCGAGATACGACCCCGAGCGCGCCTTGGGCAGGTATTTGTTCACGAGCTCGCGCACCTTGGAGTCGCGCGTGCCCGACTTGTTGAAGCCGAAACCCACGACCACGATGTGCTTGCCGCCGGTCCGGGCGGCCGTCATCAGATTGTAGCCCGAGGCGTTGATGTAGCCGGTCTTGATGCCGTCGACACCGTTCTTGCCGAGCAGATTGTTGTGGTTGCGGTAGGTCCGCTTGCCGTAGCTGAAGCTCTTGGTCTGGAAGTAGTCGTAGTAGTCGGGGAAGTGCTCGTAGATCGCCCGCGCCAGGATCGCCTGGTCGCGCACGGTGGTGACCTGGCGGCTGTCGGGCAGACCGGAGGCGTTGGCGTAGGTGGTGCGCTTCATGCCGAGCGCCTTGGCGGTCGACGTCATGCGCTTGGCGAAGGCCGATTCCGACCCCGACACGTATTCGGCGATGACCCGCGCCATATCGTTGGCGCTGAGCGTCACGAGCGATTTGATGGCGTTCTCGACGCTGATGCTCGACCCGGCCTTGAGCCCGAGCTTGGTCGGCACCGCGGAGGCCGCGTGCTTACTGACCTTCATCTTGTCGGAGAGCTTGATGTTGCCGGCCTCCAGCTCCTGGAAGAGCACGTAGAGCGTCATCACTTTCGTGACGGAGGCGGGGTAGCGGTATTCGTCGGCGTCGCTTTCGTAGAGGACCTTGCCGGTCTTGGCGTCCACGACGATCCCGGCATAGGCGCGCGGAACCTTGGCGGCCTGCGCGGCCAGGGGACTGAGGACGACGATGGAAAAGAACAGTGCTGCAACGACGCGCCACAGGGTAAGGCGCGAAAAATTCAAAACCCTTTGGGAAGCCAACCCCGGTACTCCAAACAACTGGGGCCTTCTGGCCCTCCTTGGCGACTCGCAAGCGTTGCGCCTTGGCGCACGCCTCCACGGACGGGACTGACGCGGCTTCCCCCTTCGGCGCGCGACATGACCCTCGGTTGGGGCAGAATAGAGGCGGCGCCTTACGATTCCGTAAAATGCAAAAACAATTGCAAGGAAGCCGCAAACCCTTGCGCTGCGGGCCTTTCGGCCGCTCGCGACCTCGTGCGAAGGTCCCCCTTAACACTGGGCGGCTTTTGCCTACATAATGGCTTCACCATGCTGCGTCGTTTCGATCGTTCCTGGACCATTACCGATCAGACGACCCGGACCGGGAACGGGACGGGCCTGCCTCTCCAAGCAGCCAATGACGATAATCGCGAGGGTGGGGGCGGTTCCAAGTCGGGCACCGACACCATCGTTCGGCCCAAACTCAAGACCAAGTCCCAACGGCCGAACCTCTACCGGGTTCTGCTCCTGAATGACGACTACACGCCGATGGAATTCGTCGTGCTGGTCCTGCAGGACGTCTTCAACAAGTCGCGCGAGGAGGCAACGCGCATCATGTACCACGTTCACCAGAAGGGGGTGGGTGAGTGTGGAATTTATCCATACGAGGTCGCCGAAACCAAGGTCGCCCGCGTTATGGACACGGCACGCAAGAACCAGCATCCGCTGCAATGCGTGATGGAAAAGCAATAGGATTGACCACATGCCTTCTTTCTCCCGCGGACTGGAAAAGGCCCTGCATCAGGCGATGAACCTTGCGCGCGAACGCGCGCACGAGTTCGCCACCCTCGAGCATCTGCTGCTGGCCCTCACCGACGACCGCGACACCATCACCGTTCTGGGCGGCTGCGACGTCGACATCGAGGCCCTCAAGGGGGACCTCGAAGACTTCATCAACGAAGAGCTCGACAGCCTCGTCGTGCCCAACGGCCAGGATGCGCGCCCGACGGCCGCCTTCCAGCGCGTGATCCAGCGCGCGGTCATTCACGTCCAGTCCTCCGGCAAGGAGGAGGTCACCGGCGCCAATGTGCTGGTCGCGATCTTTGCCGAGCGCGAAAGCCACGCCGCCTACTTCCTCGAACAGCAGGACATGACCCGGCTGGACGCGGTGAACTTCATTTCCCACGGCATCACCAAGTCGGGACCCAACGAGAGCCGCCCGGCGCGCGGGAGCGAAGATGCAGCGGCGGGACATGGCGACGAAAGTGGCCAGCGGCAGGGCCAGTCCTCGGCGCTTGCCGATTTCTGCATCGATCTCAATGCGAAGGCCCGCAGCGGCAAGATCGACCCGCTGATCGGGCGTGACGCCGAGCTGCGCCGGACGATCCAGGTGCTCTGCCGCCGGTCCAAGAACAATCCGATCTTCGTGGGCGACGCCGGCGTCGGCAAGACCGCGATTGCCGAAGGCCTGGCCCGCCGGATCGTGGAAGGAAACGTTCCCGAAGTCCTGCGCGAGTCGACCATCTACGCCCTCGACATGGGGGCGCTGCTCGCCGGAACGCGCTATCGCGGCGACTTCGAGGAGCGGCTCAAGGCGGTGATGAAGGAGCTCGAAAAGCACCCCGACGCGATCCTGTTCATCGACGAGATCCACACCGTGATCGGGGCCGGTGCGACCTCGGGCGGCGCGCTCGATGCCTCCAACCTGCTCAAGCCGGCGCTCGCGTCGGGCAGCATGCGTTGCATCGGCTCCACCACCTACAAGGAGTACCGGCAGTTCTTCGAAAAGGACCGCGCCCTCGTGCGCCGGTTCCAGAAGATCGATGTCGCCGAGCCGACCATTCCCGACGCCATCGAGATCGTGAAGGGCCTGCGTCCTTATTACGAGGACTATCACAAGCTCAAATACACCGACGACGCGCTCAAGGCGGCGGTCGAGCTTTCGGCGCGCTACATCAACGACCGCAAGCT
>JBIQKK010000100.1:0-3107 GCA_044506585.1 Hyphomicrobiales bacterium
AAGCTCATCGAGATATGGGCGCGATGAATCATCGCGGCCGAGCGCACATCGTGGATCGCCAGCGCCCGGAGCACTTCTTCGATCTCGTCGGCGAAGATGCTGACCTCCGTGCCCACATCGATCTGCGCCGCATCCATGGACTTGAGCCAGATGCGCGAGGTTTGGAAGAACAACCGCTCGCAGATCTCGCGGAGGGGCGTGTTGCTGGTGATACGGTAGAAGGCCAGGATGAACGCCATGTTGAGCTCACCGAAGCGCCGCGCGTCGGGCTGACTTGCAAGAGCCCTCACCTCGTTCGATAGCGCGACCAGCGTATCCCACAATTCGGGAGCGGGTGGGGTCGGGCCTAGCACACCCAGAAGCTCGGCCAGTTCGAGACGAAGCTGGTAGGTCTGCTCCAGTTCGCCGATATTCGCGTCGGTCACGAACGTGCCGACCCCGTGGACCGATTGCACCAGCCCCTCGCCCTCCAGTCTGACGAGGACACGCCTGAGCGGCGTGCGGCTCGTGCCGAATTCGGCGGCCAGGGCTTCTTCGGAAAGCCGCATCCCGGGAGGGTAGTCGAGCAGACAGATGCGCGTGCGCAGGATGGTATGCATCCGCTCGAAACGCTCGCGGGCACTCTGCGGGATTTCGGTTGCCTGGGTATTCACTTTGCCTCAGCCCGTCTGCCGGTTGACGATATATACGCCCGCCGCGGACAGTACGAGGCCCGCTATGGCGTGCAGGCCCAGCGGTTCACCAAGCAGGCCCCAGGCAACGATCATGGCGAGGGGCGGCACGAGGAACATGAGGGACGAAATGCGCGTGGCGTCGCCGCGTTGGATCAGTGCGATGTAGATGGCGATCGACACCAGCGAGTTGGCGAGAACGAGATACGCCATGGCCACGATGAGTTCGGGATGCCAGTCGACCGCGAGGCTTTCGGTCGCTGCCGCCACTGGCAACAGCACCGCGAACCCCACGACATACTGCACGATCCCGCCGGCGACGGGGTCGGTCTTCATGCCGTGCCACTTCTCGAACACGGTGGCCGATGTCATCCCGATAAGCGCGCCCAGGGCGAGAAGGGCCGCGCCCAGCGGGCTGGGGCCGAGTGATCCGCCGAACGAGACCGCGAGCACAACCCCGGCGAATCCGAGGGCGAGGCCCAGCCACAGTGGAGCGCTGCCCTGCCGCCCCCCGGCCAGCGGCGCGAGCGCAGCGACCAGCGCCGGCTGCAGCGACATGATGATCGCCGTGGTCCCGGCGTTCATGCCCTGCTTCATCGCGAGGTAGGCAAGGCCGAAATAGACGCACTGAATGAGGAACCCTGTCACCGCCACCGCTCCCCAGTGACGCACCCCCGACGGCCAGCGTGGCCGGCGCAGGAGGAGCAGCGGCAGGAGCACCGCCACCGCGAGGCCGTAACGCAACGCCAGCATGGTCATGGGCTCGACGTGGAGCAGGCCCAGTTTGGCAAAGGCATAGCCGCCCGCCCAGAGCACAACGAAAACGAGCGGCGCGACACGCCAGAACAGTCCCGCAGCCAGGCTCAATCAGGCACCGAGCCTGCCGCCCAGCCTCTCCAGCATGGCAAGGCATTGGGAGAGCTGGTCGAGCGTGAGGTATTCGTCGGGCTTGTGCGCCTGTTCGATCGAACCCGGCCCGCAGATTACCGCCGACATCCCCAACGCCTGGAAGATACCCGCCTCGGTCCCGAAGGGAACGAGCCCGGTGTCGCTGGCGCCCGTGAGTTCCATGACGATGTCGCGCGCCTCGTTGGCATCGACCGGCACGAGGCCTTCGACCTCGCCCCTGACCTCGGTCACGATGTCCGCGTCTGTCGCGACGCTCTGCATTTCGGGCAACAGATGGTGATGACAGAACGCGTGGAGGTCCGCCTTGACCAGTTCGGCGTCGCTGGCCTGGACCGGTCGCATCTCCCAATCCACCCGCGCACGCCCCGCAATGACATTGTGCGCCACGCCTCCAACGAGCATGCCGGTATTGATCGTCGTCCACGGCGGATCGAACCGGCTGCGCTCGGGCGCGCGCGCCTTGAGCTGCTCCTTCAGCTGCAGAAGCCGGGCCACGTAGCGGACGGCATATTCGACCGCATTGACGCCGGAATCGGGGTTCGAGCCGTGGCCCTCGAGCCCGGTGAAGGTCACGGTGTATTCGTAGCAACCCTTGTGGCCTTCGATCACCCGCATCGCCGTGGGCTCGCCGATGATCGCGACGCTGGGACGTATCTCCCGGGTCCGCAGCACCGATGCCAGCGACTGGGCGCCGACGCAGCCGATCTCCTCGTCGTGGGTGAAGGCGAAATGGATGGGCCGAACCGGCGCGGCCTGGGCATAGACCGGCGCCATGGCGACCGCTGCCGCGATGAAGCCCTTCATGTCGCAGCTGCCGCGCCCGTAGAGCCGTCCGTCGCGCTCCACCATGGCGAAGGGATCGGTCGACCAATCCTGGTCCGCAACGGGCACAACGTCGGAATGGCCGGACAGCAGGATACCGCCGTCCACATCGGGGCCGATCGTGGCAAACAGATTGGCCTTGCTGCCGGTAGCGTCCCGGAAAATTTCGACCCGCGCCCCCGCCGCCGACATCCGGTCCGCGAGATAGTCGATCATTGCGAGGTTGCTGTCGGCGGACACAGTCGGAAAGGCGATCAGCTTACCCAGCAGATCGCGAGTTTCTTCGAGGCGGTCCACGCTGCTAGTCCTTGATGAAGAGCTTGCGATCGACCGTGCCGAGGGCGCGTGCAGGGCCCTCGTCGCCAATCAGGATGGTCTCGGTGGTCTCGAGGCCCCAACTTTCCATCCACAGCGCCGGCATGAAGTGAAACACCATTCCAGGCTTGAGCACGGTTTCGTCCTCGCTTCGGATGGACGCCGTTCGCTCGCCCCAGTCGGGCGGATAGGACAGGCCGACCGGATAGCCCATCCGTCCCTCCCGATGGAGGCCGTATCTTGCAAGGACCGCCATGAACGCATTGGCGATGTCGCAGGTCCGATTGCCGGCGCGGGCGGCCTCCAGCCCGGCCTCGATCCCTTCGATCTGGGCCTTTTCCGTATCGAGCATTTCCTGTGGCGGCTTGCCGAGGAACACCGTCCGGCACA
>JBIQKK010000100.1:3207-7942 GCA_044506585.1 Hyphomicrobiales bacterium
TCGCCCTCCATCGTCACGATCACGCCCTGGTGCACGTAAAAGGACCAGCCGTCATAGCCGGTGAGCCAGGCCTGGTTGGAAGGATCGGTGACGAACACCGCATCTAGGCCGGCCGCTTCCATTGCGGCACGGGTCTTGGCAAGGCGCCGGGCATATTCGGGAGCACTGAAGGGGGCGTTCTGGACGGACACGGATGTGGTCTCAATACTGGATGTTGTGCACAACGCTAGCCACGGACCTGCCGGATCACAAGCAAAATCGCAAAAGTATGGGCATCTGTTCTTGACAGCCGTCACGTCCGTGCAATGATGTGCACATCAAGCTGCCCGCGGCAAACGCGGTTGCATAAACGGGAGGAACCCAATGAGGCAGTCTGCTCTGAAGACCATGGCCTTGGCCGCCGTCGTGATCGGCGCTTCGACCTTTTCCGCTACCGCTGGCCCGCTGATGGATCGGATCAACGCCGGCGAAAGCATCCGCATCGGTTTTGCCAACGAGATTCCCTTCGCCTACCCCGGGGAAGATGGCAGCCCGAAGGGCTTCGTGAACGCTGAGGTCATCGGCGTGCTCGCGGCCATGGGCCACACCAATATCGAGGCCGTGCAAACCGAATGGGGCGGCCTGATCCCCGGACTGAACGCCGGGCAATTCGACATCATCACCGGTGGCATGAATATCCTGAAATCGCGCTGCGAGAACATCGCCTTCTCCGAGCCCATGGCAAAAATCGGTGATGGGTTCATCGTGGCACCGGGCAACCCCAAGGGCATCGAGACCTACGAAGACGTCGCGAGCTCGGGTGCCGTCCTCGTAACCGGTGCCGGCTACTCCAACATCGAGGCCGCCAAGGGCGCGGGTGTCGCCGAAGCGCAGTTGATGATCGTGCCGGGGCCGACCGAAATCCTCGCGGCGGTGGTGGCCGGCAGGGCCGATGCCGGGACAGGGACCTATCCCACCATGAAGCAGCTCGCCGATAGTTCGGGTGGCAAGGTTGAGATCACCGATCCCAGCGCCCTGCCCGAAGAGTCCTTCAACTGGGCCGGCGTCGGGTTCCGCAAGGCCGACCAGGATTTCCTCGATGCCTTCAACGCGGCACAGGCAAAATACCTCGGCACGCCCGATATGCTCGCCGCCGTCGCAGAGTATGGCTACTCTGACGCCATGCTGCCGGGCGACGTGACCACCGAGTGGGTATGCGCCAATCGCTGAGGCGCCGCTTCGACTGACGACTGACCGCGACGAGGGGACTGAGCCATTCGGTCCCCTCTGCCTTCAGAGGAGGCCGGATGCCGTTCTTCGAGTTCCTTGAGACTTACGGATCCCGCCTCGCTGCCGGTACGCAGGTCACCTGCGTCCAGTTCCTCCTTGCGAGCCTGGTCGCCATCGCCGCGGCGGTCCTGGCCGGGTTGAGCCGGATGTCGAACCAGTGGCCGGTTCGCACCCTCGCCACAGTCTATATCGAGATCTTCCGCGGCACCTCGCTGCTCGTCCAGCTCTACTGGGTCTTCTTTGTCCTGCCGCTATTCGGCATCCACCTGCCCAAGTTCACCGCCGGCTTTCTCTCGGTCGGACTGAACGTCGGTGCCTACGGCGCCGAGATCGTGCGGGGCGCCATTCAGTCCGTGCCCCGAGGTCAGTGGGAAGCCGCCTACGCCCTGTCGATGTCGCCGGCGAAACGGATGCGACGGATCATCATGCCGCAGGCACTGATGCTGATGCTGCCGCCCTGGGGCAACCTGCTGATCGAATTGCTCAAGGGCACGGCGCTGGTGGCGCTGATTTCGGTGCCCGATCTGATGTTCGAGGCCAAGCAGATCAACGCCTCGACCTTCCTTTCCGCCCAGGCTTTCGGCGCCGCGTTGATCATCTACTACATCCTGGCCCGCTTCATCCTCACGCCGTTCATGCGCTGGCTCGAGCGGTTCATGGCGAGGAGGCTCGGCCGGGCATGACGTTCGAATGGAAATGGGACTTCACCTGGCAAATCCTGCCCCGGCTGCTATGGGCCACCGGCAATACCCTGATGGCCTCTGGGATCGGTTACGCCATCGCCATGGTGCTCGGGCTCGTCCTCGCGCTGGCGCAGCGTAGCCGTTGGCGGCCGTTCAACTTCATCGTGCGCGAGTTCATCGAGTTCATCCGCTCGACGCCGCTCGTTCTGCAGATCTTCTTCGTCTTCTATGTCGGCCCACAATTCGGCATTCGGCTGTCGCCCTGGGTCTCGGGGATGATTGCCATTGGCCTTCACTATTCGGCCTATCTGTCGGAGGTGTACCGTGCCGGCATCGAGGCGGTTCCCAAGGGCCAGTGGGAAGCGTGCCGGGCGCTGAACATGTCGGCGCGTGATACCTACCTGCGTGTCGTCATCCCGCAGGCATTGCCGCCCTCCGTTCCCGGTATGGGCAACTACCTGGTGGGCATCTTCAAAGATACGCCCATGCTCTCCGTGATCGGCGTAGCGGAACTGATGCAGACGGCCAACGCCATCGGATCGGAGACCTATCGTTTCCTCGAGCCCTTCACGATGGTCGGCGTGATCTTTCTTCTCCTGTCGCTGCCGACGGCGGGCCTCGTTCGCCTCCTCGAAATCCAGGTGCGCCGCAAGATGGGAATGTAACAGGCATGGACATGTCCGCCTATCCGCTGGAACTTCCTGCGGGCGATCGCCCGATGGTCCGTTTCATGAACGTGGTGAAGAGCTACGGCAGCCTTGTCGTCCTCGATCAGCTGAACCTCGACATCCAGCGTGGCGAGATGGTCTCGGTCATCGGCCCCTCGGGGTCCGGGAAAACCACGGTCCTCCGCATGCTGATGACTCTGGAGACGATCAATGGCGGGGTCATCTACGTCGATGGCAAGCCGCTCACCCATATGGAACGGAACGGCGTTCTGGTGCCCGCTGACGAGCGGCATCTGAGAAAGATGCGCGCGTCTATCGGTATGTGCTTCCAGCATTTCAACCTGTTCCCCCACATGACGGCCCTCGAAAACTGCATGGAAGGGCCAGTACAGGTGCTGGGCATGTCCAGGCAGGATGCTCGCCTGCGCTCCGAAGAGCTGCTCGCCATGGTCGGCATGATCGAAAAGAAGGATCAGCATCCGTCCCGGTTGTCCGGCGGCCAGCAGCAGCGCGTTGCGATCGCGCGCGCGCTGGCGATGCGGCCCAAGGTGATGCTCTTTGACGAAGTGACATCTGCCCTCGACCCCGAAGTGATCGGCGAGGTGACCAACGTCATCCGCAAGCTCGTTGCCGAGCAGGATCTCACGATGCTGATGGTCACCCACCAGATGGGGTTTGCCCGCGACATCTCGGATCGCATCTGCTTTTTCTTCAAGGGTCGGATCGAGGAACAGGGAGCACCCGAGCAGTTCTTCACGAACCCTGAGCGCGAGCGCACCAAGCAATTCCTACGGGCGGTCAGGGATGCCGACTGACCCGCCCCTGACGCTGGCCGATATCCTCGCCGCGCAGCAGGTGATCCGTGGGATAGCCGACGACACCCCCTTGGTCCCCTCGCCATTCATGGCAGCCCGGACCGGGCATGATTTCCTGCTCAAGCTGGAAAACATGCAACCCATGGGAGCCTTCAAACTGCGAGGCGCCCTGAACGCGCTCGCCGCCCTCCCTGCGGAGGTGGCCGGCGTCGTGTGCTGCTCGACCGGCAATCACGGCCGTGCCGTGGCCTATGCCGCGCGCGCGCGCCGTCTGCGTGCCGTGGTTTGCATGTCCGGGCTCGTCCCCGGCGCGAAAATTGATGGCATCCGCGCGCTGGGCGCCGAGGTGCGCATCGTCGGCCGGTCGCAGGACGATGCGGCGGTCGAAAGCCGGCGCCTGTGCGAAGCCGAAGGACTGGTCGAAATCCCCCCCTTCGATGATCCCCGCGTGATCGCCGGGCAAGGCACCATTGGTCTCGAATTGCTGATGGCCCGGCCCGACCTTCGGACCATTCTCATCCCGCTGTCGGGCGGGGGACTCGCGGCGGGCGTGGCGCTGGCGGCCCGGGCCATCAACCCTTCGATCCGGATCATCGGAATATCCATGGAGCGCGGCGCGGCCATGCACGAGTCCCTTCGCGCGGGCCATCCCGTTCCGGTCACCGAATACCCCTCATTGGCCGACTCTCTGGGGGGCGGCATCGGACTCGAGAACCGCCTCACATTCTCGCTGTGCCGCGACCTTCTCGACGAGGTTGTGCTGGTCGGCGAAGAGGCGATCCGCGACGCCATGCAGGCCCTCTATTTTGAAGACAGAATCGTCGCCGAAGGCGCGTCGGTTGTGGGGCTCGCGGCCGTCCTCGCCGGAAAGATCAAACCGGACGGTCCAACCGCGACCATCGTCACCGGTCGCAACCTCGACATGGGCGCGTTTACGGAAATCATGGCCGGGCGGGACGTGCTCGTCGGCGACATGGCCGTGAAAGGCAGAACCTATGGCCCATGAGATCCAGATCGTCACCGAACAGGAGCTGCGGCGCCTGGTGGGACTCGACCTCGATACGATTGCGGTCATCGAGGCCGCCTTCGCCGCACTGTCAGACGGCGGCGTCGTGATGCCACCGATCCTGTCGATGGACCTGCGCGAGGCCAACGGCGAGGTGGACGTCAAGACCGCCTACATCCCGGGCTTTGACGGCTTCGCGATCAAGGTCAGCCCGGGCTTCTTCGATAACCCGGGTATTGGCCTCCCCAGTCTCAACGGCTTGATGGTGCTTCTGTCGGCGAGGACAGGTCTGGT
>JBIQKK010000101.1:0-7936 GCA_044506585.1 Hyphomicrobiales bacterium
CCTCGCGCACGAAATGCGCGTTCTCGACGTCCTGCCGCGAGATGAGACGCACCAGCGTACCGCGTTGTGGCCAGATCGACAGCAGGCGTGCCTGCGAAAGCTTGATGAAGGCCTCGCGCACAGGCTGCCTGGAGACGCCGAACTGCTTGGCCACCTCGGCCTCGCTCAGCCGGTCGCCCGGCTTCAGCCTGAGCTGAATGATGGCCTGCCTGATCTCCGAGAGAACGAAATCCGCCCGCGTGCTCCACTCGGTCTCGGTGTCAAAGAGAGGAAAAAGCCGGTCTTCGATCATCTTGACCGCACCTTACTACCATACTAGCCTGTTAGCAATCGGTCGGACAGACCGATCGTGGCGAACCGCCAGCAGCTCGGGGAGGAAACGATGAGCAACCCATCTGGAATGAAATTCAGCATCAGCCGCCGCTTGTTCGTGCAGGCCGGTACGGCGTCACTTGCCATGCCCGCGCTGATGCGCAGCGCCTTTGCCCAAGACAAATTCACGATGAAGATCGCCCACACCGAGGGCATCGGTACCCCCATCACCAATGCGTTCGATGCGTGGGTGGCGGTGCTCAACGAGCAGAGCGGCGGCCGGATCGATGCCCAGCACTTCCCGGCGGCACAGCTCGGCGGTCTTGCCGAAGCGCTGGAAGGCAGCCGCATCGGCACCATCCAGGCGACGACGGCGGGTCCCGATTCCGAAGAGGCCATTGCGCCCGAAATCGCCGCCCTCGGCGGCGCTCCGGGCTTCATCTACAAGAACGAAGAGCACGTCGACGCGGTGCTGCAGGGCGAACTTGGCCAGAAGGCATCCGACATCGCGCGGGCCAAGACGGGCGTCGAGTTCGTCGCCTATGGCGAGACGGGCTTCCGTCACATCCTCGCCAAGAACCCCGTATCGTCGCTGGATACGCTCAAGGGCGTGAAGATCCGCGTGCCGCAGCTCAATATCTGGGTCTCGTTCTGGAACCTGCTCGGCGCTGCCCCGACCCCGCTCCCCTACGATCAGCAATACGAGGCGCTGTCGACGGGGCTGATCGATGCGATCGACTCCGACGTGTTCTCGGTCAAGGGCTTCAAGTTCTACGAACAGGCCAAGTACCTGACCCTGACCGGTCACTGGTTCCTGCCCAAGGCCATTCGCGTCAACGCCGCCTGGCTCGACAGCCTGCCGCAGGATCTGCAGGATCTCGTGCGCAATTCCGCCAAGGACGCGTTCGCCGAGCAGCGCAAGGTCAACCGCGCCAACGCCGCGGCGGTACTCGAAGAGCTCAAGGGCCTGGGCGTTGAAGTGTCCCAGCTCCCGGCCGAAGAGCTGGCCAAGATGGAGGAACTCACGGCCCCGCTTTTCGACGAGTTCGGCAGCAAGAGTGCCGAGACCGCCGAGATGATCGCCGCCATCCGCGCGCTCGGCTGAGGTCGTCAGCCGAATGGGAGTTCATGCCGAAGTCGCCGCTCCGGAAGGTGCGGCGGCTGATATCGTCCAGACGGGTTTTGCCGGCGTCGTCGACAAGATCGTGGAAACGATCTGCGTCCTCCTGATGCTCGCCGCGCTGGCCGTGGCCTGCACGCAGGTCGTCCTCCGCTACGTCTTCCACGCCGGTCTGCCCTGGTCGGAAGAAGTCGCGGTGTGGTGCTTCTGCTGGGCGGTGTTTCTCGGGATGGGTCTCGCGACCGGTCGCGGCGCCCATATCGCGATCGATACCGTCCCCAATATGCTCGCACCGCGCGGCAGAGCGGCCCTGAATTTCTTCAATCGCGCCGTCATTGCAGCCTCGAGCTTCATGCTGATCATTCACGGCGCCGAATATGTCGCCAAGGCGATCGCCGCATCGCCGGCATTGCAGATGCCGATGCGCTACTACTTCCTCGCGGTGCCCGTGGGCGGCGCGCTCAACCTGTTTTTCCTCGTCTGGCCGCGCAAGGACCGCAGCCTGATGCAGGGCCTGGCAGTCCTCGCGGCCGGCGCCATCCTCTATGTCGCGATCCGCTATGGCGCAGGCTATGTTTACGGCGAGAGCAGCAGCGCTTTCGTTCTCAACATCGTTGGGCTCGTGCTGATCATCATGGGCGCACCGATCGCCTTTGCGATGGCCTTCGGCGCCTTCGCGGCGTTTGCGCCCTTCGCCCAGATATTGCTGGTGACGATCTCGCAAAACATGGCGGCATCGCTCGGCTCATTCACGCTGCTTGCGATCCCGTTCTTCATCCTCGCCGCGGCGATCATGAATGCGGGGGGCATCACGCCACGTCTCGTCGATCTCGCGGTCAAGCTCGTCGGGCACTTCCGGGGCGGTCTGGGCCAGGCGAATGTTGTCACCAATACGCTGCTGGCCGGCATTTCGGGTTCTTCAACCGCCGACGCCTCGACCGTTGCGAAGCTTCTGGTGCCCGAGATGGCCAAGCGTGGCTATGACAGACCGTTCAGCGCCGCCCTGACGGCGTCTGCCGCGACGCTCGCGAACATGATTCCACCCAGCCTCGGCCTCATCATATACGGTGCACTTGCTTCCGTGTCCGTAGGGGCGCTGTTCGTTGCGACGATCGTGCCCGGACTGATGATCGCTGCGGCATTGATGCTGACGGTCTATGTCATGTCGCTGAAGCGCGGCTATGGCGGAGATGTGCCCAAGGCGTCGCTCGGCGACCGTCTCGGTTCGCTCGGCATGGCGATACCGGCTTTGATCCTGCCGTTGATCATCGTCATGGGTGTGCGCTTCGGCGCCTTCACCGCCACCGAGGCCGGCGCGGTGGCATTCGTCTATGCGGTCCTCTGCGGTGGGCTTCTTTACCGCAAGCTGACCCTGACGAACTTCATCTCGGCGATCCGCGAGTCGATGCTCGATACCGTGCTCATCGTCGTGATCATCGCCGCGGCCGCGCCCTTCGCGTGGGTTCTTGCCTACGAGCAGGTGCCGCAAAAGATCGCGCAGTCCATGTCGGTGCTGGTCGACAATCCGTGGCTGTTGATGCTCATGCTCAACATATTCCTGCTGGCTGTCGGACTCTTCATGGAGATGATTGCGTCTCTGGTGATCCTGGTTCCGATCCTTGTGCCGCTCGTGATCGCTGCCGGGATCGATCCGATCCATTTCGGCATCATCATCGTGCTCAACATGGTGATCGGGGCGTTGACGCCGCCGCTTGGCGTGCTCCTGTTCACCACCGCTCGCGTGGGCGGTGCCGATCAGGCGGCTACGATGCGCGCGGCGATCCCTTTCATGATCGTGCTCGTTGTCGTGATGATGATCATCGCCTACGTGCCGGCCATCACCATGCTGCCAGTCGAATGGTTCGGCCCCTGAGACCGAGCCGTCAGGATTTGCCAGTGACCAGAACCCGCATCGCCGTCCTCGGCCTCGGCATGGGCGTGACCCCACATGCCAAGGGCTTGATCGATCTCGCCGATCAGGTCGAAGTCGCGTACGCCTTCTCGCCCAGCGAGGCGCGCCGCAGCGCTTTTGCAGAGCGCTTTCCTTTTCCGCTGACGGACAGGCTGGAAACGATCCTTGACGACCGGTCCGTGGACGCGGTGCTGATCGTCACGCCTCCCAACACGCATGCGGAGCTGGCCCAGCGCTGCGCCGCAGCGGGCAAGCATGTGCTGCTCGAAAAGCCGGTGGAGATCACGACGCAACGGGCCGAGGCGACAATCGCCGCCTGTCGCGAGGCCGGCGTCAAGCTCGGCATCGTGCTGCAGCACCGGTTCAGGCCCGCCGCCGTACGGCTCGCCCAGATTCTGGCAGACGGCGAACTCGGCCAGATCGTCGGGTGTTCGACCGCCATCCGGCTCTGGCGGCCCCAGGACTACTACGACGAGCCGGGGAGGGGTACCTTCGAGCGAGACGGTGGTGGTGTGTTGCTCTCGCAGGGCATTCACACACTCGATCTCATGCTGAGTCTCGCGGGGCCGATCGCGTCGGTCAAAGGCTACGCAACGACGACGCACGTCCATCGCATGGAGACCGAGGACATGGTGTGCGCCGCCGTCCGCTTCGCCAATGGCGCATTTGGCACCATCGATGCGACCACGGCCGCCTATCCGGGTTTCCTCGAGCGCATCGAGCTGGTCGGCGACCAGGGCTCGGCCTTGCTCATCGGCACCGAGCTGCTCGTGCAATTGCATGACGGCCGGCGAATCGCGGTTCAGCCCGATGGCAGTGCCGGAGGAACCGGTGCCGACCCCATGGACTATCCGCATGACAATCACCGCGCGGTGATGGCCGACTTCATCGGCGCGATCCGGGATGATCGTGACCCCCGGGTCACCGGGGAAGAGGCCCTGAAGGTGCATCGGCTGATCGACGCCCTCCTCGCGGCCGGCAACAGCGAGACCTCAGTACCTGTCGCAGGGGGCGAGCGATGAGTGCGCTCCGCTTTGCCGCGATCGGCCTCGATCACCGCCACATCTATCATCTCGTGGGCGAACTCATCGCGGCAGGTGCCGAGTGTGTCGGATACTGCCCGCAGAGCAGCGACCCCCGAGTGCTTGAGGGATTTCGTGAGCGCTTCCCCATGCTCGTGGCAATCGATCGGGAAGAATTGTTCGACGATCCGAACGTCGACATTGTCGTCTCGGCCGCGATCCCTCGCGACCGAGCTTCCATCGCTGTCCGCGCGATGCTCGCCGGCAAGGACGTGATGGTCGACAAGCCCGGTGCCATCACCATGATGGAAGTCGATCAACTGGAGCGCGTATCCAGCGAGACGGGGCGCATTTTCTCGATCTGCTTTTCCGAACGCTTCATGGTGCGGGCGTGCGAGCTGGCATCGCGCCTGGTTTCCGAGGGCGAGATCGGCCGGGTCGTTCAGACTGTCGGACTGGGGCCGCATCGTCTCAATCGTGCCATCCGTCCCGCCTGGTTCTTTGACCCGGCCGCCTATGGAGGCATCCTGACGGATATCGCCTCCCACCAGATCGATCAGTTCCTTCACTTCACCGGCTCATCGGACGCATCGATAGAATCGGCGCTGACGGCAAACAACGCGGTGCCGGAGATCCCCGCTTTCGAGGATTACGGCGAGATCCTTCTCCGCAGTGCATCGGGATCGGGCTTCATTCGCGTGGACTGGTACACGCCCGACGGCCTTCCGACCTGGGGCGATGGGCGGCTCTTCGTGCTCGGCACGGAGGGATATTTGGAGCTGCGGAAATATGTCGACATCGAGGGGCGCGCCGGCGCGGACCACGTGTTCCTCGCCAATCGTCACGGCACCCGGCATGTCGATGCCTCTGACGAGCCACTGACATACTTCCGCAATTTCCTCAACGATGTCGCCGCCAGAACCTCGACGGCAATGCCGAGGGAGCATCCGTTCAAGGTAAGCCGGCTCGCGATACGGGCACAGCAGATGGCGCGGGACAAAAAGCAGCGCGATTTCCGCTAAGGGATTTGGCTACCCGAAGACGGGGTCCTTGGCGGAATCAACGCGTGCGATCATAGCGGCGTGGACTTGTCCTATCCCCGCGGGCCGACGAAGACCACGCGCATTGGATATTCCCCTTATGTCGCCTGCAACGTGAGTGTCGACGGGGAGAACCGCGGGCACGTGACCGTCACCTTGATCGGACCGGGTTCGCCGGTCGATTCGAGCCAGAACCCTGTCGATCCGCCGCGAAGCGGCACCAAGGCCGGCCCGATGCGCTTTGCGGGTCCCTCGACTGCGATCTCGACGGGCTCCATGAGGAACGGCAGTTTGTTGCCCACCTGGTCCAGCGCGCGGACGATGATTCGGACGCAATCGCGACCTTTGGCGGCGATGGTGTCGCGGTCGGGGGCAATTTCCAGGGTGGTCGCCACAGGATCGGACACGAAGCGGTGTTCGGCGACCACCTTGCCCGCGATGTAACCGGTGAAGATGGCATCGTCCCACTGCATGCCCCACAGGCCGAGCTCCTCGGCCGTGAAGTGGCGCCGATCGATGATGACCGGCGCGTGTGGCAGATGCGGGAAATTTTCACGATCGGGACCGACGCGCTTGGCAACGCCATCGCCGTAGCGGAGCTCGACCTCGTCGCAATTGGTCAGCACGATCAGCGGCAGCACGCCGCCGATATTGCGTTCGCCGCGCGTCCAGAACGTTACCGGCCTCAGGATCACCTTCTCGCTCGGCTCGCACTGGCTTGCATAAACATAGGCGGCGAATTTGGGCTCGCGAAACATGTCCATGACACCGTGGTGGCAGATGCGGTCGCCTGAGCCGAAATCCTTGTGCGTGTTGTAGTCAAATGCGCACCAGCCAATGGCGCCTGAGATGCCCGGGTCGCCATAGGCAGCGTTGAGCACTTCGAGGTGGCGGCGCACGTGCTCGGCCTGGCGCTGCTCCTGATCAAAGCTCTTGGTGGGGTACATATGGCCCCCGAACTCGGTGACCAGGTAAGGCACCGGCTGTGCGAGCCCCGTCGTCTCCGCGATCGGCCGGAGCGCCGTGCGCGGCCGGTTGCCGCCCAGCTCCTCATTGCCCAGGATGAAGTCGTTCATCGTATAGACGTCTTCGAGCAGCTCACTGTCGGTGATGAAGCGCACGCCGCCGGTCTGCCGTGTCGGATCCAGCTCCCGCGCCAGCCGGTTGGTCTCGGCGTAAAACTCGTGATCGTCCGGACTTTCATTGATGCGCACGCCCCAGATCACGATCGAGGGGTGGTTCCAGTCGCGGGTGATCATACGGCGCACATTCTCGACTGCCTCGAGCTTCCACTCGGCCCCGCCGATGTGTTGCCAGCCGGGGATCTCCTCGAAGACGAGCAGCCCAATCCGGTCGCAATGGTGGAGGAACCAGGTCGATTGCGGATAGTGCGACGTGCGCACGATATTGACCTGCAGGTCGTGCTTCAGGATCTCCGCGTCCCGCTCTTGCGCGGCGCGCCCGAGCGCATAACCGCAATATGGGAACGACTGATGCCGGTTCAGTCCGCGGAGCTTCAGCGGCATTCCGTTGAGCTTGAACCCCTCGGCCGTGAACTCGGCCGCGCGGAAGCCGAATGAGGTCGCCAATAAATCGGTGGCACCGATCGCGAGCTCGAGCGTGTAAAGGTGGGGCGCGTCGATCTCCCACAGCGCGATGCCATCGAGCTCGTCGAACCGGAAGGTGACGTGCTCGGCTGCTGGAGCGCTGGCGGTCGCAATGACCTTGCCCCCGCCGTCCTTCAGCGTTGCGGTCACCTCGCCTTCGAACGCCCGCTTCTGCGGATTGGACAGGCTGGCACGTGCGATCACAGTCTTCTTGTCCGCGAGCACATCGGGGGTCTCTATCTTGACGCCCGCCACGAAGATCGGCGGCACCCGCTTCAGCCACACGTCGCGATAGATCCCTGCGTAAGTGAGGTAGTCGATCCGGCCGCCGAACGGCGGTATTTCGGGGTTCTCGCTGCCATCGACGGTGACGATGATCTCGTTGTTGCCCTGCTTGATCTTGCCGGTAAGTCTCGCCTCGAACGGCGTGTAGCCGTCCTTGTGGGAGGCGATCTGTTCGCCGTTGAGGGACACCCTGGCGTTTGCCATGGCGCCCTCGAAGTGGATCAGCACTTCGTCACCGGCCCAGTCGGGGTTCGCGTTGAATGTTTTTCGGTACGTGAACGGGCGTTGATAGATGCGCTCGTCGAAATAGGAGAAGGGCAGTTCCACGGCCGTATGAGGAAGCGCGACTGCCTCCCCATTCTCGAAAATCCAGCCGTCGTTGAAGCTTGTAACCGAACGCATGAAATCAAAGTCCTATTTGACGGCCGCCATGATGGCATAGGCAATTCCAAGTCCAGCGACAAGCTTGGGTGAACAGGCTGGCTGAGGCCGGTCGGGGTGACGATTGCGCAACGAGAAATGGCAGCGATGAGGGGTAAATGCCGTTCAGATCAGGACGGCTGGCGCCTAGGCAACAGGCACAAGGTCGTCGCGCGAGCGCAGATCCATTCCGAAGCCCGGTCGCTCGCCGAGTTTGA
>JBIQKK010000102.1:0-7911 GCA_044506585.1 Hyphomicrobiales bacterium
ACGGCTGGAACGTCGTCCGCCAGCACTACAATCTGCCCGAGGTCGAACTCAGGGCTTAAGTCTCATCGCGCCGTAACTGGAGTGCCACTGGGCGGCTGCGAAACGTCGCCAGTTGGTGGAGGCGGGGGTACTGCCGAGCCACCGGCCGGTGGGGCAGGCGGAGCCGGGCTTGGTTCCCGGTTGCCAGGACGTTGTCCGGAGGGCAGGGGGCTCACACCCCATTTGATCAGTGCGCTGGGTCTGTCGACGGGAGTGTTGGCCATAAAAGTGTCTCTCAGCCTTCAAGTAGCTCTATGAACTGATAGTCCTCAGGTCTCAAAACCAGGCCTCGAGAGCCAGGGATGGGCGACATGAAGCGCCCATCGGGAGCAAGAGACCACAAGCTCTCAAGATATAGGTGACCTGAAGCGGGGTAAACACCAGCATACGATCGAGGGCCATAGTAGCCGCCGATGCGGCGGCCATCCTTGAGATGTACTATTACGAAGAACGGCTCCCTCTTGAGGAAAGCCGCATCCCACGAATTGTGGGCCGGATTTAGAATGACACTGGAGCGAAACAGGGCCTCCAGGACGCGGTAAAGCAGAAACGGCCAGCAAACCGGAAGGACCAGTAACCCAACTACGAGCGATGAATACCAAATCCCAATATTCGTCGGGGCAATCAGGACAATAAGCGGACCGGCCACGACGGCGTTCAAGACGCCGAAAGCGATCGCCTCGGGCAACTTGTCCAGAAGCGTGCGTTCCGCCGCAGGCGATATCATCCGCCAGATTTGCAAAGAGATGAACCCCGGCAGGGCAAACGCAATGAATATCGCCAGTTGCGGCCAACCGAAGTCCTTGAACAAATCCTCGAGCCCCACACCATCCCCCAAATTATGCCATTTGATTATGCCCTAGTCGTAATCCGGTGGCCTGGAAGGTCAAATACTAAACAACGCTCGCGAGGAACGCCGCGAGGTCGTTCGTGCGGTGGTGGATGTGGGGGCCGTCGCCCTGGCCCAGTTCCCAGCTTTCGACCTGTTCGTGCGCGTAGCCGTCTGCGGCAACGACATGGACCGTGACCATGCCGGTTTCGTGCGGCACGAGCAGGTTCTTTTCGAGATCGTCGAACATTGCGGCCCGCTTCGCATCGACGCCGTGCGCCGCGAGGAATTCGCTGTAGGCTTCGGGCAGGGGTTTGGGGCGGTACTTCATGGCCTTGATGTCGAAGATGCCCTCGAACATGCCGGCGAGTCCGACCTTTTCGAGCACTGCGGTCGCATGGCCGACATCGCCATTGGTCAGGATGAATTTGCGGCCCGGCAGCGCCGCGAGCGCTGCGGCGAGTCCGGGATGGGCGGGAACGCCCGAATAGTCGATGGCGTGGACGGTCCGCAGGAAATGCTCGGGATCGACGCCGTGATGCAGCATCAGGCCGTGCAGGGTGGTGCCGTGGTCGCGATAGTAGGATTTCTGCAGCGCCCGCGCTTCGGCATAGGGCAAACCCGTGACACCGACCATGTAGGTCGAGATCAGCAGGTCGATCTGCGAGAAGAGATTGCATTCACGCGGATAAAGGGTGTTGTCGAGGTCGAACACCCAGTCGGTGATTTCGGCAAAGCGCGTGCGGGCGGAATCGGAAACAGGCATACCCCCACTATGCCAGATCGGGGGGCCAGTTTCACCCGCTGTGCCGGATCAGTCGTCCTTCAACGGCCACCCGCAGGGAGTCGTCGACGCGCTCGATGGCCGGCATCGAGATGATGAAGGGAGCGGCAGGGCTCCCTCCTGTCACTTGCGGGCGGGTGGTCACTGACCGTCGCCTGAGGTGACGCTGTCGCCCTGCTCGCGCAGACGGTCGTCTTCCTCGGCGCGGCTCTTCTGGTTGAAGCCGCCGCTCACATTGGACTCGGGCGCCGACTTGTCCTTCTTCAACGGACGCTCGTTGGCGATCTTGCGCGCGATTTCGTGGGCCTTTTCCTTGACCGGGGGCAGTTCGGTGGTCGGCATTTTCGCCTCCGCATTGGGGGTCCGGCTTCAACAGGCGACCCGCCGATTGGTTTCATCGGGAGGAAGGCAACAGCTCCTGTCCCGGCAAATTCGTGCCAAAATGCCTCAATCAAATGATTGATTGACCCTGAGGCGGGGTGTATAGACCGCGCCCCATGAACGAGATCACCCCCATCGAGCGCAGCCGGGCGGCCGGCGACGACCGCCGCGCGGCGATCGCCAAGGCGGCACGCGAACTCATTGTCGAAAAGGGCGTCGAGGGCCTGCGGACCCGCGACATCGCGGATCGCGTCGGCATCAATGTCGCGACGCTGCACTATCACGTGCCCACCAAGGAGGCGCTGATCGAGCTCGTGGCCGAATCGCTGCACCGGCAGTTCCGCGAGCAACACGTCACCCGACCCCGCAGCCACCTCAGCGCCAAAGAACGGATGGACCTCGAGTTCGTCGATTTCGGCGAGCTCGCGCTCGAGCGGCCCGAGACCCTGCTGGTGTTCTCCGAACTGATGGAGCGGGCGCGCCGCGACGAGCGGATCGCGGCCGCCATCACGCCCCTCAAGCATCAATGGCGGCAGTCGATCGTCGACCTGCTGACAGAAGGTGTCCGGGAAGGCGCCTACCGTTCCGATCTCGATCCGGAAGCGTGCGCGACCATGATCATCTCGTCGATGATCGGGTTTTGTCGAACCCGCCACCGGGACGCCGACTTCTATTCGCGGCTGGTCGCCGAATTGCAGCGCGCCATACGCAACCCGCAGATTTCAACCAGGGACTAAATTCGATGACTTCCAATTTTCATGTGCCGCAGTCGAAGGCGGAGGCCGATCCGCGCCGGTGGATCGCGCTGGCGGTATTGCTGCTGGCCAGCTTCATGAATCTGATCGACGTGACCATCGTCAACGTCGCGCTGCCCAGCCTGCAGGAGAACCTGGGCGCCGATGCCAGCCAGATCGAGTGGGTGATCGCGGCCTATGTGCTGGCCTTTGCGCTCGGCCTCCTGCCGTTCGGCCGGCTCGGCGACATTGTGGGCCGCACCCATATGTTCCTGATCGGCGTGACGGCCTTCACCGTCGCCTCGGCCGCCTGCGGCCTTGCGCCCTCGATCGAATGGCTGATCGCGGCGCGCGTGCTGCAGGGCCTGGCCGGCGCGATCATGACGCCGCAGGTGCTCGCCATCGCGACGGTGACCTTCCCGCCCGAAGAGCGCGGCCAGTCCTTCTCGCTGTTCGGCCTGAGCGCAGGCCTCGCGGCGGTGGCGGGCCCGATCGTGGGCGGGCTCTTGATCGGCGCCGATTTCTGGGGCCTCGACTGGCGCCCGATCTTCCTCGTCAACGTGCCTGTGGGCATCCTTGCGGTTGTCCTTGGCTGGTTCATCATCCCGCGTCCGCCGGGCCATCCCGAACTCAAGAACGATTATGTCGGCATTGCCATCTTCGGCGCGAGCATGGTGGCGCTCGTCTATCCGCTGGTCGAAGGCCGCGCCTATGGCTGGCCGGCCTGGAGCTGGGCGCTGATGGCCGCGGCCGTTGTGGGGCTCGGGCTGTTCGTGCTGTGGGAGCGGCGCATGGCGGCGGCCAACGAACCGCAACTGCTCAACTACAGCCTGATTACCAATCCCGCCTTCATGCTGGGTGCGCTCGTCACGACGATCTTTGCGTCGGGCATTCCCGGCTTCTTCATGGTGATCTCGATCCTGCTGCAGGGCGGCTTCGGGTTCACGCCGCTCGAATCGGGGCTGACCAACACGCCCTTCTCGGTGGGCGTGCTCGTGGTGTCGCTGATCGCCGGCCGGTTCGGACAGAGCTATCTGCGGACCCGCGCAGCCGTCAGCGCGATGCTGCTGACAACGGGCATGCTGTGGGTGCACTTCGTCATCGCGGGCATCGGCGACGAGATCGACCATTGGTGGTTCATGGCGCCGCTGTTCATCGGCGGGCTGGGATTGGGACTAGGGTTCTCCTCGCTGTTCCAGCTGGTCCTTGCCAATGTGCCGCCCCGCGACGCCGGCGCCGGCGCCGGTTCGCTCCAGGCGTTCCAGCAGGTGGGCGGCGCGGTCGGCGTGGCGCTCATCGGGCAGATCTTCTTCTCGATGCTCGAAGGCGCGCGGGATTGGGGAGCGACCTCGATGCACCAGGCGTTCACGGTGTCGGCGGCCACCGCCACCTACTACCTCGTGGCCAGTTTCGGCCTGGTGTTCCTCCTGGTCTTCCTGCTCAAGGGCGGACCGGGGGCCGGACAAAGGCAGGGCAGCGCGCCAACGGGCACGCCGGTGCCCGCGGAAGCCTGACATGAAAGGGGCGCCCACGAGGCGCCCCTTTAAGTTCTTGTTTTGTTCCAAGAAGAGCACTAGGTTCTTCTTCATGTTGTCGCCGCATGATCGGCCAGGGAGATGGATCATGGCCGACACTTCGATCGAGTGGACCGACGCGACATGGAATCCGGTGGCGGGTTGCACGATTATGTCTGCGGGTTGCACCAACTGCTACGCGATGCGCATGGCCGCGCGTCTGGAAGCCATGGGCGTAGAGAAGTATGAAGGCCTAACGCGAAAATCGGGCGGCAGGGCGAAATGGACAGGCCGAATTTCTCTAGATCACAGGGCCCTGTCGATTCCTGACGGCTGGAAGAAGCCGCGACGAGTGTTCGTAAATTCTATGTCGGACCTTTTCCATGACGAAGTCCCTACGGACTTTATCCGCGAGGTCTGGGATTCGATGGCGCGGACGTCCCGGCACACCTACCAGATCCTCACCAAACGTCCAGATCGCATGGCCGAGATATTGTCTAAGAACGATATTCCACAGCTGGATAACGTGTGGCTCGGAACGAGCATAGAAGACTCTCACGTCCTTGGCCGACTCGACGACCTCCGCGCCGTTCCTGCGTCGATCCGCTTCGTTTCCTTCGAACCTCTCATCGGGTCAGTCGCAACCGCAAATCTGAAGCACATCGATTGGGCGATTGTAGGCGGAGAGTCTGGGCCGCAGGCGCGCCCCATGGATCCAGTTTGGGTCGATGAAATTCACGACGCCTGCCGCACGACTGGGACCGCCTTTTTCTTCAAGCAATGGGGTGGCCCCAACAAGAAGGCTACCGGTCGCAGCTATCGAAATCAAACGTGGGACGAGCTTCCTCGCTTGAGTATGTAACCTGCGATGTCTGTGGCTAGACTCACTGCGGCAGGGCTCGGGTTCGACACGGCGAAGAAGAGCGATGCCATGGGCGCATTACTTCCGTTGTGACGTAGCCGGAGTGGAGGGAGCACCGCTCCTTTGAAAACCGTTTCCAGGCGTTCCTTTACATAGGCCTCGATGGCATCCACATCGGCTCGCACGACCGCCTGCGATTCGCTCTCAAACATATCTTGCCGGTCAATGCGGTGAGTGTACCAGCGCGTTCTCCAGTCGGTTGCTCCAAGAACGCGATCCAAGCTGCGCTCCTTGTCCGAATCGAGCTTGGTAGGATTGTGTGGCGCGTTGCGGTAGAGCCCAGACAATGGAAAGAAGTACCAGCAGTCTAGTGCTTGAGTTTTGGCTATCGCCTCCACGGTCGACCACTCAACCTCCATTCCGTAGGGATCCAGAAACACTACACCGCGTACGCCCCTCAATGATCCCACTTCTCGGTTCCATTTGAAGCGATCGCAAAGACGTTGAACGTGGATATTGGCGTCGCCTTGGCGAACGATGATATCTCGGTCCGGAAAGAGTGTACGCAGTCGCTCAAGTTGCGAGAAGCGTTCCTCGTCCTGTTCAATTAGAACCACCGAGTCGAACGCTGGGGAAATATCGAGAGCGATACGCGCGGATCCCGGGGTATCGATTTCCTCTGATGTTGCCTCCGGCCCATCGAACAGCGGTAGGGCAGCGCGCGTCTCCGTTCGGACGCCTGATCCCGCAAAGGCATCAACGTAGATCAGGGCAAACTTCTGCTTATTGAGCGCGATAGAGTAGGCCTGTAAGTATTGTCTCAGGCGACTAAGCTTGTCGCTCGTATCGCGACTGCCTCGAAATGGTTTCTTCATAAAAATCCCTCGCGCGAATACTCGCGCAAGAGACTTTTCTTGTCCAGTCTAGCGCACGATCAGGGTGCCGGCGCCGTGTTCGGTGAAGAGCTCGACGAGCACCACATGCGGCGTCTTGCCGTTGAGGATGACGACGCCCTCGACGCCGTTGTCGAGCGCTTCGAGGCAGGTTTCGACCTTGGGGATCATGCCGCCGGAGATGACGCCGGAGGCGATCAGCTCGCGGGCGTCGCGCATCGTGAGCTCGGGGATGAGCTTCTTGTTCTGGTCGAGCACGCCGTCGACATCGGTGAGGAACAGCAGGCGCTTGGCCCCCAGCGAGCCCGCGATGGCGCCGGCGAAGGTGTCGGCATTGATGTTGTAGGTGTTGCCGTCGCGGCCCGGGGCGACGGGCGCGATCACCGGGATCATCTCGGAGCGCGCGAGCTGGTCGAGCAGGGTGCGGTCGACTTCGACGGGCTCGCCCACGAAACCGAGGTCGAGGACGCGCTCGATGTTGGAGCCGGGGTCCTTGAACTTCTTTTCCGCCTTGCGGGCGAAGACCATGTTGCCGTCCTTGCCGCAAAGGCCGATCGCCCATTCGCCTTCGGCATTGATGAGCGCCACGATCTCCTTGTTGATGGAGCCGGCGAGAACCATCTCGACGACTTCCATCGTGCGCTGGTCGGTAACGCGCAGGCCGCCCTCGAACTTGCTTTCGATCCCGAGGTTGGCGAGCATGGTCGCGATCTGCGGCCCGCCGCCATGCACGACGATCGGGTTGACGCGCGACTGCTTGAGCAGCGCGATGTCGCGCGCGAAGTTGCGGCCGAGGGCGACGTCGCCCATCGCGTGGCCGCCATATTTCACGACGACCGTCTTCCCCTCGTAGCGCTGCATATAGGGCAGGGCCTGCGAAAGAACGGAGGCGTCACGGGAGAAAGACTCGATATCGGGCATCTTGCGCTTCGTGCTCATCATCGGCGCCACCGTATAAAGCATCTGGCGGGGCGTAAAAGCGGTTTGTCCCCGTCAATGCCGCCAATGCGCAGGAAGTTTCCTATTCCGTCAGTGCTGCAATCACCCGGCTGCCGGCTTCGAGCCGGGTCGCCCGGTTCGCGACGGGCTCGGCGAGACCCTCCACCGTGATGCTCTGGCCGGCGATCGCTTCGGCGTAATCGGGCAGCGCGGCGGGGAGCCCTGGAGGCATCGTGAGCTCGAGCGAGCTCGGGACCAGGGCCGTGTCGCCGATGAAGGTGATGTGCCCATCGGCGGCGAAGCGCGCCGAGCGAACGACGCCGTCGGTGAGCCCGTCATCGGCGAATTCGGTGCGGTCCATGAGCGGCAGGCCGGACTCGATGTCCCACAGGCTGATCCAGAACAGCTCCAGGTTCGGCGGGTCCCAGAAGGACGACCGGATCAGCGCGCGCGTGCCGTCGGGCGAGATCGCAACCCAGTCGGTCTTTTCGGGCGTCGAGCCTTCGCCGAACCAGATCTTCTCGTTCAGTGCCGGGCCGAGGCGGGTCGAGAAATCGGACTTCCAGATTTCCGTCCGGTAATCGGCAGTGGTGACCGTGACCATCGCGCCATCGGCGCTGGCACAGGCGAGCGTGAGGTCGGCGGAGAAGGCGGGGGACAGGATCTTCGTCCCCTCCCTGGGGGTGACGCCGAGGCGGCGGCCCTCCTCGAGCGTGAAGCGGAGGCCCGAGGGATGCTCGAGCTCTGTCACGGGATCGGCGAACGGGTCGGCGAGCCTGAGGCAGGGTTCCTGCCTCGCGCCTTCCCCCTCGAGCGGGGCCACCGGCGAGGGCTTGCGCTTGACCGGCGCCTTGAGACTGTAGGCTGACCATTGCCCCGCGGCCTCCTCGACCAGCAGCCCCGACGCGCCGTTGCGGCGCAGCGCGGTGGGCACGG